>JAADDE010000038.1 GCA_013154085.1 Thermoproteota archaeon | reverse complement strand
TCAAAAATCAGTCGTGAGCCTCCTCCTCAGAGGCCCCGGCGGGCCTCTCCTCCGGCTCCGGGAGCTCCTTCACGGGCTTGAAGCGGTCCTTGAGCTTCTCCAGCACCTGCGGGAGCGTGGTGTACTCCATCTCGCTGGGGTCCAGCCTGTGCGGCATGAAGGGCCCGTGCCTCCTCATGTAGTCCGCCACCTCGTTTGCCACCTCCCTCGCCTTATCGAATGCCGGGTCGTCGAAGAGGTCGCTGGGCCCTACCAGCTTGGCGTTCTTCACTTGGAAGCCCAAGGCGATGACTCTTGGAGGCCCGTCGAAGCGGGTGGGCCTGGCGTCCCTAACGGGGACCGGCATGAGGGGGCCGTTGTGGGAGCCCCTCATCCAGCCGGCCACCAAGTGCGGGAAGGTGAAGGGCTCCAGCACCTCGCCCACGGCGGGGAACCCGCTCTGGGCCCTCACTATCATCACGGGATCGTCCTTGCCCACGTACTTTCCTGCAATCAAGTTGAGCCTCTCTACGCTCACAACCGCGCCGATCCTCCCGTCCTTGCGGAACACCCTCCTTATGACGTATCTGGAGGGAGTGCCTATGAGAGCGAGGAGGTCGTAGAGCTCCTCGGGGGTCTTCAAGTGGACCCCCTTGTCCTCGAAGACGTCGACGACTTCAAATATGAAGCCGTCGTGGAGCCTCGGATCTATTACGAGCCCGGCGGTGTTGAAGGGATCCGCGAAGATCTTGTACAAGGGCAGGTTGTAGGCTCCGGGCTCGGTCTTGTCGGCGGCGAAGATAACTATGGGCTCGCTGGGCCTCTCCTCTATCTCCATCTCAGCCGCCGCCGGGCCCAGGCCCCTCACGTTGCCGGAGAAGGCGTCGCTGAGGAGGTCTTGGCCGGCGGCGTAGAGGCCCAGCTCCTTAGCGATTTCAGCCGCCTTCTTGAAGGCCTCCCAGGCGAGGCCGTGGACCTCGGGGTTGTCCACCCCTTTGGTGTGGGTCATAATTAGGACCAAGTCGTCGCCCACGTGGGTGACGTAGAAGTCGCTGATCACGCCGTTCCTCTTGCCCTCCGCCAAGATCCGGGAGGCGGCGGCCATGCAGTCCGGGTGGATGGTGTGGTGTCCTGCCAGCGAGCCGATATCAGCTTTAATCACGCTTATGGTCGTCCTCTGGGCCATCCAACGGCACCGTGGCCCACTCAAAATGAGGTTTTTCTAGTTTTGTGGCAATGAGGAACCGATAGGGCACCGAAAGGCGTGAGGACTCCCACGGTCGCCGAGCCCCTTCAGCCCGTTAGGCGCACGTATCCGCCTTGCCCGGCCACCGCCTTGGCGCACTCCTGCGCTACTACGTTCCTTATCATGAGCATCAGCGCTGAGTAGTTCGAGAGCAGTGCTTTAGCAATCCTCTGGTCGATCTTGTACTCCTCCACGAGGCCCTTGTAGATTATCTTCAAGGCCTCGGGCGTGCCTAGGGCTTTCAGCACCGCTTGGGTGAGGTTCATCCTGAGCTCCTTCAAGCCCTTCTGGAGCTCCAGCACCTTCGCGTCCAGCTCTGCAACGGCCGTCATCAAGACGTCGTAGCTGCCCTCAAGCCTGCCGAGCCTCTCCTCGACGTTGCTCAGCCTCTCCCCGATCCTCTGCTGCTCTGCCAAGAGCTCCTCCACGCTCGCCTTGAGCTCCTCGTAGCCTTTGCTCAGCCTCGCCAGCTCTGCCTCGATCTTGTTCAGGGTCAAGAGCTTGTCCCTCAGCTTCTCCAAGTCCCTAGCGAGGGCCTCGAACCTTGCTATCGTGGCGTTCATCTCTAATATTCTGGTCCGGAACGCCTCTATTTCGACGGCAAGCTTCGTCACGTTTGCAACGAGCTTGGCAAACTCGTCCTTAGTAACGAACCGGGTCTCGTCGCTGTACAGCTTGTCAACGCGCTTGTTGAGCTCCTCCAGCTTGGCTTCCATCAGCTTTATGGCCTCCTTCTGTGCGGCCAGCTCAGCCTTCAGAGCTGAGAGCTCGGTCCTCACGGTCTCGTTGAGGGCGTACAAGTCATTCCTCAAGCCTTCTAAATTCTTCATGAGCTCCGAGCTGCTACTGCTCAGCCTCGCCAGCTCGCTCGCCAGCCTCTCGACGTTGCTACGCGTGGCGTTGAGCTCGCTGGTCAGCTGGGCGAGCTTCGAAGTCAGCTCTGAGTAGACGCTCTCCAGCCTGGAGCTGAGCTCGCTGATGCTTCCCTTCAGCGCGTTCAGCTCGTTCTTGAGGGCTGCGACCTCCCTGTTCAGCTGTTGCCTTAAGGTCGCGAGCTGTAGGTTTATCACGTTTACCTCTTCCTTAAGCATTTCAACGTCCTTTATTTTCATAGATATAGGAAGAACGTTGACGTAGCCCAACAAAGTGGCTAGGGTGAGAGCGGAGAGCGCGACGGCTATTATTGAAAGAAGAGTCGCGAGCCGACTGGTCTTCACGACTACCGTCCCGTTCTTCACGCCCGGTTGCGCCCCTGAGGGCTGAGTCGGCGCCTCTTTATTGATAACTTTCGGCACCGTCTTCAGCTCGTCCTCTTCCACCTCCTCTGGGAACGACTTTTCCTCCTCTCCGGCCACCTCCTCTATCATCCCCCTCAGCGCCGCCGCAGTCCTCGACAGCCCCAGCCTTTCGGCCTCCTCCGCGAGCTGGTGCGAGCTCAAGCGCACCTTGACTATCTGCTCCGCCAAGCTCTCGTCAAGCGCGGCCTTTTCCTCCTCGCTCAACTTAGGGTACTTGTTCTCCTCGACCAGCTTGAGGATGTTCTGAACGCACTGCTCGTCGAAGCGCTCGCACCCGGCGTCCTCCATCAATATCTTGAGGATGTCCATCGCTCCCACCTCATATACCGAACTCGGTCGCGTAAGTCTCTTCTTCGCCCTCTTGCCCCGACGTGACCACAGTTAAACCTATGCTACTGCTGACCACAGCAACCAAGAACGGCTCGCTGTAGCAGATGGGCTTAAGGACCTTCGAAGGGCCCCTCGCCGCCGCCGCCGCGAAGCTGGGCAGGTCCTCGAGCACGTCCTCGAGGTTCACGTATATCGGCGACGTGCAGACGGACTCGACGCCCCTAACTATTTTGCTCAGCTCAATGGGTCCGGGCTCTTTGGTTATATCCTCTACCGAGCACATGTTTTTGAGGTCGACCTCCTTTTGGCCGAAGACTATCTTGGGCTCTGCCCCCTCCCCGCTTACCTCGACCTTCTCGTAAGCCTCGGAAGCAAGCCTAGCCGCCTCGGCCGCTATGGCGGACAAGTAGGAAGGGCCCCTCAGGGGTTTCGGCGGGGGGAGCTCCGTCGTCACCTCGACGACGCCGTAGTAGTTGGGGTTCTCCACATCCAAGAGTATGGCGACGGCTATGTTGTTGCCTTTGTTATATATTGTGGCGTTGACGTCCATTCCCAAGGAGTTTATTGTCTTCCACATCTCGCGGACGCCGGAGCACCCGGTGCCATCCTTCTTAACGAAGCCCACTCGGCGGGTGAAGACGTGCGTGCTCAAACCTTAGGCCCCTTCACAGATCCCTTACGGAGATATATTTGCAGTGCACGGTCCTCAACATTTTTAATACCTCAGTCCTCCACCTAACCCCAGCTGGTGGAGGACTTGAGCGTCACGTTTTGCCCTAAGTGCGGGGCACTCATGAAAGTGGAAAGGAAGGACGGCAAGGTAGTTTTCGTATGCCCCAAATGCGGCCACAGGATGGAGGCCAAGGGTAAGGGCAAGATAGTAAGGACCGTAGAAAAGGAGAAGCACGTAGTTACCACTTCCAAGGTAGTGAAGGCTGAGGAGAGGAGGGCTCTGACCGAGGAGGAGAAGGAGATGCTCCAAGACTACTACCGCGACATCTTCCTAGAGAACTTCGGTAGCGACTGATTTTTGTGCCGTCCTCAGAAGCTACGGCGGGCAGAGGGATGAACGTCCTCACGGTCTTCCTCGCCTTCATTTTGCTGGCTCTTTTCATACAGAGCGGCCACGTGGAGGTTCTGTTCGCCTTCCTGCTGCTCCTCGGCATAGTGCCGCCCGAGCAGCTGGCCGCATTAGCAAGGCAGTTGGGCAAGTTCTACTACGGGGCCAAAAAGGTGGTCTCCGGGTACCTCGACAGCGGCTTGAACAAGAGCTTGGGCAAGCTGGGCGAGTGGAGGAGCAGGAGGCTGGCCGAGCTCTCCGGCGAGCGCGCACAACTGATAAAGAAGCTGGAGGAGGTCCTGGAGGAGCCCAAGAAGCCTTGAAGCTCCTCTACCTCCATCTGCTGAGAAAGGACGTCAAGTACAGCGCGTACTCCGTGATCTCTATCGTAGAGAGCTCAGGGTTCAAGGCCGGGTTCGTAAAGGACCCGCTGGAGGCGCTGAGGTACGCAGGGAAGTACAAGGTAGTCCTCGGCGCAACGCTGCTCACTCCCATGTTGCTGGACGAAGGACTCCTCGAGGGCCTGAGGAAGGTTTCCGGGAGGCTTTTCTTGGTGGCAGGAGGGCCCCACGCCACCGGCGACCCCTGGGGCACCCTAGCCTTGGGCTTCGACGCAGCAGTCCACGGCGAGGGCGAGGAGACTCTGCCGGAGCTCCTGAGGGCTCTGGAGGAAGGCGATGATTGGAGGAGGGTGAAGGGCGTCTACAGCGACGAGGGCTTCGCCGGGCCCCGCGGCTTGGCCAGATTCGAGGAGTTCCCCCCTTGGCCCTACTGGCGCGGCCTCGCCGGGCCCATGGAGATAACTAGGGGCTGCCCTTTCGCTTGCGCCTACTGCCAGGCAAGCTTCATGTTTAAGGCACTCGTGAGGCACAGGCCTGTCGAGGACGTGCTCCGGTATGCCAGAATAATGAAGGATCTGGGGCTGAGGGACCTGCGATTCATAACGCCAAACGCGCTGTCCTACGGGGGCGACGGCACTAAGCTGAGGCTGGAGGCCGTAGAGGAGCTCCTTTCAAAGCTTAAGGGGCTGAACATGAGAATATTCTTCGGCTCCTTCCCGAGCGAGGTGAGACCGGAGTTCGTGACGGAGGAGAGCATAAGGGTGCTGAAGAGGTACGTCAGCAACAGGAGGCTGGTGATAGGGGCCCAGAGCGCCAGCGAGGCCGTGCTCAAGCGCGTCCGCCGGGGCCACGGGTGGGAGGAGGTGGTGAGGGCTGTGGAGCTGAGCGTCGAGCACGGCTTCGTCCCGGAGGTGGACTTCATCTTAGGCCTCCCCGGGGAGACGGAGGAGGAAATGATGGAAACGCTCGAGGGAATGAAGTACTTGGCGGAGCTGGGGGCCAGGGCGCACCTCCACTACTTCATGCCGCTCCCGGGAACCCCGCTGGCCTTCTCCGACCCCACGCCCCTCCCGCCGAGGGTCAGGAGGGAGGTGGCAAAGCTTGTCGGGGAGGGCAAGGGCTGGGGCCAGTGGCTCAAGCAGGAGGAGGTCGCTTGGAGGATCGTGGAGCTCCGGAGGAAGGGAGTTATCTTGCCGAAGAGGGCTTCCAAGGTGGTAGCTTGAAGGCCTGGGAGGTGCTGAGGAGGAGGGCCTTGGCGTTCTTGAGGGAGGCCGGGAGGGAGCTGGAGGAGGGCCTCTACGACTTAGCGGCCTTCCACGCCGAGCAGGCGGTTCAGCTGTACTTGAAGTCAATGATACTGAGGCTCAGCGGCGAGGAGAGGAGGGGCCATGAGGTCAGGGAGCTCTTGGCGGAGATAGCCTTCAGCTTGGACGTGGAGGGGCTGGGCGGGCTGTCCGAGAGGCTCAAGCGGCTGGCTAAGAGGTACCGCAGGGAGCTGAGGGCGCTTGAAGAGGCCTACTACGAGGCCCGCTACAAGCCCTACCCGTACGAGAAGGATGAAGCGGAGGAGCTCGTGAGGGCCGCCAAAGCAATAATCGGCGAGCTCGGGGAGCTGGAGAGGGAGCTGTGGCCCTCTCCTTGAGGAGGTTCTCCGTCCTGCGGAGGTGGAAGGACTACGTCCCTAAGATGCTGGCAGTACTGCAGAGGAGGGGGCTGGAGGGCTACGTGGCCGGAAGCGTCGCTAGGGGGAACTACGACTGCTCCTCCGACTTCGACCTGCTCGTGGTGACTAAGGACAAGCTGAGCCGGGAGGAGAGGCTGAGGCTCAAGGAGGAGCTCTTGGAGGAGCTCGAGAGGGAAGGGATTCCCCCGTGGTTCCCGATAGAGCTCCACTTGGTGGACGAGGGCGAGCTCCGCAAGTACCCGGAGAGGGTTCCTCTAGCTTTAGCCCTTTCTCCGCAGTAGCGCCGGGGACTGAAGGTGCTCATCGAGCACAAGAGGATCAAGCTGGAGCAGGGAAAGTTCCTCGAGGTAACGGGCCCGGCGGCCGTGAGGCTGGTGAGCGGCGAAGCGGTCCTCATGGGCAAGAGGCTCAGCGACAGGGACGTGGTGATAGTTCCGCAGTGGAGGACCTACGCCTTCAAGGCCTTAAGGGACTCTGAGCTGGACGTGTCCGTTACAAAGGAAACCGTGGTAAAGGTTGCAGACTACAACGTCGCGGAGGAGTGGGAGAGGGGGCTGAGCGAGGTCGTGGGGCTCAAGAGGGTTGTAATAGCGGGCCCCACCGACTCCGGGAAGAGTAGCGTCACCGCAACTTTGGTAAACTTGAACTTGAATGAAAACTACGAAGTGAGCGTGCTGGACAGCGACGTGGGCCAGAGCAACCTCTGCTACCCGACTATGGTGTGCAAGGCGAGGGTGAAGGACTACGTGTTCACGCTGAGCGACCTGGAGGCTGAGGAGCACCGCTTCACCGGCACAATAACTCCTTCCGTGGAGAGGGGGAGGGTGGTCTCCTCGGTGGCCTCCCTAGCGAGGGGGAGGGTCGTGGTCGACACGGACGGCTGGGTGGACGGCTACGAGGCGGGGTGCTACAAGCAAGAGCTGCTGAGGGCCGTCTCCCCGGACGCGGTGGTCTACTTAGGCAAGGCTCCCTGGTGGGCCAGAGGGCCTTGGAAGCTCGTGGAGCTCCCCCCTTCCACGGGGAAGGAGAGGTCCAGGCAGGACAGGAGGAGCATAAGGAAGAACAAGTACAGAAAGGCTCTGGAGGGATGTAAAAGCAAGGACATCGATTTGAACGAAGTGCAGCCGCTCTTTTCGGTGATCTTCAACTCCCCTTGGGGGGATGAGGCGCTGAAGGAGAGCGTCAGGGAGCTCATAGGCGTGAAGCCGCTGATTGTGATACCTTGGGGAACCAAGGTAATAGCTGTGGTAAAGAAGGGTTCAAAATACAAAAAGGTTAAGGATGTCGAGGTGATCGAGGAGGGCGAGGAGAGGGGCCTGCTGGTGGGCTTGGGGGACAAGAGGGGCAACGAAACGCTGGGGGAGGTCATCAAAATAGACTATTTGAGCAAAATCATGAAGGTTAAGACCTGCTTCAAGGGAAGGCCGGAATACGTAGCCTTCGGCAGAGTTAAGCTCTCCGAGGACTTCAGCGACAAGATTTACAAAAAGCCGTTTTAGGTGCACTTGATGCAGTAAGGACCGCTTATTGTGACGTACCAGTTCCTCTTGTTTATCATTATTATGCTGGTCTTGTCGAGGTTGCTCACGTCGTAGCCCAGCTTGGCCCAGCTGAGCACCCCGTCAACCGGGACGGCTCCTTTGGCGAGCACCACCAGCGGCGGCGTCACGTTGGCGTAGAGCTCCACCGCTCCCAGGGTGTTGCTCAGCCCTATTACGAACGAGACGCCGTTAAGCTCTTGTGTCACGTTGTTGTAAGTGAACACGTAGTCTCCGGTCTCCGGCATGTACGCCAGCGTGAAGTTGTTGTAGTAGTTGGTGGCGCCGGTGCTGAGCACCTCTGCCACCTTGTTGAACGCCACTACGGTCCACTTGTTCACGTCGCTTACCGGCATGTTAAGCGCTTCAGCGTAGCCCTCCCAGCTCAGGCCGGAGTTCCAGAACGGCGCCACGGTGACGTTGGTGTAGAAGCTGCTGAGGCCGTAGTACGGACCGGTGGCGTTGCTGTAGGCGCCGTAGGGGTTGAAGCTGAGCCTCGCGCTTACGTTGCCCAGCACGTCGAAGGTCATGGTAGCGTTGTACGGCCCGGTGACGTTGATAACCGTATAGCCCTTCCTCTTCATGTACACTATCGGCGCATCAATCTTCGGCGAGTAGAGGTCCGGCACCTGCACCTGCACGTAGTCCTCCAGCGGCACCCTCGGCAAGGTTCTAGCAAACATGAAGTAGAACCTCCTCGTATCGGTGCCTATCTGCCCTATCGTTGTAGTGTTGTCGGCATCCATGTAGCTGAAGCCTATGTACTCAACCTGCTTGGGGAGCAGCTGGGTGTAGGAGGTCCCTATCTTGTAGCCGGATAGGTCTATGGTTCCGTAGTAGAAGATCGTGCCCAGCGGTCCTCCCTCGTAGACGTTGAAGTAGACCGCCGGCGCGCCCAGGTCGTACTTGATGATGTTGTAGTAGTGCTCCTCCGGGTCGGTCACCGCCGGGACCGGTTCGCTCGCGTAGGGCACTAGGTAGACCCTCCAAGCGTCGCCCCAGAAGCCGTTCCTCGACGTTATGAAGCGGTACAGCGCGTCGTTGTCCTCATATATCATCCACTTCAGCCAGCTCCTCCCGTCGCCCACTATCGAGGGCACGTACGGGTAGAAGACCGCCCAGTTGTAGGTGGTGACGGACGCCCACGGCGGGCCGGTAGTGGTGGTGCCGCCGTAGTAGCCGTAGCTGCCGCCGTTCATGCCCACTCTGACCTCGTAGTAAGTGCCCTTGGGAACTTCTGGGCTGAACCAGAAGTTCCAAGCCACGCTCTGGCCGAGCCAAGTGGTGTTGAGCACTATCGAGTTCTTCCCCACTATTCCCTTCTCTATGGTGCCGGCGGCGGTCCACAAGGGGGTGCAGTAGTACGCGGTCGACCCTCCGTTTAGCGGGGCTCCGTAGACTGTGCCCTTAACCACGTTGACTCCCTTGACCACCGTTATGTTTATCGCTCCAACCAGCGGCAGGCAGAAGCCCGGGTTGGCGGTGTTTATCGTCACTTGGCTCCAGTCCGTCAAGTCCACGAAGGTTATCGACGTGGTGCCGGCGTACCACCACAGCGAGTATATCGTGGCGTACTCCGTCCCGGCGCCGGTGACCCAAGCCTTGAGGCCGTAGCCGTCCGGCCGGGAGGTGTGGGCATATACAGCCGGGCAGACGTTGGGGTCGTAGCTGTTCAAGCACTGCTCTATCACGCTGGGCGGCTGATAGTTATTGAAGACCGTGACGTTGTATATCACTCCGGAGAAGCTGGACATGGTCTCGGAGCGGGTGCCCAAGGCGAGCGTCAGCTGCGGGTCGTAGTAGCGGCTGGCGTCGGAGATGACGAACGACGCCGTAGCGGCGTTGAACAGCTCGTACATGAGCGAGTAGAGGTTTGTGGTGCCCAAGTACTGGTTGATCTCCTCGAGCAGCACGTTGCCCACAGTGGTCTCCGGGAGCGTCGGGGCCTCTCCCTCGAGCGTCTCGAGCGGCTTGAGGTAGATCTCCCACGAGCCGGTTGTGTTGTCGTAGCCGGCCACAATCAAGTACTTGAGCCCGGGAACCATGGTCTGGCTCGCTTGGGCCCTCAAGTATATCGCTCCGCCGCTGTCGTCTATCTCCAAGATGACCGGCGCCCCCCTGTACACCGCAAGCATCCAACCGGTCCCGGAGGCCGGGTCCACTTGGTACGCTATCGGGTACAGCCAGTAGCCGGCGTACAGCGCCGCGCCGCCTCCCCAGCCGAAGCCCGGCGTCGTGGAGCCGTCCCTCCACGTGGGGTCTATGTAGTAGTTCAGCTCGTCCTCTTGGTTGAAGTTGAAGGCCCCGTCCCACCTGACCACCGCCGCGACGGAGAAGGACCATCCCTTCGACACGAAGTTGAGCGCGTTGTTGGGGTCTTGGAAGACGGCCGCGCTCTGGGTGAACGCGTAGCCGGGGAAGTTCCACGTCCAGCCGAAGCTGTCTACCTCAATCCTCGCGTTGGCGAAGTCCACGTAAACGGGGAACACCTCATAGGGCGAGGAGGCGCCGTTGGTGCCGGCCAGCACCGTTAGGGTCGCTTGGTCTCCGGGCGGGAGGTAGGGGACCTTCACCCACACGTAGCCGCTGCTCACGTTCAGCTGGCCCGGAACGCCGCCCTTGACGGGGGCGCTGGTGCAGTTGCCCAAGACGGTCTCGTAGCAGAACTTCACACTGCCTCCGAACTGGTCGACAATGCTTATCGCCGTTCCGTTGAGCTCCGGTGGCAACTTGACCCTCACCACTTGGTTGTAGAGGGGCACGTCGTTGGGGTTCTCAATTATTATCTTATACGTCCTCACGCTTGCATCCGTGGGATACTGTAGGCCCACGAACTTCATACCGGCCGAGCTTGTGACGTTCCTAGCATACGTGGTAGTTAGGTTGGCCGGCGGCACGTAGCACACGTCGTAGCCGCTGAAGCTGTAGCACGGATACGCGGAGCCCGGAGGAGTCACGTCCTCGCCCTCGCTGAAGATCAAGCCGTCGAACGGGTGCCCTTGGCTTCCCGGCGGGTACTGGCCCTTTATGCCTAAGTAGAGGCAGACCACCGCGCTGTACTGCACCAAGCTGTTGGGAGTCATCGGCGCAGGCGCGGTGAAGTTGAAGGTCAGCACGCCGGAGCTGTTCTGGAGCGGCGTCTGGGCGCTCGTGAGGTTTAGAAAGGTGAAGCTCCACGGCAAGTACGTGCTGCTGCTCCAGCTCACTTGATATATGCTCGGAGTCGTGGCTACCCTCATCACAGTTATGTTCCTTATATAGACGTCGTCGATGTAGTACCTCAGCGGGCTGCTGGTGGGCGCGCTCCTCTCGATTATATCTTTAAGGTTCAGAACGACGCTGGTCGGCACGTTGTTCCTAGTTCCGTTGAAGTGGGGGTTGAGGACCATAGCAATTTCGTAGGCGTAGTCGTCCCCCACCACGGCCCTCGGCGGCGGGCAGATGTACTGAAGCGGGTTGACCCCTCCGCTGGCCAGAACCGTTATGGGGCCTATGGAGAATATCGTGGTGGTCTGCTGGATTGTAGTTATCTGCACGCTTCCGCCGGTGGTCTGGAAGCAGTTCGGTATCGCCTTCCATCCTATCCGGTCGAGGAGCATCTGCACCTTGTAGACCCCTACCTCGTAGTCGCCGGGCGCTAGGTAGAGCAGCAAGGCAGCCGGTATCCTCAGACCTCCGTATGTCACGTACTTGGGCTTGTAGTTGTTTGTACAAGCGCTGTAGACCACCAAGCTACTGCCGGAGGTCCACAGCTCCTGGGAGAACATCGCCGACGTGTTCAGTCCGTTTATCGTCATTACTGATTGGATTGCCTTAACGTACTGGCAGAAAGCCGGTATGTTGTTCGTCTTTACGGCCAGCAAGTAGCCGGCCAAGGGGTCCTTGACCACCGCGTAGCACGCCGAAACCCTCGCCACCACCTCGCTGGCCAGCTGCTGCTTCTGGACCGCCTCTACAGTCCTCTGGCTTACTGCAACTTGCCTCGACAGCACGTTTACCATTAACACTACTGCCGCCAGCAACAGTGTTATTATAACCATCAGTGCAATCACGTTGCCAATTCCGCCCCTCCTCAGAGTCACTATCGGCACACCCGAGCGCAGGGGGCGTAGAGATGGTTCAAGTATCGGAGTTAGCGTTAGTGGACGGAAACGGTAGGCCGAACAGCTTTAACCGTTCGGGAGGATGCGGGCGGGCAGAGGATGAGGGGTCAGAGCGAGGTACTGGCGACGCTCGTGATCGCTATGATAGTGCTGGGCGCCCTCACGTGGCTGCTGGCCCAGTGGCAGGCCGGCGTGGGGAGGGCGGTTAAGGAGATAAACGAGCTCACCAGACAGGCCGAAAAGATTGCAATAAGGATAGACTGCACCGGCAACTACATAGTCTTCATAGATCCTACAGCGCCTTCTGTGACGGATCCGGCGGGCACCAACTACGCGAAGGTGAGGTTCTGCTACGCGGAGCTGGGGGACGAGGCGTACAAGGCCTACGTGGTGGTTCCTTTCACGTGCAACGGCGCGCCGGGGGCCTACTTCATATACGGCAACTTCACGCTCGAAAACGTCAACGGACTCAGCTTGTACGCCTTCCACCCGCTGGGGCCCAGCGCCGTAGTGCCCAAGGCCACGTGCGCCGACCCTACGTTCCTCCCCTTCAGCTCGCTCCACGTCGTGTTCCCCGACGGAAGCGAAAAGGTGCTCACTTGCTTCATCAACACCACTCTTGTTGGAGGCTCTTACTTGTGGGGTGTTGCGTCGTGCGTAGGGGCATAGGCACCCTCGAGGTCGCTCTGCTCACGGCGGCCGTAATGGTCTCTGCGGCGCTCTTGGGGAGCATCTTCCTCCAGCCGGGAGCCCAGAGGAGGCCCGAGCCCGTGGTAGCGATCTACGGAGTAACCCTGCTGGGGCCCCAGTACTCCGGGGCAACTCCCCTCAGCGCGGCGGAGCAGTGCGCCCAAGTGGCGGAAGGCCTCTACGGAGCCGGCCTGCTGAGCAAGCCGGAGCCGCTGGAGCTCGGGGAAGGCGGCTACGCGTACGCGGTGGTGCTGAGGGTCCTCCAGCCCGGAGTGATAAGCGGGGTGAAGATAAGCTCCTACGCGGGGAGCCAGCTCTACAAGGTCGTGGAGGAGAGGCTCAACTTGGCCGAGGGGAGGTACTTGCTGTGCTTGTACACCGACAGATACTACGCAAACGCCAAGATAGAGCTCCTGGGAGCTACCAACCTCTGCGTGGACTGCCTAGCCCGCTGAGGGCTCTCTCGAGGTCCTCCCTTTTTATTGGACCCTCCCTCAGGATCACCAGCTTCCCCTCCGATACGTCCACCACCGTTGAGGGCACGCCCCCGACGGGCCCCATGTCTATCATTAGGTCCGCCTCCACGGTGACCTCCTCCGGGCTCCTCGGGCTCTTCCCCCCGCTCAGGTTGGCTGAGGTCACTGCCAAGGGCCCGACGAGATCCAAGAGCTTCAAGGTAAAGGGATGTGCGGGAACCCTGATCCCGACCTTTCCGGTTCCCGCAGTTACGGCCTCCGGCACCGAGGGCTTGGCCCTAACGACTATCGTCAGCGGGCCGGGCCAGAAGGCCTTGGCTAGGGCCTCAGCCCTCTCGTCGAAATAGCCCACCTCCCCGTGCCTCCCCAGCGGGGTCTGGACCGGGAGGGGCTTGCTCGTGGGCCTCCTCTTGGCCTCGTATATCTTCTCCGCGTATTCCAGCTTAGACGCTATTCCGTAGACGGTCTCTGTGGGAACGACGACTAGGCCGCCTTCCTCGAGGACCCTCTTAGCCTCCGCGAGGGCCAGCTCCACCTCCTCTTCAGACCTCGGCCTCAAGACCCTCATGCCCGAAGGCCCCCGGAAGCCCGGCTCCGGGCCCGGGCCGTTAAAGCTGGGCCCGCTCGCGGGCCTCCCTCTCCTTCAAGGCCCTCTCAGCCATCACTATTGCTATGTAGTAAAGTATGAACATCGGTATCCCTATCGCCAACATGCTCACTCCCGTGCCTCCCGGCGTGATCACAGCTGCCAGAAACATTATCGCCACGAACGCTACCCTCAAGTTCCTTCCCTTAAGCTGCTCCGGCCTCAGCAGGCCGACCAGCACTAGGTAGTAAACCACTATTGGGAGGAGGAAGGAGAGCCCGGTGATTATCGCAGTAACTACGGCGAAGTTGATTATGTCGGAGAGGCACCAAATGCTCTGGGCCCCTGCAACCTGGCCGAAGAGCACCACCAGCTCGAAGCCGAAGGGGACCACTACAGTGAATGCGAACAGCTCGCCGAGGAGGAAGAGGCCGAACGTGGCGATCAGGCCGTTTCTGATCATCCTCCTCTCGTGCTCGTAGAGGGCCGGCCACAGGTAGCACAGGAACTGGTAGATTATGTACGGGGCCGCGAGGATCAGAGCGCCCCAAATTATGACCATCACGTAGGCGTTGAAGAGGCTCTCCGCGTTGCATATCACAGGGTTGACGCCCATTTGGGTAACGGCTACGGTGATCAGCCTCAGAAGGGCCACCATCGCCGGCACGTAGCCCAGCCAGCGGATGAGGTCCGCTATGTACTGGGCCCCCACCGTGCCGGCCACGTCCTCCGGCCTGCAGTAGAGCCCGAAGAGGGGACACGTTATCCAGTTTATTGGGAAGAACACCACTATGAGCAGTGCGACGAAGAACGCGAATATGGATCTCCTAATTACCTTCAGCAGCTCTTCCAAGTGGTAGGTTACGTCCTCAACCCTCTCCGCTTCCTCAACTTCGCACTTGAAGGGAGACAGCAGGCGGTCGAGGAGCTTCGGCCTTGCCAATACTTGCCCCGCTCCGCGGCTGTGCTGGGAATATTTATTGGGTCGGCCTAAGGCGTGCGCTCACCCTTCGCCCCTTACGAGCCTCCTCACGCCCGCCTCCCTCAGAAGAGGCCTCTTATTTGTGCCTCCCACCACCCTCCCGCGGTGGTAGCGTGGACTACAGGGACCCCGGGCTCCCCGTGCACAAGCTGATCGAGCGGCGCGCCGAGGAGGATCCCGGCAAGACGGCGCTGATCTACGAGGACGGCTCGGAGCTGACGTATGGGGAGCTGGTCAAGAAGGCTAAGGCGGTCGCCAAGCTCCTGCACGAAAACAAGGTGAGGAAGTGCGATACGGTCTTCCTCATAATGTTCAACAGGCCGGAGTTCGCGACCGGCCTGCTGGGAGCCCTATACGCCGGAGCCAGGGTAGTAATTGCAGACGCCTTGACCCAGAAGGAGGACTTGGCCTTCCAGCTTGAGGACAGCGCTCCCAAGGTCGTCCTCGCTGACAAAGAGGTGTTCGAGAGGGAGCAAGAAACCCTCAAGGGCTACCCGGTCCTCACAGAGGAGGACTTGGCCAAGGCCGAGGGGGAGCACGAGGTGGTGGTGGGATACGAGGACGACGCGAGGGTCTTCTACTACGCCGGCATAGCCGGGAGGACCATGCAAGTGATACACTCCCACCGCTCCTTCACCGGAGCGATAGTGCCGTTCGTGCAGGCCGAAGGGATAAGCGGGAATGACGTGAGCTTGGTGACCGTTCCCCTAACGCACGTCCTCGGCCTGGACGCCGCATTCCTCTCCGCCCTGGTCAGCGGCGGGACGGCGCTCCTCCTCAAGAAGTTCAATATAGATAAGATAAAGGAGCTGAGCGCGGAGCGCAGGCCGACGTACATAGTTGCCGTGCCCCTCGTGTTCCAGACGCTCATGAAGGAGGACGAGGAGCTCGTGAGGGAGCTCGGGAAGAGCTTGAGGTGGGCCATGAGCGGAGGGGCCTACTTGCCTCCGGACGACCAGAAGAGGTGGGAGGAGCTCACCGGAAGGCCGCTCCTCCAAGTGTACGGCATGACCGAGGCGCCGCAGATCTTCGCGACCACGCCGGAGAGGCACAAGATAGGGAGCCTGGGCTTCCCGCTCCCCGGGGTGGAGGCGCTCCTCGTCGACCCCGACACATTAGAGCCCGCGGAGGATCAGGGAGAGCTCTTGGTGAGGGGCCCGCAGGTCATGAAGGGATACCCGGACCCGGAGGAGAACTCGAAGGCCTTTGTGGAAGTCGGCGGAAAGGTCTGGATGAGGACAGGGGACATACTGGCTAAGGACGAGGAGGGCTTCTACTACTTCAGAGGCGTTAGGAAGAGGATGCTTAAGTACAAGGGCTACCCGATATTCCCCAAGGACCTGGAGCTGATACTGATGACCCACCCGTGCGTCGAGGAGGCGACGGTCGAGGGCGAGCCGGCCGGGGAGCTGGGCCAGATACCGGTGGCCAAGGTTAAGCTGAGGGAGGGGTGCGAAGCCAGCGAGGAGGAGATCATGAGGTACGTGAACGAGAGAGTGGCGGCGTACAAGAAGGTCCGGAAGGTAGTTTTCCTCTGAGGTGTGGCCTTTGGGAAGGATGACCCTCCCTAAGGACGAGGACAGCATGAGGAAGATACAAGAGGAAATAGAGAGGGAGCACCACCATCACCACCACCATCACCACGAGCACGCTGAAATAGGGGACGTGCTGGTCTACATCTTGGAGACCCTCGCGGACCTGAAGGACCGAGTGAAGTCGTGCGAGCAGAACGTGGACGACCTCCAGAGGGACGTGAGGACGCTCTACAAGGTTATGGTTTTCATAATGAAGGCCCTCCTGAGCGAGGGGGACGAGCGCAGGGAAGCCCTGGAGGAGGCGCTCCAAGCGCTGGAGCGCAAGCTCTGAGGTCGGCCTGTCGCCGTGCGCTCACCCGTCGCTCAGGGGGCTATGACCTCATCCCCCCTTCCCTTCCTCCGGCCTCCTTATCTCCTCCTTCGCCCTCTCGCTCGCTATCTTGCTGTGCCCCTCGGGGTCCCTTATAACTATCGTGAACTTCCTCTTGCCTTCCAGCATCTCCTTAATCATTTCAAGCCTCTTCTCGCATTCGGCCTTCTCCTTCTCGTCGGCCGCATCCTTGCATAGGTACTCTATTATGTCCTTGAAGCGCTGGAGCACCCCCTCGACCGTGGTGAGGAAGCCGTGGGAGGCCGGGCCGGGCGCTATCTCCGCCTGGAGCTCCGGGATCTCCAAGGTCGCGGTCGCGGATCTGAGGACCATGGTGTTCAGGTCCTTCTCGCTCTCCACCTTAAACTCTATCTTCTGATCGCCCTTCGCCTCGAAGGTCTTTATGTCGACGAACTTGTAGCCGCACTCGGAGCACTTGCCGACCACGAAGATTACAGGCCCTATCATGGGCATGTCGTAGCTGTAGATGCTCACCTTGAGGCTGTTCTTCCCGCACATCGGGCACTTTACTATTTCCTCCCTCAGCAGCTTCAAGTTAACGTGCTCCGGTATCTCCATTATTACCCCTTCCCGTGGCGCACGGGGGCGTTATTGAGTTGTGGAGGTAAGAGCGGATGAGGGCCGTGGTCACCGGAGTCAGCGGCTTCATAGGCTCCCACTTGGCGAGGGCCCTCCTCGAGGAGGGGCACGAGGTGGTCGGAATAGATTTGGAGGAGCCCTCGGTGGAAGTGGACTTCGTGAGGGCGGACCTCTCCGCCGAGGCTCCGGCGGAGCTGAGGGACGCGGACGCGGTGTTCCACTTGGCCGCCCTGACCGACGTGGAGGAGGCTCAGAGGAGCCCGGGAAGGGCATACGAGCACAACGTTAAGGCCACCCTCAAAGTCGCGGAGGCGGTCCGGGGAAGGGGGATAATGCTGGTCTTCGCCTCCAGCGCCGCCGTTTATGGGGATCCCTTGTACTTGCCGATAGACGAGGAGCACCCCATAAAGCCGAAGAACGTCTACGGCTCCACTAAGGCCTGTGCCGAGATGGCGCTTAAAACCATGCTGAAGGATGAAAAGCTCACGATCTTGAGGTACTTCAACGTCTACGGCCCTCACCCGCGTATGAAGGCGAACAACGTAGTAGCTAAATTTATTGTAAGCGCTCTGAGGGAGGGTAAGGTTAGGGTTTACGGCGACGGAATGCAGACCAGAGACTTCGTCTACGTGGACGACGTGGTGCGCGCGACCCTCTTGGCCTTGGGAAACCCGGGCACCTTCAACGTGGGCACCGGGAGGGCCACCTCCGTAAGCGAGCTGGTAGAGCTCCTCGAGAGGCTTCTGGGGAGGGAGCTCGCGGTCGAGAGGCTCCCCCCTAGGCCGGACGACATAAGGCACAGCGTTGCATCAATTAAGAAGATGGAGAAGCTCGGCTGGAGGCCGGAGGTGGGCCTCGAGGAGGGCTTGAGGAGGACGCTCGATGCCTACGCGAGAAGCTTTATTTCTTAGCCCCAGCTCCCCGGCGGGGCGTCGAAGAGTGAAGGTCCCGAAGGAGATTAGGCGCTACTGCCCGAGGTGCAAGACCCACACTCCACACACGGTCACGGTCTACAAGCACGGCAAGAGGAGGGCGCTGGCCCAAGGTGAGAGGAGGTACAGGAGGAAGCAGGAGGGCTACGGCTCCCAGAGGAAGCCGGAGCAGAAGAGGTTCGCGAAGGTTACAAAGAATCAAGTAGTTAAGATGAGGTGCAAGAACTGCGGCTACACGCTGATGTACAACTTCGGCAGGCTCAAGAAGCTCGAGCTCGTGTGAGGAGCGGGCACAGGGGATCCCCTTCCCAAGCACCTCTTTGCGCCAGCGCCCTCGCGAAGCACCCTCCCAAGCACCTCCGGAAGTGCTCGCAACCGCAAGCGTTTTTGGGCGGGCTCGAGACCCTCCTCACCAGCGGGTGGCTGACGTACTCCTCCCACACCTCCTCCAGAGGCCTCCCCTTCACGTCGTTTATCTTGAAGTCCAGCACGTCGCAGAGGAGGGTCCAGCCGTCGGGGCCTATGTCCATTCCGCTCTGCCTCCGGCAGTTGCCGGAGTACAGCCTCTTGCTGTTCACAACCAGCCTCGCCCACGGGGCGCACCAAGCGCTCCCCCTCATGTCGTGGTCCTCCAGGCCCTCGGCGAACCTCCTCAGGGCCTCCTCGAACTGCTTGCTTTCTACATATACCTTGCTCTTCAGCGCGTTTCCGAAGGGCATTATAGGTATTATTGCAACGTGCCGGGCCCCCAAGCTCTTCGCCGTCTCAACGAACTTGTACGTCTTCATGAAGTTGTGCCTCCCGACTGCCATCACGAGCGTGAAGCCCGCGCCGGCCTCCCTCAGCCTCTCTATTCCCTTCAGCGCGGCCCTCCAAGTGCCCCTGCCCCTTAGGAACTCGTGCGCCTCCTCGTCGCCGTCCAAGGAGACGTACGCGTGGATCCCGTGCCTAGCCATGAACTCAGCCCGCTCCTTGGTTATGAACATTCCATTAGTAACCAAGCTTGCATCAATTCCCCTCCCGCTAAGGTCCGCGAGGACCTCGAGGACCCAAGGCTTGTAGAGCAAGAGCTCCCCGCCGCTGAAGTTGACCCACTCGAGCCCCAGCGCCAGCGCCTCCCGGAGGACCCTCTCAACCTCCTCCCTAGGAACCTCCGGAACCCACTTCAAGAACCTCTTGGCGTAGCAGTGCTTGCAGTCCAGGTTGCACCTCCCGGTGAGTATCCATATTATGCTCCTGAGCCTCATGCTCCGTGCCCGGCTGGTCCACCGGGCTCACAAGCGCAGTAATAACCTCTCCTCCCGCCCGAAGGAGGGGAGGAAGGGTTTGGACTACGACGCCATCGTCGTCGGGGCCGGCACCACCGGCCTCGTGGCGGCGAAGTTCTTGGCCGAGGCCGGGTACAGAACCTTGGTAGTTGATCTAAAGGACGAAAAGGAGGTGGGCGACAAGGTCTGCGGGGACGCGATAAGCAAGGAGTACTTCGAGAAGATCCCCATCGGCTACCCCCCGGAGGAGGCAACCGAGGGCAGGATAGCGGGGGCCAAGCTATACTCGCCGGACGAGCAGACCGTCTGGACCGTTCCGGGAGAGGGGTACATGCTCAACCGGAAGAAGTTCGGGGAGTGGCTCTACTCCCTAGCCAAGGAGGCCGGCGCGGAGTTCTCCTTCAACACGAGGGCCTTGGGCCCCGTGGTCAAGGACGGAAAGGTTGTGGGCGTCACGGTTAGGAAGGGCGGGAAGGTCAGCACGCTGAGGGCGAGGCTAGTAGTAGACGCCAGCGGCGTGGCGCACGTGGTCCGCAGAGCCCTGCCGAAGGGCTGGCCCGTGGCCGAGCCCCTGGACATGAAGGACACCGCAGTGGCGTACAGGGAGATAAGGATCATAAAGGAGCCGCTGGGCGACGACGAGCACATAAGGATCTACGTGAGCCAAGAGAAGGCTCCCGGCGGCTACTGGTGGCTCTTCCCCTACAGAGGGGGGCGGAAGGTGAACTTGGGCTTGGGCGTCCAAGGAGGGGTTGGCCACAAGGACCCCATGTGGTACTTCCACAAGTACTTGGCCCCCCGCTTCCCGGGCGAGGTGCTCCACGCCGGGGGAGGCGTCGTTCCGACAAGGAGGCCCCTGGACACCATGGTCGCCCACGGCTTTGCCGCGGCCGGCGACGCGGCGTACCAAGTGAACCCCATACACGGGGGAGGCATAGGCTCGGGCATGCTGGGGGCGTACCTCCTCGCAAAGAACGCCGTGAGGGCCCTCGAGGAGGAGCCCACGGAGGAGAGCTTGTGGAAGTACAACGTAGACTTCATGGATGCCTACGGTGCCAAGCAGGCCGCTTTGGACGTGTTCCGCCTCTTCCTCCAGAGCCTCAGCGACGACGAGATAAACTACGGCATGAGAAATAAAATAATAAAGGAGGAGGACTTGCTGAAGGCCTCGCTCGAAGGGGAGCTCAGAATAAGCGCCTCCGACAAGCTTGCCCGAGTGATAAAGGCCCTCGGAAAGCCCTCCTTGCTGGCAAAGCTGAAGGTAATTGCTGACTACATGAAGGAGATAAAAGAAATGTACAAGAACTACCCCCAGAGCCCCGCAGAGTTTGAGGAGTGGAGGAAGAGGGTGAGGGAGCTCTTCGAGAGCTACAAGAAGGAGCTCAGCAGGAAGTGAGCGAGCCTCCTAGCCCCGTCCGGGTACTTGGGAGGTTTCTTCTTCCTCGCCTCCTCCACGGCCTCCCTCAGACCGCTCAAGCCCGCGACGACAGAGTTCAGCTTCTCTGCTAAGGGGAGCATGTTCTTCATGGAAGCGCCCCTCCTTAGCTTGGGATTGGGAATCATGACGGTCGGCTTGCCGTAGCTTATAGCCGCTATAGCCAAGGTAGAGCCCGGAAAGGTTCCGACCACCACGGAGGCCCCGGCCATCCACCGGTGGAAGTCGTAGGAGAACGAGAATGCCTCCTTGACTTTGCCTCTGTACCTCTCCGGGGGGACCCTCCCGGTCTGGAGCACCGCCTCCTTCCCCAATGCCTCAGCCGCCGCGTCGAACAGCTCCTCGTAGCCCAAGCTTCCCGCCGTTACAAGCACGTATCCCTCGTCCCTCGGCTCGTAGCGCCGGGGCTCCACTATGGGCCCGAAGACCTCGGACTTGCTCGGGTAGGCAAGCCTCTGCTCCTCCCAGTGCAGAGCGGTGAGGTCCGCGAACTTGTGGGCGATCCTTGAAGCCCTCGTGGGCTCGACCACCGCGTCCACAACCTCCACGTTGATCACTTTGGATCCCTTGAGCTTCTGCACGAAGCCCGGAACCAAGGCGAAGTTGCTGCCGTTCAGCACCACAGCGTCGTACTTCTTGAGCTTAAGGGAAGTCAGCAGGGAGGAGAGGGTCCCCCTGAGGGTCGGCCTGCCCCTCCCCGGAGGCACGGGCTGGTCGCACGAGTGGACCTTGAAGCCCTCGAACCTCTTCTCCGTTCCCTTTAAGGTTAGGACCTCCACCTCCGCTCCGAGCCCTCTGAGGGCCTCGGCCACGGCTAAGGCTTGGCCGGCGTGGCCCCCCAGGCCTCCTACTACGAGGATTTTCAAGGCGCATCACTCGTGGAGGTAGATCAAGTGGAGCGTAGAGTCGTCGACCCCTTCGACCTTCGCGTAGCCCTTCCTTATCATCTGGACCCAGCCGCCCAGCTCCCTCGCCTCGGGCTCTGCCAAGGCGCACCCCTTGCCCTCGCCGGGCCTCCACACAACTGCTCTAACCGGCTCCTTGACCCACTGAACTATCTCGTACCTCTTGTCCAGCTCCCTGCTCTCGAACTCAAGCACGTGCTGGCCCCGCTCCTCGTCGTATCCCGCGTAGCGGAAGTTCGCCAGCTCCATCAGCCTTATGCCGCCCTTCTTCTTGGCCCTTATTAGATCCTTCTTCTCCAAGTAAACGGTTTCTCCGGGCCTCACCTCGTAGCTCCTCCTTCCCAGCTCCGGCACCTTGGGGTGCCACGGCAGCTCAGCGGTCAGCGGCTCCGGGAGCTCCAGCCTGGCCTCGGCGGGCTCCTCCACCAGCATTACGCGGCGCGCCTTGGGATCTATGATTTTTCTGTTCACGGCCGCCAAGTTGGAGAAGCTTATGCTGGCGTCGCTCTTCTTTACTCCCACTTCTATCATGATCTCCCTTATCGCTTCGGGCGCGAAGCCCCTCCTCCTCAGCCCCCTTATGGTCGCGAGCCTCGGGTCGTCGCCCCTCAGGCCCATCTCCCTCATCTTGCTCTTGGAGAGCACGAAGCCCTCCAGCTTGAGCCTTCCGAAGTGGATGACCTCCGGCATCTTCCAGCCGAAGTGCTCGTAGAGGAACCTCTGCTTGACCGTGTTCTGCTGGTGCTCCCTAGCTCTTAGCACGTGCGTTATGCCCATTAGGTAGTCGTCCACTCCGGCGGCGAAGTTGTAGGTGGGCCAGAGGCGGTACTCGTCGCCGGTGAGCGGGTGGGGGTGCTTGGAGGTGTCTATTATTCTGAAGGCCACCCAGTCCCTGACGGAGGGATCTGGGTGCTTTAGGTCCGTCTTTACCCTCACCACCGCCTCCCCCTCGCCGTACTCGCCGGCGAAGATCTTCTCGAGCCTCTCCAAGTGGACCTCCGGCGGCTCGTCGCGGTGGGGGCACGGCTTGCCGGCGTCCCTCAGCTCCCTCCACCTCTCCGGCGGGCACGTGCATACGTAAGCCCCTCCCCTTCTGATCAGCTCTTTCAAGAGGTCGTAGTATATCTCCATCCTGTGGGACTGGAAGTAGAGCTCGTCCCACCTTATCCCGAGCCACTCTAGGTCCTCCTTTATGGCCTCGTAGGCCTCCGGCATGGGCCTCTTGGTGCGCGGGTCCGTGTCCTCGAAGCGGAGCACGAACTTTCCTTCATACATCCTCGCGTACTCGTGGCTCACAATGGCCGGCCTGGCGTTGCCCAGAGTCATGTAGAAGTCCGGATTTGGGGCGAAGCGCGTCTTGACCTTGCCCTTCTCGGCGTTGGGGAGCGGAGGCAGTCCCTTCTTGACCTCCTTGGGCTTCTCTTGGAGCGCTTCGGGGAACCTCTCCTTCAGCAGCTTCTCCTGCTCTTCCAAGCTCATCTTGTTTACTTCCTCAACAACCTCCTTTACTATTGGTATTATTTCCTTAACCTTCTTCCTTATCTCCGGCTCCTCCGCTATGATCGCCGTGATCACTGCCTTCAGCTGTGCCTTTCCTCCGTGGGTGTAGGCGTTCTTCAAGGCGTGCTTGAGCGCGAGCTCCCTCACGTCCACACTGCTTCCCCTTCGAGCGTCAAGGGAGGCCTAAATGAGGGAGCGTGGAGCGGCCAATCCAGCTCCCGCGCTCCTCCCCCGCGCCGGCGGCGTCGCGCGGGCGTGCCGGGAGAGGCGGGCGGGAATCCTTTAACAGTCGAGCTCCTCCAAGGCCCTCAACAGCTTCGCCGCTATCTTGGGCGCGTCCTCCAAGAGTTCCAGCGCGTGGTTGTAGAGCAAGCCGTAGTCTGAGTACATGTGGACGGGGACGTTCCTCAAACCGGCCATGGACGAGAGTGTTTTCCCCTCTTCCTCGCTCAGCACGCCGCGCTCAGCCAGTATCCTTCCTATTTCGGAACTGAGGGCGAGGGGAAGCCGGCGAGGGAGATCACTTGCTCTCCTAAATCCAACAAGCTCTGTATAGCTACCTCTACCTCCCTCTCCAAGATGGGCTCTTCTTCGTTCTCCAGTATTTCGTCGAGGCTCTTTTCCAAGAGCCGTTCCAACCTCTTCAATGCCTTATTCAGCCTCTCCGCCCTTCGAAGCGCTCCAGGAGACGGCAAAGGCGTGCCCTCGCCATCCTCTCCCACGCGGGCTTAAAGTCGAGCCACTCGTTGACACTTTTCACGTAGTCCTCGAGGAACTCGTTTATGTCCCTTACGTAGAGCTTGATGCCTTTCATAGCCTCGTACCTCAAGCCCGGCGGCGCTCGAGAAAACTCAACCAAGTCAACGGGCCTCTTCACGACAGCTTCCAAGCTCGCTATCAGCTCGCCCAGTTCTATCGGCTCCAGCTTCCTTTCGAACTTTGCCATGACGTCCACGTCGCTCAAAGGCTTCAAGCCCCTGAGGGCCGAGCCGAAGAGCAACGCCCACCTGACGCCGTACCTCCCGGCGTTCCTCTTGAAAAAACGCCTTCAGCTCCTCTATCAAGGGTCCCGAAGGCTCTGCGGGGGAGTAGCATTTTAGGCTAGTCCCGAAGACGGAGGCGGGTGCGAAAGGATGTCCAAGACCTACGCGACCTTAGGCGAGCTCAAGCCGGGCAACTTCATAATGATCGACGGAGAGCCTTGCAAGATAGTGGAGATGAGCAAGGCCAAGACCGGCAAGCACGGGAGTGCGAAGGCCCACGTGGTGGCGATAAGCCTTATCAGCGGCTCCAAGAAGACCTTCGTGGCGCCGGTGGACACGCGCGTTGAGGTGCCCATAATAGAGAAGAGGGTCGGCCAAGTGCTTGCCATAACCGGCGACAGCGTCCAGCTGATGGACATGGAGACCTACGACACCTTTGAAGTCCCGCTTCCCGAGGAGGAAGAGATTAAGAGCAAGCTGGAGCCCGGCGTGGAGGTGGAGTACTGGGTGATGCCTCCCGGAGTGTACAAGATAATGCGCGTGAGGGGAGGCAAGTAGGCGCTTCAGCGTTTTTAGGATATTACCCTCCGCCCAGCACCAGTTGCGGAGCCTCCCTTGAGGTCAAGGTCATCCTACGAGAGGGAGCTGGCCCAGAGGCTCTTCAGCATGGGCTGGGTGGTCATGAGGGCCCCGGCCTCCGGAGCAGCGGCCAAGCGCTACCTCTACCCGGACTTGGTGGGCCTGAAGCTGGGGAGGGCCGTGGCAATAGAGGTCAAGACGACGAAGGTAGAGAGGACAATCTATTTGAGCAGGAGGCAATACGAAATACTGAAGCTGTGGGAAGAGAGGGGAGGGGCGGAGCCGTGGCTCGCGGTGAAGGTCTTGGACGGGCGCGGGTGGAGGCTCTACGAGCTCGCGAGGCTCGAGGAGGCCGGGGAGAGCTACAGGCTACACCTCGAGGGAGGCCTCACCTTGGACCAGTTCGACGCGCGCTACAGCGTGAAGGCCACCTTAACGGCCTTCGCTGAGGCCTAGACGAACCTGACCCTGACCTCCTTCCCGCAGCAGCTGAAGACGTACTCCCCGACCTCGGGCTTTATGGGATCCAGCACCGTTCCCAGAAGCTTGCACCCCTCTTTATCCTCGACAAGCTTCGAGTTGCTCCTCACCTTCTCGAGGCTCAGGGCGCCCTTAACCTCCGCGCCCGGACCCCTCACGACTACCTCCGCGCCCTCCTCCGGCTCCACCTCCTTGCCCACGGCGACCTTGTAGGAGCCCGCCAAATCGGCAAGCAGCATGAGCCAGTTCAGCTCCCTCCACTTCTTCCCGTAGCGGTTGTCCGGGATCTCGAAGGCTAGGAAGTAGGAGCCCTCGCAGTAGAAGAGCTCGGGCTCCAAGAGGGGGTCGCTGAGCTTGATTATCTCAACGGTGCTCCCGTTGCCCAAGATTCCGTCTCTGAACAGAGGGCCGGTTATGGGGCCGCCGCCGAAGAGCTCTCTGCTCTTCCCGGTAAGAGCGACCTTCCAGCCCACCACGGGGCCCCAGAGGTCCTCGGCGACCTTGGTCACCTCCCTCTGGACCCTCTTGGCCTCCTCCTCGTCCCTGGGCTCGCACCTCCAGTTCTTCTCCTTCACCGCCCTCCTCCACTCGAACGGGTCGCACGAACTCATGCTCTCCCAGCCTCCACTCCCCGGAGGAATTTGAGGGCTTCGACGGCTATTGCCTTCGCCAAAGGCGGTGGGACGGATTCCCCCACTTGGTTGTACTGGCTGTCCCTCCCGCCCAAGAAGACGAAGCTGTCCGGGTAGCCCATGAGCCTTGCCTGCTCCCTCACCGTTAGGAACCGGTTCTCGTACGGATGGAAGAAGCGGGAGCTCCCCAAGACCGTCGGGGCCACCTTCCTCGGGTCCAGCTTTATGAGGTTCGGGTAGAGCCTTCCCCCGCTCCCGCGGTAGTGGATCAGCGCCTCCCCCCACCTCAGCCTCGCCGCCCTCCTCTCGATCCTCTTGGGCATGGGAGGGGGCTCGTGGTTGGGCGGCCACTCGAAGTTCGGGGGCGGGAGGCCCTCAAGGGCCTCCTCCACTGTTATCCTCTTCCCGCACTTCGGAGGCCTTATGGGAATGTTGGACACGAAGACCCTCCTCCTGCGGGAGGGCACGCAGTGGTCCTCCGCGTGGAGCACGTTGAAGTATATCTTGCCGTAGCCCGCCCTCGCGAACTCCCTCCGGAGCGCCGCCTTGAGGGGGCCCTCTATGAGGCCCGCCACGTTTTCCATCACGAACACCTTAGGCTTGAGGTCTCCTACGAGCCTTATGAAGTGGAGCACGAGCCTCCCCACGGGGTCCTTGTACAAGCGGTCAAGGGGGTCCCTCTCCCTCTTGGGGTTGGCCGCGGTGAACGGCTCGCACGGAGGAGAGCCTATCACCACGTCCACGTCTCCCGCGAGCCTTTCAACGGTTCTGGCCGACAGCTTCGCCACGTCCTCCACGAGCACTTGGGCCTTTGGGTGGTTGGCCGCGTAGCTCCTAGCGGCCGAGCGGTCGCTGTCGACCGCCAAGACCCCCTCGAAGCCGGCCTGCTCGAAGCCCAGGGCGAAGCCTCCAGCCCCGGAGAAGAAGTCAAAGAACGCTCTCCTCATGCTTTATTTCCTCCTCCAGCCTCTTGACCAGCTTAGTAAGTAGACGCTTCTTCGTGTTGTCCTCCACCAGCTCCAGCCCCTCGCCGCACCTCGGACACGTGAACTCGTTTGCCATTGCCTCTTCGTAGGTGAACTGCATGCCGCACGTGGGGCAGTAGAAGTACTCGTCCTCCTCCGTCTCGAGCTTCCTTTTGAGCTTGCTGAGGACATCTTTCTTAATTTTCAGCAAATTCCTATTCAGCATTTCCCTATCTATGTACCAGTAGTAGATGTAGGTGTTCTCGTCCTCGCTCCTTATTTTGTAGTTCTTAACCAAGCCGTACTTTTCAAGCTTGTAGAGGGCCCTCCGGACGTCGTTCGGCTTCATGCCCAGCACTTCGACGAGCTGCTCTTCGCTTATGTCCTCATACCTCATCAGCTCTTTAAACACCTTAACTCCGTCCTCCCCCGTAGCGTTCTTAATGAACTCAAGCAGCTCCTTAAGATAGTCCTTCTTCTCCGCCACTCTTCACCACCCTTTTGCCCCTTTCCGAGGGGACAATCTTAAGTCGTCCACCGGCCGGCCGGCGGCGGAGCTCCTCGCCTTGGAAGAGGCGGTCCAAGAAGACCGCAAGAGCAGCGACTTCGGAGTGCGGCTGGTTCCCTATGGCAACGTTGTAGTGGGCCATCTCGTAGAACTCCGGGGGCACCTTCTCGGCCCCCACCACGACGAGCAGGTCTTCCCCGCTCTCCCTGATTTCGTCAATCACCTCGTCCACCGGAATGCCGTACATCGTTAGGTGCACGACCTTCCCCTTCCACTCCCTCACGTACTTCTTCGGAGACTCCGTGCAAGCTATTTCTTCAAGGAACCTTCCCCACCTCTCCTCCACCTCCCTCAGCTTCTCCAGCACCTTCTCGTCGCAGGGAGAGAGCACGAACCCGCTGGCCCCGAAGGCCCTAGCCACGAGCCCCACGTGGGTGGTTATCCTCTTGTCCCTCTCCGGCCGGTGGCCTATCCTCAGCACGTAGACCTTCACAGCACTTCCTCCACGTATTCGAGCTCCTCGCTGAGTATATCTTTAATATCCATGACAGAGCTCAAAAGCTCGGACTTGACTTCCTTCCCCTCCTTCTCGAGCTCGTTTATCACCGAGTACGCTATCCTGATCACGTCGTCTATCATTTCATTCAAGGCGTCCTCCACGCTGTCGGCGCTCTCCCCCTCCTCGAACATTTCTTCAATGAGCTCCTCGAGCCTCTCCCGGTCGACCCCGAGCCTCACCACGGCCGGGCGCCCTTCCTTAACTATTATATAGAAGGGCGTGGACGGGACTAGGAGCTTCTTGCCCTCTTCGTCCTCCACCAGCTCCACTTTGTACCTCTTGACAACGTCCTCGAGGCTCAAGGTCTGTTCCGCGCAGTCCAACTGCGCGAGAGGTAATTAAGCGGTCGCTTCGTTGCGGGCTCGTCACTCGCTCAGCTTTGCTACCTCCGCTCATCCCGGAAACCGTCTTTACTCCTAGCCCCGCGCGTACGGAGGGCTTAAAGCATGGCTCGTAAGAGGCGCCGCAAGAGCGACCGCTCCGCTTATGCCCTCGTGGCCCTCATGTTCGCGTTAATGATGCTGTTCTCCAACTGGTTCAGCTGGTTCGGCGGAGGAGGGGGAAAGAAGGGGGAGGCGGTGTTTACGCAGGAGGAGATCAAGAAGTACCTCTACGTCCCGAACCCGAACAACCTTACAATACTGCTGTTCGTCGCCTCCATCAAAGAGTGCCCGATATGCCCGATAGTGGTGGACAACGTGACTGAGGCCGTAAACATCTTCAAAGATTACGCGGCTAAAAACAACCTAAACGTAAGCGTGGCGTTCAAAGTGTTCACGTGCTACGGCTTCCCTCAGTGCACCAACAAAGAAGCGCTCATAAACTTCAAGTCCTACAGAATTACAGATGTGCCGGTAATGCTCATAACTTACAACGGGAGCTTGATAGTCTTGAACCCCGTGGGCTTCAGCCCCGACGAGCTCGCCCGGGCCTTCTTGGACGCCTACCACCTCTTGAAGGTGGCTTGGAAGCCCCCGAGGGAGGGCAAGTACTTGCTGTACCTATACGACAGCCTCCACAAGAGCCCGTTCAACGTGACGCTCAGGGAGCAAGCCGCTGTGAGCGGGGTCAAGTTCGTAGAGCTGGGCTGTGAGGTGTACCCGACCAACTGCACCGACATAAGGGCCCTTGCCACCATGCTGACGATCGGGCTGAGGCCCAACGATCTGCCGCTTGCAATAGTGTTCAAGGACGGTCAAGTGGTCGCGGCGGCGAAGGTAGACATGCTCAACGGGACCAACGTGATACTCCAAGCTTTGAAGGATCTGAAGAACTAGAACTCCAGAACTTTGGGAATTCCGCGGGTCAAGAGGTAGACCTTGTCCCCGATCAGAACCGCCTCGTCCGGGAGGGAGGTCAGCCCGAACTCCGAGACCGGCTCCAAGTCCGCGACCTCGTTTATTATATCGCTCATCGCGTAGAGCTCGAAGCGCGAGTCCCCGTCCTCCGGAACCGCGTGGAGCAGAAGGTAGTCTTGAGATGCCCCGCTGAGGGCGTACTCCTTGTCGCCGTCCAACGGCACGTAGGGAGACTCGCTCACGGCGCTGCCGTCCCTTATCAAGATCAGCTCGTAGTCGCTCGCCCTTATTATTCCGGAGCGGTCCACGTCGCGCCCGAGCACCACCACGGCCTCCAGCTCGTCCACATACTTGGCATTGACGCTGTACTCCCTGAAGACGTCCCTAATCCTCACGAGGTCTCCGGTGTAGGTCAGAAACCGGCACCTCCAAGCGCAGTTGAGGGCCACCTCGTCGGTGACCCCTTGGAAGGGGTAGGGGACCCTCCTCAGCATCCTCAGCCTGCCGTGGCGGTCGAAGGAGTAGAGCTCCCCGCCCCCCTCCCTCACGAGCACGAACCTCAGCTCCTCGACCCCGCAGCACGTGTTGCTCTCGAAGGGGAGGAACGTAGCGACGTCCTCGGCCAGGGTCTCTGCCCTGGCGGTCAGCACATCGACGGAGAGGAGCTTTCCGCTCATGTAGTCGTGTGCTAAGACGTAGGGGCCTAAGAAGTGGGGGAGCCAGAACACCTTCCCGGAGAGCTTTAGTCCCTTGGCCTCCAGAGCGTCGTAGAGCGCCACGCGGGCGAACCTTACCCGGCCCACCTCTGTCACATCGTCCCCCTCCCGAAAGGGGGTCCCGCGCTCCTCCTCGCCGCTCACCAAGTCGAGGACCTTGCTCCCCCTCTCCTCCAGCCGGACCGCGTACGCCTTTCCGTTCTCCTTGACGATGTAGTCGTACACTTCCGGTCCCTCTAGGGTCGGAAGCGGGCTAAGGTTTTGAGTGGTGCGGGGGGTGGGATTTGAACCCACGCAGGCCTACGCCATCGGGTCCTGAGCCCGACCCCTTTGGCCAGGCTCGGGCACCCCCGCGCTCCGGGGTGCGGGAAGTAATCGGTCTAATAAACTTGAGCCTCAGCGCCGGGGTCTCCGGTCACCCGCTCCCCAGCGGCCATTCGGCCTCATCGGCCCTTCGGTACAGAGCGCCTTCGTCACCTCTCTGCCCGGTGGTTCGGGTCCTCATCGGGCCGCTATATGAAGAGGAGCGCGAACGCCGTCATGAGCAGCGCGAAGGCCAGCACTCCCCTCCACCACTGCGGAAAGTCGGCCATCATCATTGCCGCCGTTACCGCTAGGGCCAGCAGCGCCGCGCCCAGAAGCGCGAAGTTCACCAGCAAGGCACCGAAGGTCAGCACCATCGCCGCCACTCCGACGACCATCAAATCGCCCCATCCCCACCTCATCCGGAACTCGTGCCTCATTGGAGCTGCCAGCGAGGCCAGGACTAGGAGCGCCAAGACCAGAGAGGCCCTCCTCACGGCGGGCACCGCCCCGGCGGACCCTCCGGCGTATAAGATCCCTAACGCCCCGTCATATAACCCGAACGCCCTCCGCACCCGCGGTGAGAGCGTGGCTAAGGTGAAGGTAGGAGTCGTGGTGTACAAGGAAAAGGACGAAAGCGGGGAGTACTACATAGCGGTGGAGCCCTTGAGCGGGGCTCAAGTGCAGGCCGACACTCCGGAGGAGGCGGTGGAGAAGGTTAAAGAGGAAATAAAGAAGATGGGCAGCGCTTGGTGCGAGTCCGAACTCAAAGAGGCAGTCGACGCGAGGCTCGTGGAAGTCGAAGTTGAGTGACTTTCTTCAAGATCGCTCATAACTCCGTCCGGGCCAGCACGGACAGTCATGAAGTGCTACTGGAGGCGGCTGAGGGTAGCGAGCGAAGGCCTCTTAGCTAGGCTAAAGGGAAGGGTGCTGTTCGTCTCCGAGAGGAGGCCCCCGTACCCGTGGAGGAGGCTTCCGCCCAGCGCCTACCGCAGGGTGCTCGGAACGGAGTGGGACCACGTGGTCATAGACCTCACCTCGCCGGTGCCGGCCAACGCGTTTCCGGCCACAATAGAGACGGTGAGGGGAGGCGGGACCGTCGCGCTGATCAAGGAGAGGGACTTGGAGGAGGTCTACTCGGCAAGCGGGACGGGGCTCTTCGGGAGGTACTTGGAGGAGGCCATAGGCCTCTACTCGGAAGGGGGTCAGTGCCCCAAGTGGGAGCCCCCCAAGGGCCTCACCAAGGAGCAGAGGAGGGCGCTCAAGGCCCTCAACGGCTTCGTGGTGGGCAGCAGCAAGGCTCTGGCAGTGCTGGGGGACCGGGGGAGGGGGAAGAGCGCCCTCCTGGGCGCCATGGCAGCCACCTTAGTGCTCGACTACGGGGTGAGGAGGGTCGAGGTGACCTCGCCCTCCCCGGAGATGCCTAGCTTCATGAAGCTTTTCGACATGATAATGAATGAGAGAAGGGCCCGGTACAGGCTGGAGAGGGCCGGCGACTCTTGGAGGATCTTGGGCCCCGGGTGGAGGGTCGAGTGGGTCCCCCCTCCGAGGGCCGGGGGCAAGGCCGGGGTAGTCATGGTGGACGAGGCGGCTGCCGTCGGAGTCGCGACCGTTAGGAGGATACTGAACAAGAGCTGGAAGACTGTCTTGAGCACGACCGTCCACGGCTACGAGGGCTCCGGGAGGGCGCTCACCAAGCTGCTCTTGGAGAGCATTAAGGACGTAAAGGTCATAGAGCTGAAGGAGCCCGTCCGGTACCCGCCGGGGGACCCCGTAGAGAGGTGGCTGTACGAGGCCTTCCACTTGGACGCGGAGCCGGGAGACACGGAGCCCTCCGGGCCGCCGAGGGAGGTCGACCGGGCAAGCGTAGCGAGCCCCGGAGCCGCCAGGCCCTATGCGGCGCTGCTGGCCCTAGCGCACTACCGCTGGGAGCCCTCCGACGTGGAGCTGGTGCTGCAGCACCCGAAGGGCAGGCTCTGGGAGTACCCCGGAACCGGGGGCCCGGCGGGCGTGGCGTTCACGGTCGACGAAGAGCCCCCGGAGGACCCGTGGAGGCCCGCGCCCGGGGCGGCGCTCAGCCGGATCATCTCCCGCTACGAGCCGGCCCCAGCCCGGAGGGTGGTCAGAATAGCCGTCCACCCCCGGCTCCAGAGGAGGGGCATAGGCTCCGCTCTGCTTAAGGCTCTGGAGTCCGGAATAACGGGGGCTGTCTTCTCCAGACACGAGGTTCTGGACTTCTGGCTCAAAAACGGGTACAAGGTGATCTACCTCTCGCCGAGGTACAACAGGGTCACGGGGGAGAAGAACGTAGCCGTGGCCAAGGGAGGCAGTGCTGTGAGCAAGGCTGCTAGGGCCTTCGCCCGCTCCTTTCTGCTGTCGGCCCACGCGGTCTACAGGGACGTGGACGTGAGGAAGGCCTTCAAAATGCTCGCGCACTCCGAGCCGGAGCCCGTGGAGCTGAGCTGCGAAGAGGTGCTGATCGAGAAGTTCCTCGAGGGCGCGGTTGAGGCCGAAACTGCCTTCCCCGCGCTCTACTGCTGCGCCCTCAAGAGGGTCTGGGAGCTGGGGCCCGAAAAGGGGGCGCTCGCCTTCGGCTACCTGATCCAAGGCAAGGGCGTGTGGGACCTCGCAGCCTCGTTCGAGGCCTCTCCGGACGAGGTTGAGGAGCTCTTGAGGGAGGCCTTGCTAGACCTCGCCCGCGCGTGCGTTTAGCTATTTTAACCATGTGTCGAAGGGCTCGGGACGGGTCCCCGAGCTTGGAGCAGACGACGAACATATTAGATATTATTACACAGTTGCTGTTCATAACTTTCCTCTTCATGGCGTTTACCGGCGCGGACGCGAGGCTCAGGATGTACATATGGGCAAAGAACATAAAGGTGAGAATGGAGGAGATAAAGAACTACGCTGAGGAGAGCGAGAAGGAAACACTAGACGTGCTGAAGAAGCTGAACGTGAAGAACGCGGAAGAGATAGTAAAAAGGCTCAAGGAGTTCTTCCACATAAACCCGGTTGACATAGAGCCCACAGACATAACCAAGAGGATGGCGCACATAATGAGGAGCGGCTTGGAGAGGTGGGAGAAGATGCTGAGCGACAGCATGCCGGAAGATATTCCCAAGGCTCAGAAGCACAACGCACTCGTGCTGGTAGAGATAACGAACAGCCTCAACATGCTCTATAAGATAGTGAGGCACTACTTGCTAATGTCCTTGAAAACCAACAACTTCTTCCTAATGATGCAGCTTTGGATGATAATGCCCATGATAACTAAGATGAGCAAGACCTTAAGGGAGGCCATAGAGACGTTCAAGAACTGCCGCCCGGTGGGCGACTCTGTAGGCCCCCTGGTCGCCTTCAGGTTGATGAAGGACAAGAAGAGGATGTGGAGGCCCTCAAAGGATACGGTCGCCGGCGAGGTGGACCTCGACGGGAGGAGGGTGATAGTGGTGAAGGCCGAGGGGCCGGGAGCGACCGTGGGCAACCCCGGGGAGGCGATAAGGAAGGTGGTGGAGGAGCTCGGAGGCAACGCCGACCTAATACTCACGGTCGACGCCGCCCTCAAGCTGGAGGGCGAGGAGACCGGTAGCATAGCCGAGGGCTCCGGCGCGGCCATAGGCGACCCCGGTCCGGAGAAGATAGCGATAGAGAGGGTTGCGACGAAGTACGGGATACCGCTTGAGGCAGTAGTCATAAAGATGAGCGCGGAGGAGGCAATAACAGACATGCCGGAGAAGGTGGCCAAGGCCGCGGACGAGGCCGTGAGGAAGGTCGTGGAGCGGATCAAGGAGCTCCCGGAGGGCGCTACGGCTATAGTGGCCGGGATAGGCAACACTTGCGGCGTGGCGCAGTAGGGGATGAGGAGTTCCACGGCTGGCTGAGGCCGGTGATGTGGAGTCCCATTCCCGGACCCCGTACATATACCGTATTAGTATGCATTAACCCTAAAAAAGGAGGTGCCGGTCTAGCTCGCGGGGCGTGCCTTGGGCCAGAGCAAGGCCGATAAGATCGTCTTGTGGTTTGAGGAAATTACTAAGGATGACTTGCCCTTGGCCGGGGGCAAGGGCGCCAACTTGGGCGAGCTGGTGCACGCGGGCATACCGGTCCCCCCGGGCTTCGTGGTCTCCGCCAACGCCTACCGCAGGTTCATAAAGGAGACGGGCCTCCTCGACAAAATAAACAAGATGCTCGAGGAGGTTGACGTCAGCGACGTCAAGGGCTTGGAGGCAGTTGCAGAGAAAATAAAGAAGATGATCCTTGAGGCTCCCATGCCTAAGGATATAGAGGAGGAGATAAGGAAGGCCTACCGCGAGCTCGCCAAGAGGGTCGGCGTGGAGCCGGACAAGCTGAGGGTGGCCGTTAGGTCCTCCGCCACCGCGGAGGACCTCCCGGACGCCTCCTTCGCCGGCCAGCAGGATACGTACCTCAACGTCATAGGCGAGGATTCGGTCATCGAGCACGTTAAGAAGTGCTGGGCCTCCCTCTTCAACGCTAGGGCAATAGCCTACCGCGTGAGCAAGGGCATACCCCACGAGAACGTGGCAATGGCCACAGTCGTGCAGAAGATGGTGAACGCCGACAAGGCCGGAGTCATGTTCACCCTCGACGTGAGGAACGGGGATCCCGACAAGATAACCATTGAGAGCTCCTGGGGCCTCGGGGAGGCGGTGGTCGGGGGCAGGGTCACTCCCGATACCTTCATCGTTGATAAGGAGGCGGTGAGGAAGCTTATGGATAAGGACCCGAGGGAGCTGAGCGACGAGGAGCTCAAGAACATAATCCTCGAGAGGCACATAGCTAAGAAGGAGATAGCAATAGTATTCGACCCGGAGAAGGGAGGCACCGTAGAGGTCCCTCTGCCCCCTGAGAAGGCGGAGGCGCCCTCCCTAACCGACCGCGAGATCTTCGCCTTAGCTAAGATGGGCATCAAGGTGGAGGACCACTACGGCAGGTCCATGGATATAGAGTGGGCCATAGACAAGGAAATGGAGTTCCCCGACAACGTCTTCATGCTCCAGGCCAGGCCGGAGACCGTGTGGTCCGCCAGAGAAGAGGTAAAGGTGAGGCCGGAGGAGGAGGAAGAGGTAGAGCACGTGGAGGCCGAAGTCCTAGTCCGCGGCCTCCCCGCCTCTCCGGGCATAGGCATAGGACCGGCGAAGGTGCTGTCCGACCCCAAGAAGGACGCCGACAAGTTCAACGAGGGCGACGTGCTGGTCACGAGGATGACCGACCCCGACTGGGTCCCGCTGATGAAGAAGGCCTCAGCTATAGTGACCGACGAAGGAGGCATGACCTCCCACGCGGCCATAGTTTCCAGGGAGCTGGGCATACCGGCAGTCGTGGGCACCAAGGAGGCCACGAAGAAGATCAAGAGCGGTATGACTGTGACCGTGGACGGCCACCGCGGAGTGGTCTACAAGGGCAAGGTGAAGCTCGGGGCGGAGAAGGAGGAGAAGGCAGAGGCGGGAGGCTTCGGCATACCGAAGGAGGAGCTGAGGTACCTCTACCCGCCAACGGGCACCAAGATCTACATGAACTTGGGCGAGCCCAACGCGATAGACCGCTACAAGGATCTGCCCTTCGAGGGCATCGGACTCATGAGGATAGAGTTCATAATAACGGACTGGATAGGCTACCACCCGCTGTACTTGATTAAGGAGGGCAAGGAGACGTTCTTCATCAACAAGCTGGCAGAGGGCATTGCTAAGGTGGCCTCCGCAATCCATCCGAGGCCCGTTGTGGTGAGGTTCAGCGACTTCAAGAGCAACGAGTACCGCGGCCTGAAGGGAGGCGAGGAGTTCGAGCCCGAGGAGAGGAACCCGATGCTCGGGTGGAGAGGGGTCTCGAGGTACATCCACCCCAAGTACGAGCCGGCGTTCCGGCTGGAGGTAAGGGCGATAAAGAAGGTGAGGGAGGAGTACGGACTGAAGAACGTGTGGGTGATGCTCCCGTTCGTGAGGACCACGTGGGAGGTGGAGAAGGTCCTAAAGATCATGGAGGAGGAGGGACTGCAGAGGGACAGGGACTTCAAGGTGTGGATTATGGCCGAGGTGCCGAGCGTCGTGTTCTTGGCCGACCAGTTCTCCAAGCTCGTGGACGGCTTCAGCATAGGCAGCAACGACCTCACCCAGCTGGTCTTGGGCGCCGACAGGGACAGCGACCTGCTGGCGAGGATGGGCTACTTCGACGAGAGGGATCCGGCGGTGCTGAGGGCGATAGAGATGCTGATCAAGACCGCCCACGCGCACGGGAGGACCGTGAGCATCTGCGGCCAAGGGCCCAGCGTCTACCCGGAGCTGGTGGAGTTCCTCGTGAAGGCCGGGATAGACAGCATAAGCGTGAACCCCGACGCGGTGGTGCGGACGAGGTACATGGTGGCCGGGATAGAGAGGAAGATAATGCTCAACCGCTTGGCGGAGCTGGAGGAGAAGCTGAAGTCCCTCATGTGAAGTGGCACGCCGCCCAGTGGCCGTTCTCCACCTCAACCATTTTGGGCTCCTCTTCTCTGCACACCTCCTTGGCAAGCGGGCACCTCGGGTGGAACCTGCACCCGCTCGGAGGGTTCGTCAGGTCCGGCGGAGACCCGGGTATCCACCTCAGCTCGCCCCCGCTCACCCTGGGCGTGGCCTCCAGCAACATCTTCGTGTACGGGTGGGCGGGGTTGCGCAGTACCTTCTCGGCGCTCCCGTACTCCACCGCCTTCCCGGCGTACATTATGAGGAGCTTGTCGCTGAGGGCGCTTATAACGCCCAAGTCGTGGCTGATCAGTATTATGCTCATCCCTTTTTCCTGAAGCTCCTTCAAGAGATTTATTATCTGGGCCTGAACTATTACGTCCAGCGCGGTGGTGGGCTCGTCCGCTATCACGTACTCGGGGCTAAGCAACAGCGCGAGGGCTATCGCGACCCTCTGCTTCTGCCCTCCGGACAGCTGGTGGGGGTAGCGGTCAGCCACCTCCGGCGGGAGCGAGACCATCCTCAGCATCTTTACGGTGATCTCCCGGGCCTCCTCCTCGCCGGCGTAGGCCCCGTGGGCCTTCAGCGTCTCCTTGAAGTGCTGGTACACCGTGTAGACCGGCGTGAGGCTGTTCATCGCTCCCTGGAAGACCATGCTTATCCTCCTCCACCTAACCTCCCTCCTGAAGCTCTCCTCGTCCATCTTGAGCACGTCCGTCCCGTCCAAGAGCACCTCGCCACCCACTATCCTCCCGGGCCTCTCGACGAGCCTCATTATCGCCATCCCGGTGGTGCTCTTACCGCACCCGCTCTCGCCGGCTATGCCCAAGCTCTCTCCCCTCTTCAAGGAGAAGGAGACCCCATCAACTGCTCTGGCGACCCCCTTCTTCGTGTAGTAGTACACCTTGAGATCCCTCACCTCCAACATGAGCCTCACACCTCCCTGAGCCTGGGGTTGAGCACCACGTCAAGGGCGTAGCCCATCATGGCGAAGCTGAGCGCCACCAAGGCCACCATTAGGCCCGGGGGCGTTATCCACCACCAGTAGCCGTTGACGCTGGCCCCGTAGACTTGAGCGTCGTGGAGCATCCAGCCCCACGTGGGCACGTTCGGATCTCCCAGGCCCAAGAAGTCCAGCGAGACCTCCGTGAGTATTGCCCCGGGCACGCCCAGTGCCACTTGCGCTGCGGTGTAGGGAAGCACTTGGGGCAGCACGTGCTTGATCATGATCCAAGTGGAGGGGGCGCCGGCGGCCTTTGCGGCCATCACGTAGCCCTCGTTCTTCAAGCTGAGCACCATTGACCTCACGACCTTCGCCGCCCCCATCCAAGAGAATACCGCTATGAGGAGTATTATCAGCATGAGGGTGGGCTTGTATATTATCGCGAGCATGATAAGTATCGGCAGTGCCGGTATTGAGTACCATATTTCCAGTATCCTCTGCATCACCTCGTCGACCTTCCCGCCCGCGTAGCCGCTCACCAAGCCGTAGCCCGTGCCCCACACTGCCGCGATAAGGCTGGTCAGCACGCCTATGAGGAGGCCGTAAGGGAGCCCGACCATGGTGTAGACGAATATGTCCCTCCCGAAGATGTCGGTGCCCATGAGGCCGTACACGTTGCCGTCGACCACCAGCTCCGACCTCACGTCCACCTCGCCGAGCCCTATGATAGTCACCACGACCTTGTAGGTGCCCTTGAGGACCTCATCTCCTTCCTTGAAGAGGAGCTCCACCGGCTGCACCCCGGAGACCCTGCTCCACGTGTAGACGTTGTTCTTTATCTGGTCGAAGTTGTTGAAGGATATTATCGTCGGTATGTTCTTAGCGCTGTCCCTGATTACGGTCACCGCCTTCCCGTCGGGCCTGATGAAGACCACCTTCACGCCCGGGGCGCTTTCGTACTTTATGTTGAGTATCAGCTTAATGTCGTTGGGCACCCCGCCGTAGCTGTATGGGATCTCATAAACCACCGTAACGTTCGTAGCAGCGCCGTTGAAGAGGCTCTTCTTGGTTACGTTGGTAGGATCCAAGAAGAGGGTGGGCACCACCTTGTCGGGGTAGAGGAGCTTGCCGAACCACTCCGGGGGGACCGCTGAAGGGTAGACGGACCAGTAGGTGGTGTTGTGCCACAGCCTCGCGTAGCCGCCCAGACTGCTCATCGAGTAGAGCGCTAGGAGGAGCAGAACCACGAACAGCGCGGCGCCGAACGCGCCGGCCCTCTGGGACAGCAGCTCCCTCACTACCTCCATCTCTCTCACCCCCTAACCCTCGGATCCAATATTATGTACAGTATGTCCAGTATCAGCATTGCAATTACGAAAACCAGAGTGAAGACGTACGTTAGCCCGAGGATTACGGGAACGTCGAGGGTCTCTATGGCCTCCCAGTACAGGAGGCCCATGCCCGGCCAGTTGAAGACGATCTCAGTTATTATTGCCCCTGTTAAGGACGCCACTAAGCTGAGCGCTATCATGGTGAGGATCGGCGGAAGGGAGGGGCGGAGCACGTGGCGGAGCAAGATCACCCTCTCCGCCAGCCCTCTGGCCTTGGCCGCCAAGACGTAGTCCTCCTTCGTGGCCCCCACCAGTATGCTCCTGGTCACGTAGGCCCACCCGCCGAAGCTCACCAGCACTATCGTGGTTAGGGGTAGGGCCATGTGGTAGAGGAGGTCGCTGAGGTATGCGAGCAACTCCTTGGGGGGCGGCACGGAGGTCATGCCTCCGGAGGGGAAGAGGTTGAGCCCGTAGGAGAATATCTGTATCATGATCATTCCGATCCACCACATGGGAAAGCTCGCTGATATCAGCGCGGCGAAGGTGACGAACTTGTCCACGAAGCTTCCCCTCTTCCGCGCCGCCACAAGGCCCAGCAGTATGCCGGCAACGGCGCTGATTATGGTGGCGGTGGTGAAGAGCAGAACGGTGCGGGGGAGCCTCTCCATGGTTATGTCCCTAACCAGCTGGGAGCCCGTGTTGGACCGGAGCACTTGGCTCCTCAGCTCGAGCGTTACGACCGTGGACAAGTAGTACGGTAAGTTTTCGTACCAAGGCCTGTCCAAGCCCTCCGCCTTTATCAAGCGCTCGGCCTGCTGGGCAATGAACTCCTTCACCTTGGGGCCCAGCTTCTGGACCAGCTGAGGCTGGCTCATCACCCACCTCTTTACCTCTGATATGATCATTTCCTTCTTTATCTCTGCTATGGTGCCGCCGAACATGGCCACGGTTATGACCAAGACGGCCAAGAGCACTAAGGCAGCGTTGGCCACCCTCGTCAGTATCTTAAGGGTCAGCGCCCTGTCCTTCTTCAGCCCCAGAGCAACCAAGGCCAGCCACGCCACAGCGGCTAAGGGAGGGTTCAGGAAGGTTAAAATTGAAGCGATTAGCAATAGAGACAGCACAACGAACTTCAACAAGCGTCGGGCCCGGCGTGGGGTGAGGAGCGCTCACTAATTTCTCTACCCCCCTTCATGAGGGGGGAGGCGCAGTGACGTGCGCAATTATAGCAAAGACCGAATTAGGCATGGAAAAGTACGTAGCCAACAGCTTGGACGTGCCGTGCGAGGTCGTGGCGGCGCCGGGCGGCTTCAAGGGCTTGGTGCTCTTGAAGAACTGCAGGGACTTCGAGGAGGCCTACCGGAAGCTCCTCGAGATGCCGGAGGTGATAAGAGCAATGAAGGCCGAGAAGTGCGTGAGGGCCGACTTGGAGGAGCTGAGGAAGGTTGCCAAGGAGCTTGCCGAAAGAATCAAGGGGAGGAGGTTCGCCGTCAGAACCGTTAGGAGGGGCTCCCACCCGTTCACGTCCGTCCAGCTCAACGCCGAGCTGGGCTCGGCAGTCTTGGAGGCAGCGGAGGCGAAGGTGGACCTCACGGAGCCGGAGGTGGTGCTGGCCGTCGAGATAGTGGGTCCCGAGGCCTACGTCGCTCTGGTGGAGCCGGACTACGCGGGCAGGAAGAAGCTGAAGGGCAAGAAGCAGGTCTCCGCGCTGTTCTCCAAGATCCGGGTGGTCCAAGAGCCCTACACCGGCCCTCCCAAGGCGGCGAGGGAGCTGGGGAGGAGGGTGGGGAGGGTGGTCCAGAGCTACGGCGTTGGGGAGTACGTAGTCGGCCTCGTAGAGCCGACGGACGCGAGGTCCTTGGCCTCGTTCATAGAGGGGCTCGAGGAAGGAGCCAGGTCGAGGCACCTCCAGAGGGTCAAGGCCGAGGGAGAGGGAAAAATTGTGGAAATTAAAGTTTTCGATATGTATCACGTGGTTGCTTCAAAGGGCAAGAAGGAAGTTGTGGTGGTGTTCGAGCCGGAGGGCCAGAGCTTCGAGAGGGTCTCAAAGGAGCTGGGGGAGGCCTTGGCAAAGGCCAAGAGGGTCACGCTCGTGCTGGGCTCGAGGAAGGGGGTGCCCATGGGCTTATACCGCTTCGCGGACTTCGTGGTCGACGTCGCCCCGGGGCTGGTGCTGTCCACGGAAACGGCTCTGGCCGCGGCGCTGGAGGCCGTGGCTCTGGCCTACCTAGAGGGGGCCCGCGTCGGGCCATCCTTGCCTCTGCCCGGTGCCGGCGAGGGGGGTGAGGGCCTCGGGGCCTCTGGTGAGGAGGAGGGCTAGGTTCAGCGCGTGCTCCTTGGCCCTCTCCACCGCCACCTCCTTGAGCTTCTTGGGATCTTCCGCCTCATCCTCGTGGACTGTTACGTCGATTATGTGCTTCCCGTAGGTTATTTGAAGGTTCTGGAGGGCTATGCTGTAGGCCAAGTAGGAGTACTTGTCGGTCTGGGTGGGCCCCACCCAGCCTAGAGCTAGGACCGCCTCGCACCCCTCGTCGAGCAACCTCTTCGCCGCCACAGCTATGTCCTTTATCCCCGGCACGGTGTAGCGCTTAACCTTGAGGGCCGGGACCCTCTTCCTCAGCACCTCAATCGCATGCTTCGCCATGTCCACGCGGGCGAAGGTGGTGTCCACGACGCCTACGCAGACCACGCGCTCCCCCGGGACGCGCGGATGCCTTATTTTATTCCCGCGCCTCACGGGGCCGGATGATACGATGGACTGCTTGAAAAGGCCTTGGCTCTCGAAGCTCAAGGTGTACAAGCTCCCGGAGAGGCCCGGGAGGGTTGTGGCGAGGCTCCACATGAACGAGAACCCCTTCCCCCCTCCGAAGAGGGTCGTGGAGGCCGCTATGAGGGCCGCGGAGGCGGGCAACCTCTACCCGGACCCGGAGAGGGTCTGGAAGCTCAGGGAGCTGGCCGCCGGGTACTACGGCCTCCCGGGGCCGGAGTGGGTTCTGCCGACCTTGGGCTCCGACACGGCATTGAGGCTGGCCTTCGAGGGATGCGCGCTGAGGTCTAAGGTTAGGCTGCCCTTCCCGAGCTTCCAAGCCTACCCCCCGCTCTTGGGGGCCGCGGGGGCGGAGCTCTCGTACTTCAGCCTCACCGACGAGGGGGAGAGGTTCTCCTTGGACGTAGAGGGCTTCGCCGGCGAGCGGGCTCACATGGCGGTGCTCGACAGCCCCAACAACCCCACCGGGGCTCTGCTCGTCGACGAGGAGGACCTCGAGCGCTTGGTGAGGAGCTTTCCCTCAGTCCTCTTGGACGAGGCCTATGGAGAGTTCGCCCCCAAGAGCTTGACCCCCGAGGTCCAGAGCTACAGCAACCTAATCGCTACGAGGACCCTCAGCAAGGCCTTCGCCCTCGCCGGGTTCCGGATAGGGTTCTTGATATCCAACCCGAAGGCTGTGGAGGAGCTCTCGAAGATGACTCTGCCCTACGACATCCCCTCGCCCACGGTCGAGGCGGCTCTGGAGGCCCTCTCCGACCCGAGCTACTCGAAGAGCTACATAGAGTACGTAAATAAGGAAAAGAAGAAAATGAAGAACGTGCTGGGCGCCTTGGGGTGGAGCGTCTACGAGAGCTTCACCAACTTCGTGCTCGTAAAGGCGTTCAAGGGAGTTGTGGCGGAGCTCAAGAAGAGGGGGATAATGGTAAGGAACGTGCCCTTGGGGGACGAGTGGATGAGGGTGAGCGTCGGGAGGCCGGAGGAGATGGAGGCCTTCTACGCGGCCGCCGAGGAGCTGGCCGCAAAATTTAATTAAGGAAGTGAGTTCTCGGGACATCGGAGCCGCCGTAGCTCAGCGGGAGAGCGCCCGGCTGAAGACCGGGTTGTCCGGGGTTCGAATCCCCGCGGCGGCACCAGAGGGGCCGTCGTCTAGCCCGGAAGGACGCCGCCCTCACACGGCGGTAGTCCGGGGTTCAAATCCCCGCGGCCCCACCACGGGTTCGAGAGCGCGCCTCCGCCTCCAACGGCCCCTCCGCATCGGTTGCGGAGCCGAGCGCGCTCCTCCCGCGCGCCTTGAGGAGGGCCGGGAGGCTCCTCCGGCGGGAGCTCGTAGGGGCAGAGAGGCTCAGCCCCTAACCAGCTCCCTGGCCTCGTCGAGTATCGCCCTGGCCGCCAAGAGCTTGGGGACCTTCGGCACGTGCTTCACCCTCCCGTCGCTGTGTATTATGTATACTTCATTCATGTCCGACGCAAAGCCGATGTCCTTCCGGTCCACTCTGTTGGCAACGATCATGTCGAATCCGTACTTCTCCAGCTTGGCCAATGCAGTATCAATTATGTCCTCGCCTACCACCGCCGTAAAGCCAACCTTAATCCTAGCCTTCACGTTGCGGGCTACCTTGGGGGTCGGGACCAAGCTCAAGGTCAGCTCCTCGTTAGAGTCGAGCTTCCCCTCGAACCTCCTCTCCGGCCTGTAGTCCGCCGGGGCCGCCGCTAAGAAGGCCACGTCGTACTCGCCGTCCTTCACTGCTTCAGCCATCTCCTCGGTGCTCTCCACTTGAACCCTATCAACCCACGGCGGGTAGGACGCTTGCGAGGGGCCGTGGACGACCTTGACCTCCGCTCCCCTTGAGAACAGCTCCCAAGCCAGCGAGGCTCCCATTTTGCCGGAGCTGGGGTTTGAGATAAACCGTATCGCGTCTATGTACTCCCGGGTCGGCCCGGACGTTACGAGCGCCTTTATTCCTTCGTAGTCCCTCCCGCGGAGCGTCACCGCCTCGGCCACGTTCGCCACGTGCTCCGGCTCCGGAAACCTCACCCTCCCGCCTTCCGCGGGCGGGTCGAAGACCAGGTAGCCGGCCTCCTCGAGGGCCTCCTTGGCCCTCCGGTACTGGGCGCTCCTCAGCATGGGGGCGTGCATGGATGGGAATATCATCACGGGCTTGCCGTACTCCTTAACGTTGATCGCCGTTAGGACGACGGGATTATCAGCGATGCCGTAGGCGAGCTTCGCGAGCACGTTCAGCGTGGCCGGAGCGATTACCATCGAAGAAGCGTCCTTCGCAAGCGACACGTGCTCCGTCTCTCCGGTCAGGCCCGCGACGGGCTCCTCTCCGGTAGCCCAGTGGAACACCTCCGGCGATATCACCTTGGAAGCCTCTTCGGTCATTACCGCCCTCACCCTCCCGTCCCTCTTGACCAGCTCCCTTGCAACGTCCACTGCCTTGTACAGCGCGACGCTGTAGCTCACGCCCAGAACTATTATCCTCCCCGCAAGGGAGCGCCACTTGAGGCCCCGGACCTCCTCGACGGGGTGCACGGTTCGCCCTGACCGGAGGTGGGCAGAGGTGGCGGCAATTAAGGCTAAGGAGGTCTCGGTTAGGGAGGCAGAGCCGGACGACTTGCCGGACGTAGTTATGATAAACAGGGCGGTGCTCCCGGAGAACTACCCCTACTCGTTCTTCGAATTCGTGCTGAAGAAGAATCCGCGGTACTTCCTCGTAGCAGTGCTGGACGGAAGGGTCGTGGGCTACCTCATGTCCCACATAGAGTCGAGGAAGAGCTTCCTTATACCGGACCCCTCGCTGGCCCGGAGGGTGGACCGCGGGGAGAGGGCCTCGCATCTGCTATCCTTGGGCGTGCTCAAGGACTACTGGGGAATGGGCATAGGGAGCTCCCTCCTGAGGGAGTACCTCCGGAGGCTGGAGGAGGACGGGGTCGACTTCTCCTTCTTGGAGGTGAGGGTATCCAACGTGAGGGCCATAAGGCTCTACGAGAGGCACGGGTACCGCAAGTACAGCATCATAAAGGCTTACTATATGGACGGGGAGGACGCGTACCTAATGGTGAGGGAGCTACGCGCGTAGCGGTGCTGGCCGGGGGGAGGAGCAGGAGGTTCGGGCGCGACAAGCTGCTGGCGCTCGTCGACGGGAGGAGGGTGATAGACTGGGTGAAGCTGAACCTCAAGCCGGACGTGGGGCTCACCACCTCGGAGGAGAGGTGCAGGCTCTACGGCTTTTCCAAGTGCGTCTACGACCGGGGGGAGGGGCCGGCCCTCGCCGTCTCCGAGCTCGGCGCGGGGGAGTGGCTGGTGGCCCCGGGGGACCACCCGTGGCTCAAGAGGGAGACGCTGGAGGCCTTGAGGGCCTTCAGAGAGCTGTTCGGCGCGGACGTAGCGGTGCCGCTCCACGGCGGGGAGCCGGAGGCCACGATTATGAGCGTGGCCGAGCCGGGGAGGTTTAAGCCCTTCAGCGGGAGGCTGACGGACTTCGTGAGGCTCGCGGAGAGGGCGGTTCTGGTGGGGACTGCCCTGCTCACGAGGGATCCGATGGAGCTGGCCCACGTGAACACCCCGGAGAGCTTGAGGGTGAGGGAGCCGAAGGGGGAGCTGGACTACTCACTAATAGTGCTGGACCGACCTTGCGAGAGGGACTCGCCGGAGCTCTACCGCTCCTTGGGCTTGGAGCTCTTGGCGAGACACGCTAAAGTGCCCGTCCCGCGCGCGTACCGGTGCAGGGCGTGAGGCTCAGCGAGCTCGCAGAGGCGCTCGGGGCCGAGAGGGCGGGAAGGGTGAGGCCGGACGAGGTGGCCTCCTTAATAGAGAAGTACGAGAGGCTCGGGAGGCCGGTAATATACGAGGTGGAGGGGAGCGGGAAGGAGGCCCTCTCCGCGCTGTACTCCACAAGGGAGGCCGTCTGGAAGGCCTTGGGGGCCGGAGGGGACGAGGAGGCCTACGGAAAGCTGTTGAGCCCCAAGAGGGGGGAGCTGAAGGAGGTCCCCTTCCGCTATGAGAAGGTGGAGAGCTTGGACGTACTGCCCTGGGTCAAGTTCTACCCCGAGGACGGCGGGAGGTACCAGACTGCGGCGATCTACGTCGCTTGCTACGATGGAGCCTGCAACGCCTCCTACCACCGCACGATGTACTTGGGCCCCAAGAGGGCGGCGCTGAGGATGGTGCCCCGGCACCTTTACGCTCTGTACAAGAGGGCTCTGGAGAGGGGGGAGGACCTCAAGGTCGCTGTGGTAATAGGCGCCCCCACAGAGGTGGAGTTCGCGGCCTCCTTGAGCCTGCCCTTCGGGACCTTCGAGCTCGAGGTCGCGGCCGGCTTGGCCGGGAGCTTGGAGGTTTCAAGGACCCCCCTCTACGGCCTGCCGGTCCCCGCGGGCGCCGGCGCGGTGATAGAGGGGAGGATAACGGCGGAGAGGGTTAGGGAGGGGCCCTTCGTGGACCTCCTCCATACGTACGACCGGGTTAGGGAGGAGCCCGTTCTGGAGGTGGACGCCGTCTACTTGGGGGAGGAGCCGGTCCACCTAATCCTCCCCGGCGGGAGGGAGCACCAGTTCCTAATGGGCTACCCCAAGGAGGCCAGCATATGGGACTCCGTGAGGAAGGTCGTTCCGAGGGTCCACAAGGTGAGGCTCACCAGAGGAGGGGGCATGTGGCTCCACGCGGTGGTCAGCATAGAGAAGAACGTGGACGGCGACGCCAAGAACGCAATACTCGCCGCGTTCGCCGGACACCCATCCCTCAAGCACGTGGTCGTGGTGGACCCCGACGTGGACCCCGACGATCCGCACCAAGTGGAGTGGGCGGTCGCGACGAGGTTCCAAGCAGATAGGGATTTGGTGGTGGTAAGGAACGCGAGGGGCTCCTCGCTGGACCCCAGCTCGGAGGACGGCCTGACCTCGAAGATGGGGCTGGACGCGACGGCACCCCTCAAGGAGAGGGAGAAGTACCGGAGGGTCGGGGAGGTCTGAGGCAGTCCCTCAAGCACCCCCAAGGGAGGCCCAGCTCCTCTGGGCCCGCCGGGACGAGGAGGCCCTCCCTCAAGGTGTAAAACCTGTCGCACTCCGCCATCACGCTCACGTCGTGCGTCACCACCACAGAGAGCTCAGTCCACTCCCTAAGCACCTCGATCGTCCGGAGGGCGCTCTTTGGGTCCAGCTGGGAGGTGGGCTCGTCGGCCAAGAGCCTCCCGCACCCCCTGGCTAGCTGGAGGGCCAGCGCGAGCCTCTGCTTCTCCCCCGAGCTCAGCGTCTCCACCTTCCTCCCCAGCACGTAGCCTATTCCGAGCTCCTCGATCAGTTCGGAGAAGTTCTCCAAGTACTCACGGGGCCTGCAGCACTTGTTCAGAGACGCCAGGTGGGAGGCCAGCTCCTCCACCCTCCCCGAGGGAAACTTCAGCTCTTGGGGCACGTAGGGCCAGCCGGTGGCCTTCAGAAGGGCCCTTAGGAACGTGCTCTTCCCCAGGCCGGAGGGGCCCAAAAGGCAGTTCAGCCCCTCCTCCAGCTCCACCTCTTGCTCCTTCACGACGATCTTTTCCCCAAACCTGACCTCCGCTACCCGGACCACACCAAGTACCCGTTGATAACGTTGTTGAGCACTACCAAAGCTTTCAGCAGAACAACCACAACCAGCCCCGCGAGGCTGTCGCGCGGGCTCAGGGCCGCCAAGACGGCAAAGGCCGCTCCGGAGACCAGCTGCGCTATCAGCGCCGCGTCGCCCATCTCCAGCAGGGGGGCCATCAGCGGGTTGGCCTCCCTCCCCTTCCCGCTGGCGAGCACAGTAAGCGTGCTGTAGTAGTCGGCAACAGCTAATATCAAATATATCGCTATTAGCATAATCGAAAGGACGAAGTAGTCCACAGCGCCTCCCCTAATAAGGATTTGGAGGGCCTAAAACGCTAGCGGGCTCAGAGGAATGCGCGTCCCGCCGTACAAGCCGCCGCCGGAGTCGGGCTTGAGGGAGGCGGCGGAGGAGTTCCTCTCGTTCTTGGAGGTCTCCGGCGCAAACCCTAAGACCCTCAAGAGCTACCGCTCAGCCCTCAAGGACTTCTTGGAGGTCGTCGGAGACAAGAAAATATCTGAGGTAACTTACGACGACTATATGAAGTGGGTCAGAAAGAGGATGAAGGAGGGCTTCCCGAGGAGCGTCAAGAAAGACAAGAGGGCCCAGCAGACCACCCTTCACTACTACAGCCTCTTCGTTAGGAACTTCTTGAAGTGGCTCGGCTTGGACGGCCTTCCAGCGGTCCCCAAGCCGCGGAGGGACGTGGTGGAGGCGCTGAGGCCGGAGGAGGTGGCGGCGCTCCTCCAAGCGGCCTACGAGGATCCGGTCGACTTCTTGATAGTCAGCTTGCTCTTAGAGACCGGGCTCCGGGCCTCGGAGGCGCTGAGCGTTAAGCTGGAGGACGTGGACTTCCGCAGAAGGAGGATAAGGGTCAGAGGAAAGTACGGTAAGGAAAGGATAGTGTTCTACGGCCCCCTCACGGAGGAGGCCTTGAGGAGGGCTTGGCCGCTGGTGGCCGGCTCCGGAAGGGTTCTGCCCATGAGCTACCAAGCGCTGTACAAGAGGCTCAAGAGGCTCGCGAGGAAGGCCGGGCTCCCGGAGGAGAGGCTCCACCCCCACGTGCTGAGGCACACCTTCGCCACGGAGGCGCTGAGGAGGGGCATGAGCCTCCCCGCGGTGCAGAGGCTGTTGGGCCACAGCGACATAAAAACTACTCAGATTTACCTCCACCTCTTGGTCGACGACGTGCAGCAGCAGTACCTCTCAGCCTTCTCACGCCAGCACGCTCAAGGCCACGAGGTAGGCGTAGTAGGCGGCGGCGCCGGCTATCAGCAGCGGGGCGGCGACGTTCTGCATTATCCATTTGGTGGCGCTGTAGGCTACCACGAATATTATCAAGAATATTATAGCAGCAACCAAGTTCACGGCCACGGCTCACCACCCCTCACACGAACAGCGATAGCTGAAGGACGTATACCACCACGTAGTACGCAACCCCAGCCGCCACAATTGTGGACGCCAGCGCAGACAGCGGGTCCGTCAGCACGTTCATTACAGTCCTCAGCACCGGGGACACCGGCGAGAACAGCAGAAGCCACAGCACAAGCAAGAACGTGGCCCCGGCAACGGCTGCCGCCGGCAAGTAGACCATCGCTTCCCCCTCCTACGGAACCGAACGGACCGGCGATATTAAATGGATACGGAGCGTTAACGGGTATGACCGAGGGAGCTTTAGAAGGTAGGACCCCAACGCGCCCCGGAAGGGAAGTTGCTGGCGGCTCTCTACTACCTCCTCAACGGAGAACCGTGCAAGGCCTTGGAGGAGGACTTGAAGAAGCTGAGGTCCCTGGGGCTGGTGTCTGGGAAGGAGCTCACGCCCAAGGGGAGGGAGGTGCTGCAGCAGTTAATGACCAAGCCTATATTCCTCAAGGGCAAGGTGGTCAGCGGAGACGGGGAGGGGAGGTACTACCTCTCTTTGGAGGGCTACCGGAGGCAGGTGAGGGAGAAGCTGGGCTTCGACCCGTACCCGGGCACGCTGAACGTGCTCTTGGACCCCCCTTCGGCGGAGGCGAAGTCCCTCCTGACCTTCCGCAAGCCCATAGTGCTCAAGGGCTTTACCATGGATGGCAAGAAGTTTGGAGAGGTGCTGGCCTACCCGGCGAGGGTCAGGGGGCTGGAGGCGGCCCTAATCATACCGGTGAAGACCCACCACCCTCCAGAAATAATAGAGGTTATTTCTCCCTATGAGCTGAGGAGGGAGCTCGGTCTGAAGGACGGCGACGTGGTGGAGGTAATGGTGTACTAATCTCCCAATAGATGACCTTTATCAAGACCCTGCTCCCTCCCACTCCGGTGTCCGAAGAGTGGAAGCGCCCGCCGTTCACGGAGCGGTTCATGGAGCGGTCCAGCACGTACCCGAGGCGCCCCTGGCGCTGAAGGTGCTCGCCCCGCTCCCAATAGCCCTCCCGCTCATATTCAGCATAATAGTACTTCTCAGCCCATTGTACAAGAAGAAGATCCGCTTCAGGCCCTCGTGGGCGGGGGATAGGGAGGACTGGTGGGAGTGGGGGCTGGCCGTAGCCGTCGGCGGAGCAGTAACCTTCGCAACTATCTACCTAATGGCGTACGGCTTCGGCAACAAGTACCTCATAAACTACTACCCTTGGTACCCCCTCCCCGGAGAAGCGAATTACTTCTCGCTCCTCATTGATACCATTTCGAGTGTTATGGCTTTCGTTGTAGCATTGATAACGTTCTTGGACTTAATTTACAGCTGGGACTACATGAAGGGCGCTCGAGGGCCCAATAGGTACTACAGCGAGATGTTATTGTTCCTCGCTTCAATGGAGGGTATAGTGCTCTCTGGGAACATAATCCTCATAATGCTGTTCTGGGAGCTCGTGGGAGCGGCGAGCTTCCTCCTGATCTCCTACTACTGGTACGACGAGATCATAGGGCCCAACGCGGTTAGGGCCGGTAGGAAGGCAATACTCGTAACTAGGGTTGCGGACCTCTTCTTCCTCGCGGGCCTCGGCGCGCTGATAGCCCTGGCCGGGACCGGCGACATACTGGCGCTCCAGCACTCACAAGAGCTCCAGTTCCAGAAGTGGCTGGGCGCCTTAGCGCTCACTGCTATACTCTTCGGCATAACGGTAGGCGCGTTCGGCAAGAGTGCGCAGGTGCCCTTCTGGCCGTGGCTCTCCGACGCGATGGAGGGGCCCACCACCGTCTCTGCGGTCCTCCACTCAGCAACCATGGTGGCTGCGGGGGCCTACCTCGTCGCCAGGCTGTTCCCGCTCTACCAGGAATTCATAGTGTACAACTTAGCACTCATGGATCTGATAGCGGTAGTCGGCGCCGTCACGGCCTTCATAGCCGGCCTCTTCGGCGCCGCTGCGAGGGACATAAAGAAGGTAATAGCGTTCTCCACAATGAGCCAGCTGGGCTACATGTTCGCCGCGCTGGGCCTCGGGAGCTTGCTTGCCGGCGTGGCGCACCTCTACGTTCACGCCTTCTTCAAGGCGCTCCTCTTCCTCGGCGCCGGAGCCGTCATACACTCGCTGGAGCACGTGCTCCACCACCCCTACAAGGCTAGGGACATGTTCAACATGGGAGGCCTCTGGAAGTACATGAGGTTCACCTTTGCTGTCACGCTTATAGCGCTTCTGAGCTTGATAGGAGTGCCGCCCTTCTCCGGCTGGTGGTCCAAGGAGCTCATAATAGAGAGCGCCCTATACAGCGAGGTGCCCCACGCGCTGCTGGCCGGCTTGTTGCTCACCCTCGCCGCTGGCCTCACCGGGTTCTACAGCGGAAGGATGCTCTACCTAACGTTCCTCGGCAGGCCTAGGTGGAAGGGCCACGTCCACGACGCCGGCTCAGCCATGAAGTTCGCGATGGGGGTGCTGGCGCTCATAGTGCTGGTCTCCGGACCGGTGATAGTTACCTCGCTGAAGAAGGTCATACATCCCGAGCACGGCCTGCCCAAGTACGAGCTGCCTTTGGGCAACATAGCCCTCACGCTGGCCGTAATAGGGTTCGTGACGCCCATCCTCTACTACTTGATTGCAGGCGTGGTGGAGAGGGGAGGAATAATCAGAAAGATCTGGTACCCGCTGTACAAGGAGTTCTGGTTCCACGAGCTCTTCCACGCCGTCGCGAACTTCTGGGCCTACGTGCTGTCCAAAGCAGTTGACGGAATAGAGAGGGCATACACGGCCTTCTTGGTGAGCAGCGCCTTCGCCGTCGGAAGGGCCTACGCTTGGGTCTGGGCGGTGAGCGTGCGCCTAGCGGACGAGGAATACTTAGATGTGAAGCTGGTGGACGGGTTCGCGCGTCTAATGGAGCGCCTCGGAAGGAAGTTGCTAGAATTACAGAAGGGCGATATAAACCTCTACCTAGCACTCTCCGCGGCGGGATTGACAATATTGATGTTTGTCACGCTGATATTGCTATTTGGCGTGGGGTGGTGAGCCATGAGTGAGGTGTTAATATCCATATTGGTAGCGGCTCTGGCCTCCGTGGCCGTTATGCTAATTGACGAAAAGAAGGCGAGGAGCTTCGCAATAATAGTAACTGTCGTGATAGCGCTGTTGCTGGCCAAGCCGATAATTGTTGGAGCCAAAGGGAAGATACACTACGAGAACTACGTGCTCCCGGGACTCCACGCCATAGGGGCCGACTTGACCTTTAGGGTTGACGCGCTGAGCTCATTGTTCTTGGCCATAACGGCGCTGGTCTTCATAGCCGTCGCGTGGGCGGCCAGCTGGGAGATAGGCGAGAGGGCCAAGCTCTACTTAGCGCTGATGCTGGCGTCGGAGGCGGCGCTCATCGGGGTCTTCGCAGCGTGGAACCTCTTCTGGTTCTACCTATTCTGGGAGTTCACGTTGTTGCCTATGTTCGTCCACATACTCTACTGGGGCGGCGAGAGGAGGGTCTACGCAGCGTACAAGTTCTTCGTGTACACCCAAGTGGGAGGCCTAATGCTACTGGTCGCCATAGCGCTGGGCTGGCTCTACGGCTCTCAGACCTTCGACTTCACCCAGTTCGCCGCCTCCATGGCGGTGGCGCCGGACTGGGTGAAGGCAGCCTTCGCTTGGCTGACGCTCCTATCGTTCTTCATCAAGATGCCGGTCCCGCCGTTCCACACGTGGCTCCCCGCAGCCCACGTGGAGGCCCCGAGCCCCAGCTCGGTGATACTGGCGAGCCTGATGCTCAAGATGGGCGGCTACGCGTTCATAAGGATAACGCTCGGCATGACGCCCTACGTGCTGATGGGCGCTCTGCCGTTCATAGCCGCTTGGGCTGCCCTAGCGGCAGTCTACGCCTCTACCGTCGCAATAGCGCAGGAAGACTTCAAGAGGGTTGTTGCATACACCAGCATAACTCACATGAGCATGAGCACGATAGGCGCGGCTATATGGGCAATGGGCCTCCGGGAGGCGGCTCTGCTGGGCTTCATAGGGGCGGTGTTCGAAATGATATCGCACAGCTTCGTGGTGGGGGCCCTCTTCCTCTTGAGCGGCGTGATAAAGCACTACTGCCACACCAGGAAGATACCGATGATTAGGGGGCTGGCGTTCGTAGCTCCTGTGCTCAGCACGGTGATAATGATAGCGATATTCGCCGGCTTCGGCTTACCCGGCACCAGCGGTTACCCGGCTGAGCTGAGCCTGGTTGCCTCTGCAGCCGGCATGGCCAAGTACAACGCTCTAGGGCCCTTCGTGCTGGCTCTGCTGCTCATAGCAATAGCCACCGTGACGGGCTACCTCGTGTGGGACGCCCAGAGGATGCTCTTCACGAGGCCTCCTATAGAGGTTAAGGACGTCAGCCTCTACCACATAGCTCCGATACTTTACCTGCTGGCAATAAGCATCATAATAGGAGTGGTGCCGGCTCTGGTGATGGGACCGCTTCACAAGGCCATAACTCAAGTACCGGTCCTCATGGCAGGGGTGATAGGATGATTGAGCCCGGAGCTGTGGTGTTCACAGCCGTGGCCGTGGCGGCCGCGGTGGGCGCGGTAGTGGAGGCCGGCTCGCTGGTGATAAACAAGCTTCTGGAGGACAAGACCCCTCCGCACCCCGACAAGTACGAAGCCTACGAGTGCGGCGAGCTCACCATAGGCGACCCCTTGAAGGTCCGCTATACGGTAAACTTCTACCCGTACTTGGTGGCGTTCTTCGTCGCCGAGGTGGCCGGAATACTGGCCCTAGCAGCGGCGGGCAAGCCGACGCCGAACGCGCTGGTGGGGCTGGCGCTCCTCTACTTCGCTCTGGCGGTCGGGATAGTGTGGCTGAGGAAGATAGGCATAATGAGGTGGGTGGGATGATGTTCAAGAGGGTTAACAGGAATCTGATTAAAAAGGCCAAGCCCGTGAACGAGGCCGTCAAGTGGGCCCGGAGGAACAGCTTGTGGCTGCTCCACCTCGGAATAATGTGCTGCTCCATAGAGCTCATGCAAGCTGGCTTCGCCTTCCACGACTTCGAGAGGATAGGCGTGCTGGCTAGGGCGACCCCGAGGCAGGTCGACGTGATCTTGGTCAACGGTCCCGTGAACCGGAAGATGGCAGAGAGGATGAGGAGGCTCTTCATGCAGACCCCAGGCCCCAGGTTCGTAATAGTGATGGGAGAGTGCGCCATGAACGGGGGGCCTTGGTGGGAGAGCGAGTACGTGCTGAAGGGGATCCACGAGCTCATAGAGAGCCTTCCGGAGGAGTACCGGAAGGACGTACACGTGGTGAACTTGGCCGGGTGCCCGCCGAGGCCCGAGGGCCTGATAAGGGCAATCCTCAAGCTCGAGGAGAAGATACACGGCGGGGACCTCGCGAAGGCCCCGCTCACGCGCTACTACCTCCACGACGAGGAGGGCTCTAAAAAGAAGATAGTTGATCCCATGATGCGCTACGCCTACGACAACCGCAAGGCGGGTGAGAAGAAATGAAGTTCGTGGGAGAGCTGGAGAGGAAGGAGTGGAGCGGCGTAACCTACGTGGAGGTCGAGCCCCAGTACTGGTACGAGAACGCGGCCCGGCTCAAGGATCAAGGCTACCTCTTCCCGACCATGCTTACAGCCGTGGACTGGCCGGCGGAGAAGAAGGTGCAGGTGCTCTTCCTAGCCTACCGGCTGAGGGATGCACAAGCGGTAGCCCTAGGAACTAAGGTGGACAGAGACAAAAGGGAGCTCCCGAGCCTGACCCCGCTGTACCCCGGGGTGGAGTGGCACGAGAACGAGACCTACGAGATGTTCGGCATAAACTTCGCCGGCCACCCGGACTACGACCGCTGGGGGCGCATAAGGAAGGTCCTCCTGAGCGAGGACCCTAGGCTGTTCCCCAAGGACCGCTACCCCCTGCTCAAGGACTCCGGCGGCTACAAGAACCTGCCGAAGGTGGACTGGGCCAACGTAGAGGCCACGGACCAAGAGAAGGAGGGGCTCTACGAAGACTTGACCTACGTCTACGTGGGCCCCCAGCACCCGGCGACCCACGGCCCCGTGGGCTTCCTGCTGGGCCTGAGGGGAGAGGTGATAGAGGACCTCATTCCGAGGCTCGGGTACGTGCACAGAGGGGTTGAGTGGATCTTCGAGCAGAAGGACTACACGAAGGTAATACCTCTGCTCGACCGCCAGTGCTACGTCGACGCCATAGGGTGGGAGATACCGTACGTGCTGGCCTTGGAAGAGCTCATGGATGTCAAGGTGGACCGCAAAGGACAGCTCCTTCGTATCCTCTCCGCGGAGCTCAGCAGGATACAGTCCCACCTGCTGTACATAGGCTCGTTCGCGGAAAACGTGAACCACTTGACGGCGTTCGCGTGGACCGTCAGGGACCGTGAGGTGTTCATAAACCTCTTGGAGATGCTCACGGGTCAGAGGATGACCTTCAACTACTTAAGGCCGGGGGGCGTCGCCAGGGACTTCCCCAAGAACTTCGTGGACGTCTACGAGAAGGTTGTAGCGCGCTTCAAGAAGCACTTCGAGAGGCTCATAGAGACCACCCTCGACAACCCGACCATAGCGATGAGGGCCGAGGGCGTAGCGAAGGTGAGCGCCGACGAGGCGATAAAGTACGGATGGAGCGGGCCCAACCTAAGGGCCTCCGGGGTGGCTTGGGACATGAGGCTGAACAAGCCCTACATGGGCTACGACGACGGGATAGAGTTCGAGGGAGCTATAGGGAGCGTCGGCGACAACTTGGACAGAATGCTGGTGAGGTTCGAGGAGATCAAGCAGAGCTTGAAGATAATAAGGCAGGTCTTGAGGGAGCTGACCGAGAGAGGGGAGCAGGAGCTGGGCCAGCACTTGAGGAGGGCTCCTCCGTTCCCGAGGAAGCCCGGGGTGGCCTACGGCTACCACGACAGCGCCAGAGGGGAGAACGGCGTGCTCGTGGTGGCCAACCCCAGCGATCCGAAGGCTAGGACCAGGCCGTGGAGGGTTCACTTGAGGTCGCCGGTGTTCGTGCACACCATGAGCTTGAAGTACTTGGGCAGGGGGCAACTGCTGCAAGACTTCTTGGCGTTCTACATATCGCTCGACACGTGCGTGGCAGAAATGGACCGCTAGAGGCCGGACTCCAGCAAGGCCTTTACAACTTCTTTCTGCTGCTTCACGTCCTCCAGCATCTTCTCCACTTCCGCTATCTCCTCCGAGGAGGGGAGTAAGTAGTACCTCTCGAGGCACCTCTTCAGAACCCTCGCCCCGGCCTTCACCCTCTCCTTCACGTCCGTGCCCTCCGGCGCCAGCTCCGCGATCCTGCGGGTGAACTCCTTGACGTTGGTCAGCCTTAAGATTTCGAGCAGGTCCTCCGGAGGAGGACATCCGCTGACCTCGCCTATCCGCTCCCTCAGCCTCTTGATTACCTCCAGCACGCCCTCCAGCATCCTCTCGGCCTCCTCGTAGTTCGCGTAGACCTGCCTCCAGTCCGCCGAAGCGGTGTTCGTGAGCTCCTCCACCTTCATCAAGACAGACCTTATCATATCGCTTATGTTGTTCCCTCCCTCCAGCTCCTCCACAATCTCGCTGATTTCTGCAATTATCTCCTTGGCTACGGGAGTTCCTAAGTAGGAGCCCTCAGCTATTTCGCGAAGCTGGGATATTTCATCATCTGCTTCGGTCCTCGTGAGCTCCTCCACCTCCGGGACCGCTTCTTCCTTGAAGGAGTGGACCTCGAAGACCTTCAGCGTGCCGTCGTAAAAGCCCACCGCCAGCACTCCCTTTGAAACGGCCAAGGCGCTGGGTTTGGTGGGGAGGTCTTTTTCCAACATCGTTGATCCCTTCATGTCCAGCACAACCAGCTTCTTGTTCGCGAGGTTAACCGCGACTATGTAGTCGTCCAGGAACTTGGCCAGGGTCACTTGGGGGCCCAGAGGCTTGGTCCACCACTCCTCGGTGCCGTTGAAGAGCGCTATTCCTCTGCTGGTGCCGACGAGCAGTCTGCCGTCCCTGAAGTCCACAGAAAACGGCCTGTCCTTGAAGCTTATCATCATGCTCCCGTTCCCGCTGTCCAAGTCCACCTCGTGGACCTTCCGCCACACCGCGTCGGGCACGTAGACCTTGTCGCCCCCGACGGCTATGTCTTTCCCGACGTGGCCTATGTCGTAAACCCATCCCCTCGAGCCGCCGACGCCGAGCTTCGCGCACGCGTCTGAGCATCCGACGAACTCGGTCTGGCTCACGGGACTAATGACCTCTGAGTAGCGGGTCCTGACGGTTTCCAGCAGATCCCCCTTGGTGTCGAGGACGTACACCGCATCGCCTCTGGAGCCTACGAATATCCTGTCCCCGAAGCCGGCAACAGACGTCATAGGGGCTTTGCCGCAGTACCTAGCAATTTCGTTTCCGTTCCAATCTATTATGTATACACAGCCGTCGTCGCTCGCCGCGGCCAACGTTTCGTTTTCTATTAATGCTATCGAATTAATCTTCTTAGGCAATTTTTTCTCCAGAATTTCTGAAAGAGTCAAGGACATCGCTCGTGCTCCCCAAGTTCAGTGCGAAACCTCCCGCTTTTAACTGAACTTCTTAAAAGTGCGGAGGGACCGCCGTGGCCCGCGCGTATGCCGGAGGGAGCGTGCTCAACGCGATAGCTTCGTGGAAGGGAGCCGCCTTCGCCATATCCCTTAAGGTGGAGGTAGAGGTCCGGGAGGGGAGGGCTGAGGGGCTCCTAAAGGCTGTGCTGGAGACCTTCCGGGAGAGGGTGTGCGACGTAGGTGAGGTGGGCTTCGAGGTCCGCAGCGAGGTGCCGAGGGCCGGCGGGCTCAAGTCCTCTTCCGCCGTCGCCAACGCGGCCACGCTGGCGCTCTTCGAGAGGTGCGGCATGAGGCCCTCTCCGTACTACGTGCTGAAGCTCTCGGTGGAGGCGGCCAGGAGGGCCGGGGTGACCGTCACCGGCGCCTTCGACGACGCCTCCGCGAGCCTGCTTGGAGGGCTGGTGGTGACGGACAACGCGGAGATGGTGGTTGAGCACAGGAGGGCCCTCGAGGGGGTGAAGGCCGTGGTGCTACCCAAGGGCGGGAGGGGGATGAGCTACGGGGAGGTGTCGGAAAGGCTCCGCGCCTTCCGGAGGGAGTTCTTGAAGGTTTACGAGCTGGTCAAGAGCGGTGAGGTCTTCGAGGCAATGAACCTTAACGGGGCCCTCGTGGCGGGAGCCCTAGGGTACTCCCAAGAGCCCGCCGTGGCCGCGCTGAGGGCCGGGGCGCTCTCGGCCTCGGTGAGCGGGAACGGGCCCTCGTACGTGGCGCTGGCGGAGCCGGACAAGGCCGAAGAGGTGCTCGACGCTTGGAAGCGCTTCGGCGAGCCTTTAGTCGCTGAGGTAATTAACGAGCCGGCCTACTTGCCCTAGGCGATGAGGTGAGTCATGCTCGCCGAGCGGTGACGGCCTTGCTCCGGGGTAACCGAGCCCTAAAGGAAAAAAGGAGCGCCTTTACCAGCCACGCAGGGTTCAGATGAAGAGGAACGCGCTGATCCTAGTAATAGCAGCGCTGGCGACGTTCGTGCTGTCGTACATTGCCTACAGCTCCCTAAAGGTCGAGGCTCAAGGTCCCCTCGCCAAGGTTGTGGAGAAGATCATCTACGGCTTCCAGCTCAAGCACTGCGAGTGGATAAAGCCCCTCATGGAGCACGGGATAAACGTTGAAGAGCTGGTCAAAGAGAAGTGCAACGTCAGCCTGAACTCCGGAGTGGTGGCGTTCAGCGAGGCCCTCGCGACCACAGCCTTCGTCATAGCGATTCTAGGTACATTAATGTTCTGGAGGAAGAGGCTCAGCTTCGTCATGATAGGAGTGGCCACGCTGCTCTTCTTAGGCGCCGCGCCCTTCAAGCTCATCATAGAGCACATGGAGCTCGGGCTGATATTGTTCCTAATATCAATGATGGTGATTGTGGAGTACCTCAGCGAGAGCGGGGTCTTGGGCTGGATAACCGTCAAGCTCGTCAAGGCCAGCGGCTTCAAGCCGTTCAGGTTCTTGGTCATACTGGGCTTCTTGAGCTGGATCATGGCGGCTCTGGTTGACGAGGTTACGAGCATCGTGTTCGTAACGAAGGTAGTTATATCAATAGCCAGCATGCTGAACATGAATCCCATACCGCTTGTGATCTACTCTGTCTTCGCCACCAACATAGGGTCGTCCGCAACGATGATAGGCAACCCGATAGGCATCTACATAGCCCTGCAGTCCGGCAAGACGTTCGGCGACTTCCTCCAGTGGGCCACTCCGGGCAGCATAGCGGCGCTCCTAGTCCTACTCCCCTTCTCGGCTGTCTGGCTGAGGAAGGCCGGGCTGTTCAAGAAGCTCAAGGAGAAGGGCTCTGAGGTCGTGCTGGACGAGTGGAGCGCCCTCGGAATAAGCAAGGAGGAGTACGAAAAGTTCAAGAGGGGCGAGCTGAGGGGAGAGGACGCCAAGAGGGTGGAGGAGGCCCTCAGGAGGTTCCGCTTGGGCTGGGCCTTCTTCATAACGGTCCTTACCTTAATAGCGCTCCACACGATAATTGCAGACCTCATCAACGCCGGGCTGGACGCGCTTTACGCGCTCATGACCGGGGCCGGGGAGGCGAGCATCCACGCGAGGGTCACCTCCGACGCCGTGCTGATCTTCAGCCCCATAGTGGTCGCCGCCGTGCTGATGCTCCTCCACGAGGAGCCCAGAAGGCTGATAGAGAAGGGCGTGGAGTGGTGGACCCTGGTGTTCTTCATGTTCCTCTTCGCAATAGCTTCTGCGCTGAGCTATACGGGAGTCACGGACAAGATGGCATATGCCTTGGTCCAGAGCGTAGGCGGCTTAACCTTCGAGTCCACGATAACGCTCGCCATAATGATAACAATAATATCTGCCGTAATATCTGCCTTCTTAGACAACATGCCGGTGGTCGTGGCCCTAACTCCGGTGGTGAAGACGCTCATAGAAATCGGCCTGCCCGGCGGAGACCTTCTGTGGTGGTCCCTGCTGTACGGAGCTACCATGGGCGGGAACATGAGCTTGATAGGGAGCACCGCCAACATAGTGGCGCTGGGCATACTGGAGAGGCACGGCAAGGTGGTGAGGTTCTGGGACTGGTTTAAGGTCGGCGTGCCGGTGGTTGCCATCACCCTCGGCGTGGCCATGGCCATACTGCTGGCCCACGGCTACGCGGTCTACTCAGGAGGATGAGCAGAGCTCTGGCTCCCCACAGCCTCCCTTTCTTTACCACCTCCCTCGGGATGTCCGAGGCCGACTTGTCGGCCCCTATAATCAAGGTCCGGGGCGCCCGGGAGGAGCTCTTTCGTATCACGAAAGAGCACCCGACCCCTTCGGGGGCGCAGGTTCCCCTAACCCAGAACCCCCCGAAGCGCGTCAGAACCACCAGAGCCCCCTCCCACCCGTCCGGGCAGGCCTCCGCTAAGGCAGAGGGGTCGTGGGTGGAGGAGGTGAGCGCCACGCAGTCCCCTCTGGGCGTCAAGCGCTCCTCGCAGGTGACCTCCAAGGTGCTACGGTGGAGCGCTTGAACGTTCGCGTGGAACCTCGCCTCAAAGGCGTAGGCCCTCATCCTCGAGCGCCTCCAAGTAGCGGGAGAGGAGGGCCTTCACGACCAGCGGGTGGTCGCCCAAGGGCTTGGCGAATATTACCTTCCTCCCGTTGGAGGCCTTGAGGGCCCTCTCCCTCACGTCCCTCACCACGTGGGAGCTCTCCGAAATGAAGAACGGAACAACCACCACGACCTCGCCCTCTGCGGACCTAACGGCTTCCTCCACGCTGGGCTCCCCCATCAAGTAGCCGACCTTGACCTCGCCCCCCACAGCGCCCTCAAGCTCCTTCGCCACCCTCTCGACCATATCGTAGAACTTCTTGTTCTTGCTTCCGTGAGCCACGAGGACGAAAGCGGCCCTCATTTTATGCCTTGGGTCTGAACGACCTCAGCTCTATAAGCCTTGCGTAGAACTCCCTGGGCTTGAAGCGGGCGAATGTGACCTCGGGCCCCCTCAAGGACACGCTGAACTCCTCCCCGGAGAGCTCGTTTATGCCGTCGGCCAGCGCGACGACCTCCGAGGTGTTGTAAACTATCTCGAGCCTCACCTCCGCCTCCGGAGGGAGCACCACGCTCCGGGCGTCGAGCTGGATGGGGTTCACGGGGACGAGCAACATCACCTCTGCGCGGGGGTCCACCAAGGGCCCGCCGGCGCTCAGCGCGTACGCGGAGGAGCCCAAGGTTGTGGAAACTATTATCCCGTCCCCCTCCAGCCCTTCGTAGACCTTAAATCCGGAGGCCTCGACGTTGAGCTTCGTGACCCTCCTCCACTTGCTCAGCACAGCAAACTCGTTGAGTGCGTAGATGCCCGCGACCTCCAGCCTCCTGTGCGTCTCCCTCTCGTAGTCCCCGCTCAAGAACCTCCTAACGCCCTCCTCCAGCTCCTCCGGCTCGAGGTCGAGCAGGAAGGCCCTCCTCCCGGCCCTCACAGTCATCACCGGCGGGGTCCTGCAGGGAGCCTTGGAGAGGGTGTAGAGCAGGGTTCCGTCCCCTCCCACAACCGCTATCCCGTCGGAGGAGCAGAGGTCCGCCTCGGGGAACCACTCTACCTTGGCTCCTTCCCTCTCGAAGAGCTCCGCCAGCCTCGCCGCTATCGCCTTTGCCCTCTCCTCCGGCTTCGCGGACAGCGCTATCCTCATCCTTACCCCGCACCCCCGCCGAGCTGGCCCCTAAGCGCTTTGACGTAGAACAGCGTTAGGACCGACGCCAGCGAGACGAAAACGAGGGGCCACACCAAGCTGGGCACGACCCTAAGTATGAGAGCCAAGATGAACCACGAGTAGCCGTAGGTGAAGAAGCCGCGGGTGAAGGTGACCTCGAGCCAGTGGTAGGCCAAGTATGGCACCGTGGGCCTAACCATGTTGACGTGGAGGAAGATCAAGAGGCCGGCGTAGGCGAAGGCGAGCGCCTCGCCGGCCAAGAGGGCGAGGGTCGCGAAGGTCAGGTAGTGCTGGGGCGAGACGAGCCGGTTGAAGAGTAGGAAGGGCACCATCGGCAACGCGGCAGCCGCCTCCGGCTCGGGCCTCCTCTTCCACACCAAGTAGTACGTCGTCAGAAGGAGGGCCACCTCTATCCAAGAGCCAACGCTGCCCAGCCACAAGAGCTCGACGGGGTTCCCCAAGAAGCTTGGGAAGTAGTTTATGTCGCCTATGTTCCTGTTCATGTGGAAGAGGACTGTGCACGACAGGAACTCCACCGGCTCCCTGAGGAGGAAGTAGAGCGTGGGGACTTGCGCTACGGCCGCTCCGGCAATCCAAGCGATCCTGCTCTTCGAGAGGACCAGCAACGCCGGGGCGGAGAGGAAGGGGTATATCTTCGAGGACCCCAGAGACCAGAGCAGGCCGGAGAGGAACTGGGCCCTCCGGCCCTCCTTCTTCAAGAGCGCGAGGGAGAGGACGAGGAACGGAAGCATGAAGCACTCATACATGCCCCACTCTATTATTATTGTTAAGGGCAGAAAGGAATAGAGGAAGAGAAATGCCTTTTCCTTACTGTAGTACTTGGCTATGAGGTATGCCGTCAGAAACAAGAAGGCAGAGTAGTAGGCGTGGGCAAGCGCGTAGTAGAGAAAGGTGTTGGTCTTAAATAGCAGCGAGTACTGGTCGGCCAGCCTCAGAGCCTCTGGAGTTACTGTGAGGTAGTAGGTATCTCCAATCAAGATCTGGTAGAGCGCGTAAAGGGGGTAGAAGAAGGCCATGAGGTGGGGCAAGTACGCGTAGCCGGGGAAGAAGGCCTGCGGTATGGGGAGCTTCTCCCTTATCAAGAGGCTGTTCTCGTAGGTCCACGCGTAGGGGTCTTGGAGGTTGTAGGCCAGCCTTCCGAACTCGTAGGCCATCAGCATGTCCCAGTGATGGCCGCTCAGGCCGGCGATCAGCGACAGGATTGCGTAGAACACCAAGGCTCCTTTAAAGCTCCTCAAATTCTTCGAGAGCCAGAGCTTCCAAGCCGCCAGCGCCGCCAGCGCGATCCACAGCGGGAGGAAGTAGATGGCGAAGGTAACGGCCCCCAGGAGCGAGCGGCCCTCGAGGGGCCCCTCGGCCCCCCTGACGCTGACCAGCGCCTCCGCTTGCTGGGCGCAGCGGAGGGCCAGCCTCACCGCCCACCGGGAGCCGGAGACCCCGTAGGAGTCGACGGGCTCCGCGGAGCACCCGGAGAATCGTATTACAACGTCGAACCTCAAGTTGAGCGGCGCGCTGACGTTGAGCAGCTCCACAGTGCTGTTCGACACCTTAATCTCTTCAACCCCCACCAGCGTGAGGGCGACTATCCCTTCGTCGAAGCCCTCGAAGGCTACCCTAACTCCTTCCTCAGACACGCTCACGGAGCGCCGGAAGGGTCCGTAGTCTATGACTATCTCCCCTCCGCTTACATATATTTTGGGCGTGAGCTCGGAGAGCCTCCTCCCCTTGTAGAGGGAGAGAACGTCGTTGAAGGAGAGGACCTCCAGGGCTATGGCGCTGTCGCCGGAGAAGAACATTATCGAGGGGCGGCTGAAGGGAGACGGCATGACCAGCGCGCTGTAGCGGCCCTTAGTGGCGACTATCTGCTCGTTCCACAGCACGTGCACTCCTTCCGCCGACAGAACAATCCTCAGCAGGACGGCCGACGTAATGGCAAGCGCCACTGCCAGCAGAAACGTTACCTTCGCTACGGTCTCCACGCTAGCCAATCTCTCCAGCAAAGCCTGCGGCCCGGAGTCACCGGCGCGGAGAGGCTTATTGCCCTCTCAGGAGGCGGAGCGCGGACCCGGCAATTATCCACGAGATTATTAACAGTA
>JAADDE010000057.1 GCA_013154085.1 Thermoproteota archaeon | reverse complement strand
CGGCGATTCCCGCGTCCGACACTCTGGTGGAGTCGGTTCTGTGGTACGTGATGAAGCCCATCTCGAAGAGGTCTTGGGCGAGCCTCATGGCTCTAGAGGGGCCCAGCCCGATCTTCGCGGCGTCCTCGAGGAGGGCGTCGGTGGTATAGGGAGGGAGGGGCTTGAGCGCTTCGACGCTTTCCTTTACCTCTACCACCTTTACCTTCTTTGCTGAGCTCAGCTTGAGTGCCAGATCGCGGTCCTTGACGAAGATTTTGATCTCGTCGCCGTTGGACAGCCTTAGGGTAACCGCGTAGCCGGCGTTCCTCTTCCACTCGACCAGACGCTCTGCAATGAAGTTGAGGACCGGTCCTTGAACCCTCCCCAAGCCGTGGTTGAGGTCTCCGAGGGCGCCCTTGAGCGAGGAGCTTATCGCGAAGCCCACCAGCCTGTCGTCTATCCTCCGGACTATCTGAGACATTACGAGGCCTTCGTCTATTTCGCCCAAGTTTTTGAATGCTTCCCTCAGCCCCCTCAGGGTGACCTCGTAGTACTTGAGTCTCTTTATGTTACCGTTGAAGGGGTAGAGCATTGCGTAGACGTCCCAGCCTATCTTCTCTCCCTCCTCGTCCGGGTCCGTGGCTATGAGGACCTCTTCAACCATCGTTGCTACCTTCCTCAAGGCATTTACTGTCTCGATGGAGCTGTTCGCCCGCGCTCCGCACTTGGGGCACTTCAGCTCGCTGGACGCCCACGTGGTGCCGCACTTGGGGCACCGGTTGACCGGTGCATAGTAAGCCCGCAGCTCCGGCCCGATTTCAATACCGTACGTGCCGACGTCGTCGAGCGTTAGGTCGAATAAGTGGCCCTTCGTGGCGACCAAATAGAGGAACAGCACCTCGTCCCCCTTGTCGTAGGCCCCCAAGTACACGGGGACTCCGTCAACTTCCATCTTCCCCCCGCCCCTCATGATCTTGGAGAATGTCTTCGCCTTGGTGGGCGATTCCACAATCATTAAGGCGGACCTCGCACGCACGGGCCTCTTTCCTCCCGGAAGGACCAGCCCTTCCTTGAACTCGGTGACGTCCTTAAGCTCTTCTTCCAAGGCCCTCATCAAGTCCTCGTCGTCGTACACTACTACGCTGACTCCGTGGGTCATGCCGTCCGGCGTAAGCCTCGACGTCCTCCCGGAAGCTTGGAGGTACGTCTTGGGGTCTATGATGTATATCTCTCCGTTCTTTATTACCATGCCTCTGTCCACGATGGGCTTGCTGTCCACGGCTTCAACGACCTTCTCCTTCAGCGACTTGATAGTCGCCAAGAGCTCCGCTAATCTTCCCTCCACTTCGATCTCCCCCTCCAGCGCGCTCTGAAGGGTCGCCAGCTCGAGCTCGCTGAGCTTGGACAGCGCCGCAGCCAGCCTTACAGCCTCTTCGTAGAAGCCGAGCTTCTTGAGTATCTTGAGGAGCACGAATGGCTTGTTCAAGCCCTTCTTCAGATCATATTTCTTGAATGGGGGCCGGAGGAAGACGGCAAACCTGATTACCTCCGGCATGTCTATGCCTCTGGCCGCCACCCCGTAGCGCGAGGCATAGGCTACTATTACGTCCAGCCGGCCCTCCTCGAGCTTCTTTATGGCCTTTATTCTGCCGGACTTAACGGCCTCTGCCCTTATGCCGCGAGCGCGTAGCGCCTCGACGACCTCCTCAATAGGGTATCCTTCATGAACAAACACTATGCCCTTGAACTTCCCGGCAAGTTCAGAGGCTACCTTCGCCACGCCCTCCAGCACGTCGTCGCTCTTGATCTTCACGTCGTCAATATTCCTTATTATAGCCGGGAAGCGGGCGGGCGAGAGCCCCAGCACGGAGAGCATCAGCTTGGCCGCGAGCCTCGCCTCGCCGCTGGTCGCTGAGGCGAACAACACTTGGGCCCCTTTCTTGCTCTTGAGCTCTTCGAGCTTCCTCTTGAGCTCGCTGTACTTCCTCGCTCCCTCGTCCTCGTCGAGGGCGCCGGCCTTTATGAGCTTGACCATCTCCTCAACGATTGGTATTGCCTCCTCTAGACCCAAAGCTATCATAACAGTCTTAACGCTCTTTACAGACTTCATTGCCGAATCTACGTCATCGAAAATGTAGAGGTCGTAGCCCTTGTACTCCTCCGGAGAGTTCATCAGTTTCTTCATTGTTATTACATCGACTGCACTCAGCCTTCTCCTCACTTGCTCCTCTAAGCTCTTGGAGGGGACCACGTAGAGCACTTTCTTGCCTTTCTTGCTGTAGTATAAGGAGAGAGCCGCTAAGAACGTGCTCTTGCCCGTGCCCGTAGGCGCGGATATTACTGCGTCGAGGCCGCTTAGGGCCATCTTGGCCCACGCCGACTGCGGTCCCCAAGGGGCTATGCCGAATTCCTTCTTGAGGAATCTAACGAAGCTTTCGTACTCCTCTTCCAGCTCGTCCTTCCACCTCAGCAAGCCCCTAGGGGTCCCGCACCTCTCACAAGGCAAGCCCATCGTTAAGCGATGTCTCCTAACGTCGCCGCCGCACGAGGGGCAAGAGCGCTGGTAGACAACGTCGATCACTGTTGCGCCCTTTCCGCAGTTAGGAGGCGGAAGGAGGATTAGGTATCAGAAACGGGGTATTACGACTCCACGATCCCTTCCGGGAGGGCTTCCTCCACTTTATCCTTGAGGGCTCTGGCCACCTTCTCGGCTTCCCTCACTATTTTCAACACCTCCCCAACGTTGCCCTCCTTGGCCTCCGCTAGGGCTCTGCTGTAGAGCTCCATAAGCTTCCTGACGCCTTCCCTTATCTCCTCGCATTCGTCGTTTATGAACAAGTACAATATGGTCTCGCCGGGCACGGGTAGAGATATGCCGAGCTCCTCCTCAGCCTCTTGAAGCTTCTTCAGTCCTCTATAAACCTCCGTCGCGCACTCAACGAGCTCCAAGGCCTTGTCGCAACCCAGAGTCTCCGCCAAGTGAACTGACGTCGGCGCCTGGGCGGCCAGCAAGTCAGCGCTGGCCAACTCAAAGAGCTGGTCGAGCCTCTCCGACAGCTCAACTATGCAGTCCGCGTTCTTCACCACCATCTCCAGCCAGCGCTCCAAGCGGGAGCATCCGCCCTTGAGGGCCTCCACGACGTCCTCTAAAGAGGCCACGCTCTTCAGCACCTTCCTTATTGACTCTAGGTGCTCGTTCAAGCACGCGAGCGAGTCTATCATGTTCTCCCCTAACTGCTTCAAGGCGTAGAACTCGTCGACGTTCACGTCGGGGGCCAGCTCTCCTATGATCTTCCAGAGGGCCCGCTCCAGAGCCTTGCAGACCACCTTCCCCTCCTTCTCACATCCGCTGCTGACCAGCAAGTCGCTCACGAGCTTCGCTACCTTAGGCGTGGCCACGCTCACCAGCTCGCCGTTCTCGAGTGCTACAGCAACCTCAATGGACGTGGGGGAATAGTCAAGGGCTATTGGGACGCTTTCCAGCCTTATGCTTTCTATATCAGCAAAGGTCTGCGTGAGGAATTTTATCTCCCTCTCCATGCTCAGAAGGGCCGCCAGTTCGTCGCCCTTCGGGTTCCACGAGAGGTCTGAGATCCCCTTGTACTTTTCCACCAGTCTCAGCTCGAAGGCATCCTCTTTCCTTACTACTACGTATAGGTCGCCGCTGGCATTGCCCGCCACCAGCGCCGGCCCCCAGTCGAGGCCCGTCACGGGCGCCTGGAGGTCGGCTGACCAGAGTACGTTCATGGAGTCTAAGGCTACTATCAGCAACCTCCCTTCCTTCGTTCCAACGGCCGCCAGATTGCCCTTGCCGGCTATCTTCCACGCCGTGTAGCCTATGTCGCCTATCTCCAAGCCTTTTTCGGAGACCGTTGCGATCCACCCGTCGCCGGCGGCCAATATCTTCTTGTCCTTGGTCTCGTACAGGCTCTCCACTTGAGTGGGGACACTGAACTCCGTCTTCTTCTTCAAACTCTCGTCGAGCACTACTACCTTACCGTCGGAACCCAAGTACAAGTGGTCCCAGCTACTCCAAAGGACGCTGTGCACGGGAAGACCGCTTTCTTCAACTGCTATTGAGCCCTCGTGCGGCTCTATTATTTGGAACCCTCTGTGTCCCAAGGCGGTGGCTATGTACCGCCGCCCCCAGCTGACGTCTTCCGGGGGAGTTAGAAGACGGATCTTCAGCCTCTTGACCGTCATCACTCTCGCGGTTCAGCTTATTTCTGAGAGATAATAGGAGCGACGGCCCCCGCCCTCACTCCCGCCCGAGGCCGCGGGGGCGGACGATGGGGGCGGGCCGGTCGCGGGGGCACATTAGAAGTTCAGCTTGTTGGCATGCTTATCAACGCCTATCTCCTTCTCGCTGAGTCCCATAGCATAGCCCACAAGCTGGTGCAAGTGCCAGACAGCCTTCTCGCTTTGCACGGTATCCAAGTGGTACTGGCAGAACGGACACATGGTGACTATAACGTGGGCATCTAAGCTCTTCTCTACCACTCTGTCGGCCAGCCTCTTTGCATTCTTTTTATCATATGTCATGAGAGGGAAGCCGCAACAGCCCTCGACCTCGCTCACCACTTGGGCGCCGGTCTTCTCGACCACTTCACGCATCAGCTTGAACACGTCCTCCTTCCTGTAGAAGTTGTAGAACTTCTTGGCACCGCAACCGGGATATAGGGCCACCCTCAAGCCGTACAGCGACCGCTTAACCTTGCTTTCGTCGAACTTCTCGCGGATTATATCTAATATGTGTAGAAGTTCTACGTCGGTGCTGAGCTTCATGTGGTGTGCCTTAAGCACCTCTTCTACCTCCTCTCTGAGGGTCTCCTCGTTCTCCAAGCGGTCCTTCCAGAACTTCAGCTGGGCGGCGCAGATGCCGCATGCAGTGAACACCTTACTGCACCCTTGCTCCTTTGCCATGCTTAGGTTGGATGCCGTCAGTACGGCCGCGCCCAGGGGAGAGGCGTCGTCCACCACTCCGGTGCCGCAGCAGACCCAGCCTTCGATCTCCTTGTAATTTACTCCAAGCTCCTTAAGGACGTTCTTTGTCGCAATTTCCATATCCTCTCCTATTCCCCTAGTGCTGCAGCCCGGATAATGGCAGAGCAAGGTCAACCCCCCTCACGTCAACAAACTTAATATTAAATCCGTTCGGAGAGGGCAACGGTCTCGTTGATGGAGGAGCTCCGGGAGTCTCTTAGAAGCGGAAAGCCGCTGTTGCTCTTCGACTTCCCGGGCAGGGAGGAGGAGGTTGACCTAGTATACTACGCTCCCGCGGTGGGGGTAGCGCAAGTCTACTCGCTCCGCACGTTGGCCGGGGGTCTGATCTGCTTCGCCACGACTTATGAAATAGGGAAGGCTTTGGGCTTGGACTTCGCTTGGAAGGCGTTGAAAGAGGCCAACCCGAGGCTGGTGAAGAGGCCGAGGTACGGGGATTACCCAGCGTTCTCCATATGGCTCAACCACGTTGACGTTAGAACCGGCATAAGCGACGAGGACAGATCGCTTACGATAAGAAAGCTGGCCGAGGTGGTCGAGCTCGCCTCCAGCGACCCCGAGGAGGCGCGCCGAAGGCTCGAGGAGGAGTTCTACGCCCCCGGCCACGTGCCCGTGCTCTTGGCGTCGTCGATAAGGGAGAGAAGGGGGCACACGGAGCTCAGCACGAGGCTTGTGGAAAGGCTCGGGCTGGTGCCCGCCGTCGCGTTTGCAGAAATGCTGGACTATGGGAAGTCCATGAGTTTGAAGAAGGCAGAAGAAATAGCCAGAGCGCTGGGGTTCCCCTTAGTTAAAGGGGACGAAGTCCTCGCTTTCTTGGGGATGAGGAGTGACTCCAATTTTGAGCGGTGAGAGCCTTTCGCCCCTACCGACCCACCGCCACCGCCTCGGCCAGTTCCTTCTCTATTAGTAACTTTATGTCTTCCTTATGAACTCTCATCAAATGCAGGTAGAAGCCCCTTTTGGTGAAGCTTCCTTTTGCGCAGATGCCGCAGTACACCAAACCTCTCCTCTCCTCCCGAACGAGCTCCGCTACCCTCCTAGCCGCTTCGAGCTCCCTCTCGCCGAACCCTTCCATCATGTCTTCCCGGATCCTCATCCTGCTTGCCATGCGGATAGCTATCTCCGCCAGACTGTCGAGGTTCACGGTGCCTCCCGCTCCCGAAGTAGGGAGCGCAAGGCTTATTAGGGGCAAACTGGGTTAATACTCCTTTCCCCTATAAGAGACCTTCCTCTCTCAGCCTTCTCCTAAACACCTTGTTCTCTCTGGCGGCCGCGTGGAGCGCCTCCTCGATGGGGCCCCAGAACTTATACTCGAAGAAAACCCCGGTCCTCCCCTTCTCCCTTCTCCGGGTGAGTATCCTAACCCTTTCCTTCACGGTTTCAACGCTTATTCCCAGGATATTGGCCACCGCCTCCTCCCTGCCCACCACCGGCTCCTCTTCATGCCCCTCCGGGGTAGGAACTATCAACACCAGCTCCTTGTTCACCCCGGGCACCCGCACGTCCCTCAGCAGTCCCTCCAAGTCCAGTTCTCCGCCGAACGCGTAGAACTCCCTCTCTTTGGTGCTGAGCTTCCCCAGGGGGAAGGACACCACCACTTCCTCCTCGGGATCTAGGGCGATGTATACCTTGGGCGTGCTGGAGGGCGTGGCCATAACTATGTAGCCGTGGGACTTTTCAAAGCTTAGGCTCGCCTCGACCTTGTACGGCTCCACGGGGTACGCTATGACTATATCTACGTCGCTCTCGGGACTTACGTCGCCCCGCGCCACCGAGCCGTGCACGATCGGAGCGAAGTGCCTAAGCTTGCTCATTACCTTTGCCGCCTTCTCCCTCTTCTCCCTCAGTAGGGTCCACCTCTGCTCGTCGTAAACCACCAAGGCCCAGCACCTCCCGAAGCGCCGCTATCCTCTCTCTCATGTAGCGGAGAGCTTCGACGCTGCTCAACCTCTTCTCGAGCCCCTCTACGGCCTTTTTCGAGTGGGTATAAGGAGCCTCACGGAAGGAGGGGCTCAGGGGCTTGCCCTCTAAGTACACTCCTCTTCCCTTTTCGATCCTTCCCACCCGTACGAACGGAAGCTCGCACCCCTCTTCCGCCACGAACACTATCGAGTCCGTGCTCGTCCTGAGCGGATCTATCCCGTCTTCCTCGAACGCCTTAAGGAGCGTCGGGTGGACGGCCTCGTAGACCGAATCTTCGAGCACCACTTTAACGCCTACTTTCTCCGAAATCTCAAACGCGTCGAGCAATATGCCGCCGTTGGTCCAGTCAAAGGCTCCTCTAACGCAGTCGAAGTTCACGGCTTTCTTTATTTCACCTACAAAGTCAACGTTTATTGTCAGCTCCACGAGCTCCGGCCTCGAGTGGGTTAGTGCATAGGCGGTAACGGTCCCCCCTCCCTTGCCGAGGGTCGCGTACAGCACGTTCCCGGGCTCCACATTGAAGCGCGACCACTTCCTAATCCTCTTGCCAACCGCAAAGCTTCCGCCGGTCACCCTCTCACCCAGCACAGCGTCGCCCCCTATCCGGAGCGTGCTCCCGCCCACCAGCTCGGCGCCGGACGCCTCACTGGCCACGTAGGCGCCGGCCGTAACGTCAAGCACGTAGGCCACGTCAGTGTCGTCAGCCACGTGGACGTCTATCAGCGTTGCCAGAGGAAGGGCTCCGGAGACCATCACGTCCCTTATAGCAGCCCTTGTCGCGTGGAAGCCCATCAGCAACGGCACGGCGCTGAGCCTCGAGTGGAAGCCGTCAACGGCCATTACGAGGTCGCCGACCGAGCCCGCGTCGCCCCCTCCGGAGAGCGAGGAGAGGGCCTCGTGGACCTCCCAGTCCCCCAGCCCCCTGCTCCCGAGGCCTCCCTCGCCGGCCCTCACTCCCAGCCTCCTCGGCGCCCACTTCCCAGCGTTGCTCATGATGTTGATAGTATCCTTAAATATGCCCTTTGCGAGCTTCAAGGAGCTGTCTATGCCCATTCCTTTCCTCAGCTCAATTACAGCCGTAAGCACGGATATCACTTGATCCTCCGAGAGATTCTTACTGAGTAAGGATCTTACCAGATCTTCCAAATCCAAGGGCTATCCGCCCTCTGCCACAGCCTTGGCTATTTGTACCCCGGTTCTTGGGTCCTTTTCGAGCACAGTGCCTATAACTATGCCGTCCGCGCCGGACCTAACCGCTTCGACGGCCGTAGAAACGTCCTTTATTCCTCCACCAACCACCAAAAACACCTCGTCGCCCAAGAGCTTCTTCGCCAAGCCCACCATTTGCGGCGGAACGCTCCTCCTCACGCCGCTGCCAGCCTCTAAATACACCAGCTTGAAGCCTAGGTACTTGGCAGCGAGCACGTACATAGCTAACAGCTCGGGCTTCTCCGGCGGGATGGCCTTAGCCTCGCCGACCCATCCGGCCGTTCCGCCCTCTCCGACTATTATGTAGGCGGTGGGGATGGGCTCTACGCCGTAGCGGTGGACCAGCAACGCGCCCTCCAGCTGGTAGTCTATCAAGTACTTTCTGTTCGTGCTGTTGAGGAGGCTCATGAAGAGTATGGCGTTCGCCGAGGGCACCACTTGGCACGGGCTTCCGGGAAACACTATCACCGGCTTGTCGCAGACCGACTTGACCAGCTTCACCGTCCTGTCGGTCTCGAGCTGGCCGACGCCAGTGCTTCCTCCGACGAGGAAGGCGGTGGCATAGGGGCAGACGCTCCGGGCGGCCTCCGAATAGAAGTCCTCGTCCCTCACCACCTTGTCCGGGTCGAGCAGAGGGAGCACCGCTCTGCCTCTGTGCCTCACCAGCTCATCGTAGATCATCTTCACTCCTCTTCCTCGCCCTCGGGAACCCTTATTTCACCTGCGTAGAACTTGTCGATAAACCTGCCGTAGACCACGGCTCTGTCTATTATGGGACTCTCGACGGGTTCCTCGTGGACTAAGCCGCACGAGGCGCACCTTATTTTAGCTATCCGCTCCTTCTTCTTCTTGTCTTGCACTATCTCAATGATCAGTGCGTGGGCCCCGCAGTTCGGGCACTGGAAGACTGTTGGCAGGCTAGGCCTCCGCGTTATGATCTTCCTCCTCCTTCTCCTCCTCCCCATTTCCGTCGCCGGTGAGCCTTGCCAGCAAGAGGTTTAAAGTTACGCCTTGCTCGTGAAATAAGAGCGAGAGCACGAGCGTGTCGAACTCGTCCTCGTCCACCTCTAGAGTCGTCGCTCTCGTGTGCCTCTTCTCCGCGCACACGTGCTTGCACGGCTCGAGCCGGTAGCTGTCCAAGTTCCTCAGAAACGAAGGGCACGTGCAGAACTCGTCTGAGACCACGTAGTAGCCCTTCTCGCCCTTGTGAACGAGAATGTCCGGCAGCTTGCCGTCGCCTATCTTGAACACCACTATGCCCGCCTTTCTCTTTTCTTGAGGACACAGCGACCTCAGCTCCTTAGCCCGAGGCCTCAAGGAAGCTTGCCCCTCTCCCCTATGAGCACGACGTCAATAAGGCCCGGGCCGAAGAGGCCGCTCACCGCCACGCCGGGCAACCGCTCCACCTCCTCAACCTTTTCCACCGCACTTCTGCAGTCCAAGTCGACTACGAGGTTTCCGTTGTCCGTGACTACCGGCCCCAGCTTTCCCCTCGCCTCTCTGAGCTTCCACCGGACGCCCAGCGCGTTCAGGCCCTTCTCAACCGCCGGCAAGGCACTGGGCACCACCTCTAGGGGAATCGGCGTCCCTCGCGCGCACGGCTCGTCGGAGACCTTGCTCTCGTCGACTATGTATACTCTCTTCCTCGATATGGCGGCAAGCACCTTCTCCCTGAGCATCGCCGCGCCCCCTCCCTTTATCGCGTATATCCCGTCCTTCAGCGAGAAAACCTCGTCGGCTCCGTCCACGCTGAGGTCAACTTGCTCCACGGTTTGGATGTCGAGCACCTTGAATTTGTGTTTTTTCAGCACGATATTTGTATCAAAGCTCGTCGAAACCGTTAAGCCCTCATATCCCAGCCTCGCCAGCTCCTCGACGAAGAGCCTCACCGTGGTCCCGGAGCCGACGCCGAGGACCTCCGGCCCCTCGGCTAGGACGAGCTCTGCGGCCCTCCGGGCCACCGCCCTCTTGCCGTCCAACCCCGCGCTCCCCCTTTTTACCATCTTCCGGGGAGGCTTTAGGGGGCAAAGCGTGACCAGCTGGTACCTAAAGTGCGAGAAGTGCGGCCAGATGTGGCTGTTCTTGGGCAGTTACGACTTGGAGAGCGTGGGCAACGGGAGGATCTACCACTACTGCAGGATTTGCGGGAGGAACACCTTCCACACCGTTGTCAAGAGGGTCGAGTTCTGACCCTTTATTCGATGCTCAGAACAACCTCGGGGAGCTTTTCCTTCGGTACGCCGATCTTCTTCGCTATCAGTTCCTTCAGCTTCTCCTCTATCTCTTTCTCGCTTACAAGGGGTCTCTTGGTCTCCGGGTCTATGCTCAGTACCTTGAGGCTTCGGGCTATCTCCGGAACATACTTCAAGAAGGTTATCATCCTCTCTGCCAGTTCCTCTTCTTTCCTCTTCTTGATCAGATACCTTTTCAGCCTCCTAGCCACCTCTTGGACCGCCAAGCGGATTTCGTTCTCTATCTCTGGAACATCGGCTATGACGTCCTTGCTGACGTCTTTGAAGGGAAGCTTGGTACTGGCCACGTGGACCAAAATGACCAGCGGAGCGGGGAAGCTGACTTCGTAGTTCTTCCAGTTTATCTCGTTCACAACCTTCCAGCTGACGTCGCTCCTTTCGTCGTACAGTAGGGGGGTTTTGTTTGCGTACCTCAGAAGGACCGGGGCTTCGCTGGGAGGAATCTTGCCTCCGTAGGCCAAGCCCACCTCCACCACGAAGGGGTGGCCGGAGTAGGACGAGGGCCTTCTGGTGAGCGCGGTCACGTACTCCGGCTCCAGAGTGCTCTTGAGACCTATCCTGATGAGCTTCTCTCCTATGGGGGATAGGGCCTCCTTGCTCGGGGCCTTAAAGCCCTTCTCCTCACCGTACTTCTTCATCGCCTTTACTAAGGCCTTTATTTCCTCTTCTGTGAGCTTCTTGGGTTCTTTGCTCCGCTCTATCCCAGCTATGCTCAGAATGGCCTTTGCCGTCTTCGCCCCTATCGCTTGAAACTCCTTCTTCAGCATCTGCTCCACAGTCTTTGCCGTTGTGAGCTTTGCTATTCTCTTCAAAGTTTCGATGTCTATGCCTAAGGGGTGGGGGCGCACTTCCTTCGGGGGGGCCGGCATCTCCTTAGTTCTCCGGGGATAGCGGATCAGCTTCCCGTCCGGCGTGACTACGGTTATGTCCGCGTAGGGCGCCACTATCGCCGTGCGGGCCACGTATTCCAGAACTTTGCTCTTCGCCCTGCTCCAGTTGCCCTCAATGGTTATGCTCACGCGCGTGCCGTGCCACTTGCCGGCCTTCGTCCAAGAGCCCTTTTCCCGGACGTCGGGCTCGTTGGTGCTGGTGTCTGTTGAGACCTTGTAGCGGTAGCTTCTGGCATCTCCAAGAGGGCTGGAAATTATCAAGGCAGGCTCGCCGGTGGTCTTCTGCGCATAGAGCACGGCGGCCTTCACGCCGAGGCCGTAGGTGCCGCGGGTCTGCCTCTCCACGTACTTTGAGCTGTAGAGGACCCTCCCGAAGGCGTACGGTATCTTGTCTTGCGGCACTCCGATTCCGTTGTCATCCACGGTTATTCTGAATATATTTTCCTTCACCTGCTCGATCTGTATCAGTATGCGCGGCAGTATCTCGTGGGTCTCCGTCGCGTCTAAGGCGTTGTCGAGCATTTCTTTTACTGTCTGGAAGATGGCCCTTGTAGGGTTTTTGAACCCCGTCAGCTCTATGTTCCTGAAGAAGAACTCGCCGGGGCCTATAGCCTTGAACTGCTCGCCGCCCGCTTTGCTGGCCCTAGCCCTCGCTGACATCGAACTGAGACCCTCGCGGGTTACCTCTAATGCCTTATTAGTTTGAAAAAGGGGAGCTCACATCTCCAGGACGGACTTCAAGTACTCCTCGAACCTCTCCTTTGCCTCCGGCAAGTCCTCCAGCTTGTAGCCGTAGCGGACCTCCCGGAACTGGGAGCGGAAGGCCACGACTTCGTCCTTCACCTTCTGCGGCTCCTCCCCGTCGAGGACCCTCTTTATGAACCTAGCTATTTCCTTCATCTCGCTCTCCCGCATCCCGAAGCGCGTCATCTCTTGGACGCCTATCCTTATGCCGCTGGGGTTTGCTATGGCGTCCGGAGGATCCCACGGGAGCAAGTTCTTGTTTGTTATTATGTATGCCTCTTCGAGCTTCTTTACGAGTTCCGCCGCGCCGCCCCTTTCGCTGACGTCTACAACTACTTGGTGGGTCCTGGTGAAGCCTAAGTGCTCCCCCAGCACTTTGACGCCCAGAGAGTGGAGCTCCTCGGCCAGCGCCCTGGCGTTCTTCACTACTTGCGACGCGTACTGCTCTCCGAACTGCATCATCTCGACGGCCGTCACCGCCAGCGAGGGCAGTCTGTGGGCGTGGTGGTTGCTCACGAAGACCGGAAACACGACGCGCGAAACCTTCTTGTAGAGATCTTTATCGTTAGTCAGTATCACTCCCCCTTGCGGCCCCGGGAACGTCTTGTGAGTGGAGGCGGTCATCACGTCGGCCCCCTCCTCGAGGGGGTTTGCCAGCGCCTTACCGGCGACGAGCCCGAGCACGTGGGCAGCGTCGTAAACCACCTTGGCTCCCACGGAGTGGGCCGCGTCCGCTATTTCCTTAACGGGGTGCGGGAACGGATAGAGGCTACCGCCCAAGACTACGAAGGCCGGCCTCACCTCTTCTATCATCTTGACTGCCTTATCAACGTCTATGTTCAAGGTCTCCTTATTGTACGGCATCTCTATCTGCTCAATGCACAGAGCGCCTAGGATCCCGAACTTGGTATGGCTGACGTGAGAGCCCGCCTGGACGGGAGGTATTAGGGCCTTCTTTCCGCCCCCGCCGCCCAGCACATAGAACACTGTGCCGTTTGCCGTAGTGCCGCTGATCGGTCTGACTTCTGCATACTCAACGGCGAAAAGCTTCTTCATGAGCTCTGTAGCGAGAACCTCTATCTCATCAATGTACCTCGTTCCTTGATAGTATCTCTTAAACGGCTTACCCTCTGCATATCTGTGCATCATATCGTTCAAGTACAAACTCTCTGCCAAAGGGCTCATCACGTTCTCGCTAGCTATGAGGTTTATTGTGTTCTGCCTCCACTCGTCGTGCTCCTTCACTATCCTCACGACGTCTCGGAGGACGTCCATCAAGGCAGTTCCCGAGGCCCAATAGTAAGCGCGATATTAAGTCGTCAGCTCTTGCCAGTACCCCTTCATCATTAGGCCGTCTTCCTCTAAGTTGGGCGACTCGCTGATTAATACTCCCTTCACGTTGAACTCCTTCAACACCTCCAACAGTTCCCTCCACCTCATGTCGGATTCGAGAAGATTCAGGTGCGTTCCGTGCCTATCAAGCTTTATTCCGGAGACGTGGATATGCATGTTGTCCAGCGCGTAGCGGCCCAGCTCCTTCTCGAGCTTCTCCAGCACCGATCGGAAGGTATCTCTGTCGTTCCATCCCTCGCGGTAGCGCAGGTGGGCGAAGTCCACGCAGGGGAGCACCATATCGAACTCTTGGGATAGCCTTATCACCTCGTCCAAGTTCCCGAACTTGCTCTTCACCTCCATGGTCTCCGGCCTGACCCAAACGTCTACGCTGAGGCTCTTGAGCCGCTCCACTATCTCTGCTAAGGACTTCTTCACCATCTCGTAGACCGCTGATGGGGCCCTCTTCATGTACCATCCCGGGTGGAAGACCACGCTCCAGCCTCCGGCCGCGTGCAGCACTTCCGCGCTCTTGACGACGTACTCAATGCTCTTTCTCCTTTTTTCCTCCTCCTTAGCCGCTAAATTTACGTAATAGGGAGCGTGAGCCGTTAAGAGAACGTCCAGCTCCCTAGCCAGCCTGCCCGCTTCCTTAGCCTTCTCCTTGGTCAGCCATATTCCCTTTACGAATTCTATTTCTAGCGCATCCAGTCCCAGCTCTTTAACAGCCTTTATGCCTTCAATAAGCGAGTTCCTCTTATTCTTAACGACGTGCGGTATCCCGGCCGGACCGAACCTCAGCCTGTCCACGGAATAGGGCACCGCGCTCCCCGGCCGGCCAGGGACCTTGGCGCTTAATTCCGCGAAGCCTCAAAAATCTCTCCCCGAAGCCCGGCCGGGGACGGAAAGTGGAAGTGGTGTTGGTGTCCTACCGGAGAGGCTCCAACGACCAGAACCCCCACCAAGTGCTCGTGAGGTTCCCCAGCTACGTGGAGGCGTGCAGAGCGATAGGGGCCAGGCTGATATTTGAGGACGAGCACGGAAACGTCTACGTGGGCAAGGTCTTAAGGCCCCACGGCAAGAAGGGAGTAGCTATAGCCGTGTTCCACCCCAACTTGCCGGGGCAGGCTATGGGCAAGACAGCAAAGGTGGAGCTGAAGGGCGAGCGATGAAGATCACGAACCTCCCCCGAACGGTGAGGGACACAGCCCGCGGCCGAGCTCACATGAACCGCGAACAGTCGGCCGGCGTGTAGCCGATCAGCCCTCCGCCCTTCTCCCCTACAAGCTCCCTGATCGCTCGGGAGAGATCCGTCATCATTTCTACCATTTCCTTCAAATCTCTGGCCTTCGGGGGCCTGGCGGCTATTAGGATCACCTCCTCGTCCTCCTCGGCCGAGAGGAGCGCCGGCAACATGGCCTCCAGGGCTTCTTTGCCCAGCTCGTGTTCTTGCTTGTCCACCTTTATTCTCACAACAACTGGAATTAGTTCGTCATTCATGCTGTCGTAGTACAGCCTTAAAGCTACGTAGGGTTCGTCGGAAAAGACCAGATCGAAGCAGTTGGTTCCGAAGGTGGCGCTCTCCTCGGCCGCAACAAACGCCTCCCTGCTACCAATTCCGATTTTCTCAAACACCTCAGCCAGTTCCTTCAGTTTGAAGCGCAAGGCGCCGACCCATATAACCTTCCCAAAGCCCGGAAATATTGGGGATTTGGGAGTGAGGCGCCTTACGGTAAGGGACGTCATGTCGAAGCCCGTAGTGGTAATAGGTGTTAACAACACGTTGAGGGATGCGGCAAAGAAGATGGCAGAGGAGGGAATAGGGAGTTTGGTCGTAGTTGATGAAGAGGGCAACGTAGTGGGAATAGTGACAGAAAGAGACGTCGTGGACGCGGTGGCGAAGGGGGTGAGCTACGACGCCCCCGTGTCCGAGGTCATGACTCCCGACGTGATGACCGTCACCCCCGAAACCAGCGTCCTCAAGGCCCTGGAAATGATGAGGATGCACGGGGTTAGGCACTTACCCGTGGCCACGGACGATGAGCTCGTCGGCATGGTATCTCTGAGGGATCTGGCGTTCGCCGTGGCGGCGGAGATGGTAATGAACCGCTTGTACGAGCTGATACGGGAAGGCTTGGAGGAGTTTTAGTGGAAGAAGAAAGAGAAGAGTACGAAGAAGGGCACCCAGAGCAGTGTCAAGGTTATCACGGCCTTTGTTGTCATACTGACATCGTACTCATACACGTACGCCAGAGCTATGTTCATAAAGGCCGGCGGCATTGACGATTCCACTATCAATGCCTTAGTGTGTTCGGTCAGCGCAAACGGTAGCGTAAGCAACGGCAACAGACCGTGCTTGAGGAGTCCTATCCTCAGCACTTCGCCGTCCAGCTTGAGGTGCTCCGCTTCAAAGGCCAGACCCAATATCAGCAGTCCCAGCCGCGACGCTTCGGCGGCGAGCTCCTTCGTCCACACAATAAATGACAGTTCCTCCGAAAACGGCGAAAGGAGCAGGCCTAGGAGAAAAGTCACTGTGAAGGGCTGTACTTTGATGAGGGCGCTCCCCTTCTTGCAACTGTAGAGAGATGCGAACGTGAAGTGTATCAAGGTGGTCATCATAGCGTACGCCACCGCAGCGTCGACGTTCCCGCCTACGGCGAGCACCGCCGGTATTCCCAAGAATATGGTGTTCCCAAAAGCCGCGGTTATTCCGGCCGCGCCCTTCTTGCTACATCCTCTGAAGAGCGCGCGGGCCGCGTAGAATATTGGGATCTCCGGCAACACGGCCGCAAATGCGACCAGCGTTGACCTAACGTTCACGCCCGCCCAGAAGCCCAGCACTGGCTCGACCACAAATATCAAAAACTTGGAGAGGGGGCCCGCAAGCTCCCTCAACCGCGTCCTCCCCAGGGGGAAGCCCAAGAGGAGGAGGGCGAGCGACAGCAAGTCCAACCAGTATCACCTTTTCATTCGGGATACCAATATTCCAACTGTCTTCTTCCATATGTCGCAAGTGTCTTTATTGGCGCAGTTGTTGCACGGCCTCGCGTCGGGGTTGAACACTATTTCTTGTATGTAGCCCTTACACTTGAACTCGTTGACGACCCTCTCGAGGAACTCCATGTCTCCTTCAACCTTCTCAACCATTACCTTCTGGGGAGTAATGATCACTACATACACCGGCACTCCGAGCGCTGCGGAGTATATCCTAGTTTGGTAGTAGCTCCGGAGCCCCAGCTCGCCGGTGCTCCTATACTTCAGCTCGACGGCAAACTCCTCGTCCGGACACTTTACGTATAAATCTACGTGCCCCTTGACGGTGACCTCATACGGCTCGCAAGAGATCCTTACAGTTTTGCTGACTTCTTTCTCACTCGTTATAAAGCAGTCCTCTATCCTCTTCCCGTCCACTGCAGTCTCTATAGAGGCGTGGACCAGCTGTCCGAGCAACCACGATATGCTGTTGTTTGAGCCTCTGAGCAACGACTTCAAGAGTAGGTCTGGGTTGTCCTCATATGTGTCTTGCTCCTCGAAGTTGGAGCACCCTCTGCTGAGCTTCGACACGTGGACCGCCTTGGGGTCGTCGTCTATGCTCTGCATACGATCTTCTCTGGCCCTCTCAATTATGGGGGTTAGCAGTATTTTCAGGAGGCGTTCTTCATCCACATCAAACCCCACGGTCTGACGTATACGCCCGCCTATAACCGGTAACGCTCCGCAAGCCAGACGTTCAGTATAAATACTCCTCCGGTCCCCCGCGCGTGGGCTGATGCCTTGGAATTGCGGTAACCCGAACCCGAAAGTCCGCGTTCCAAGGGCGCAGGCCCTCGTCCATACCTCAGAGAGTGAGAGGAGGTGGTAGAGGTGCTGGTCTCTGATGCCCTGCTGACTGCCCTCGAAAAGGAGGGTCTCAAGATCGCTTTCGGAATACCCGGAAGCGCCAACCTAGGGCTCTACGAAAAGATACCCGACCACGACGTCGAAGTGATACTGATGAGGCACGAGCAGGGCGCGGCGCACGCCGCCGACGCCTTCGGAAGGGTCAAGAGGAAGGTGCCCGGTGTGGCCTTCGCGACCTCCGGTCCGGGGGCCACGAACCTCGTCACCGGGCTCGCCAACGCCTACATGGACAGCGCCCCAATGATAGCGATAACCGGGCAAGTGCCCACCGTAGTCATGGGAAGGGACGCCTTCCAAGAGACTGACGTGGTCGGCGTAACTATGCCCATAACGAAACACAGCATGCTCGTCAGGAAGCCGGAGCACGTAACGTGGGCCATTAGGGCCGCGAAGATGATCGCTGTTACTAACAGGCCGGGTCCGGTGCTGGTCGACGTGCCGAGGGACTTCTGGAGAGTCGACATAGAATTTAACTGGCCCAGCGACGAAGAACTCCTAAAGGAGTGGATACCCGGATACCGCCCCGATCCTCCTAAGCCCAACCCAGATGCCCTCATGAAGGCTGCAAAGCTTCTAGTGGAGGCCGAAAACCCCATAATACTCGCCGGCGGAGGGGTCTGGTGGTCGTTTGCTACTGAGGAGGTGCTGAGGCTTGCAGAAATCTTGATGGCTCCCATCGTTACTACACTGATGGGCAAGAACGCCGTCCCGGCGGACCACCCGCTGGTGCTCGGAAACGCCGGAATGCACGGAAGGCCGGAAGCGAACTACGCTCTCTACAACGCCGACGTAGTATTGGCAGTGGGGACAAGGTTCTCCGACAGAACGGTCGGCAACTTCGAGGAGTTCCGCAGGGGGAAGAAGATAATCCACATCGACGTTGACAAGAGTGAGATAGGGAAGAACATAGACCCGGACGTTGGAATAGTTGGGGACGCGAAGGAAGCACTCAAGATATTGATAAACTACATTGTAGACGGACTTAAGTTTAAGAGAAACGAGGAGGTTCCGTTGATAAGGAAGGCCAGAGAGTTCGGCCAGCATGCGTGGGAGCTACTGCTGAAGGAGAGAGGAAGGGGCATGAAGCCGTGGAAGGTGCTGAAGATAGTAAGAGAGGAAATGCCGAGGGATGCCATTGTTACGACGGGCGTTGGCGGACACCAGATGTGGGCCGCCCTTCACTACCCCGTCTACACGCCCGGAACGTATCTGACCAGCGGAGGGCTGGGCACCATGGGCTACGGCTTCCCTGCCGCGATAGGCGCGAAGGCCGCAGCGCGTGACAAGCCCGTGCTGGACATAGACGGTGACGGCAGCTTCCTCATGACCTCTCAGAACTTGGCTACGGTCAAGCAGTACGGATTGAACGTCGGCGTGCTGGTGTTCGACAACGGCTCCCTCCAGCTGATACGCCAGTGGCAGGACCTCTTCTTCAGTCAGCGCAGAGTTGGGGAGAACTTGGCATACTTACCAGACTTCGTCAAACTCGCGGAGAGCTTCGGCATAGAAGGCGTGAGGCCGGAGAGCTATGATGAGATGAGGAAGGCGATAAGGAGGGTCGCCCAGGGAGAGGCGCTGGTAATAGACTACATAGTGGACCCGGACATAATGGTACTGCCGATGGTAGCACCGGGCAAAGTCATCTCACCCGAGAACCTTATCTTAACCCCCGAGCAAGCTGCGGGCATAACGGTGTGAGGTGAACGGCCATGAGCGAGATGGAAACCTATGTAATTCGGTTCTCCATATACGCAGCCGTTGACGGAGGTCTGGACGGGCTCGCCAGAGCGATACACGTGGTGAGGAAGGCGCCGGTGCAGTTCCACGACATGGCTGTAATAGACTCCGGAGAAACGAAGGAGGTCAGCCTAAGGATAAGCGGTAGGAAGAAGGACGTCGAATGGCTCTCGAAGAAGCTCGAAAAGGTTGTGGAGGTATTGGAGGTCAAGCTCCAAAAGATCCCCACCGAGATAGCCGTAAGCAGCGTTCAGCGCGCCTAAGCCCTTTAACTCGCGGGCTTTCTTAGACGGGCCGGGAGCCTTGAGCGAGTGTGTGTTCTGCAGGATAGTGAGGGGCGAGCTCCCCTCCTGGAAGGTCTATGAAGACGAAGAAGTGATGGCGTTCTTGGACATAAATCCCGCAACGCCGGGCCACACGCTGGTAATCCCTAAGAAGCACTATAGGAACATACTAGACGCGCCCGATGAAGTGGTTGCCAAAGTCTTCAAAGTGGCGAAGAAGATATCCGAAGCTGTGGTGAATGGGCTGGGAGCCAAGGGGGTTAACGTAATCACGAACGCTGAAGAGGTGGCCGGGCAAGTGGTCTTCCACTTCCACGTCCACGTGGTCCCGCGGTACTCGCCGGACGAGCTGAGGTTCGAGTACACGCCTAAGAAGTACAGCGAGGAAGAGGCAGAGGAGATCGTTAAGAAAATTAAGAGCTCGCTGGGCTGAGGACCCCTTTATTTTCCCCCCTAACAGCCCACGGGGTACGAGGAGTGGAGCTCCCCACGAAGTGGTACAACATACTCCCGGACTTGCCCAAGCCCCTTGCCCCTCCTAGGGATCCTGAGGGAGCCGAGAGGGAGTTCTCGCGAATAGAGCTCCTCCTAAAGGTGTTGCCGGAGAAGCTCATATGGCAGGAAAACACAGTCGAGCGCTGGGTGCCCATACCGGAGGAGGTGCTGGAAGCGTACAAGGAGATCGGGAGGCCCACGCCTCTCATGAGGGCCAGAAGGCTTGAGAAGCTGCTGGACACCCCGGCTAGGATATACTTCAAGTACGAAGGCGCCACGCCCACCGGCAGCCACAAGATAAACACTGCAATACCACAAGCGCACTACGCGAAAGAGGAGGGCGTGGAGGGGCTGACCACGGAAACCGGGGCCGGCCAGTGGGGAACCGCTCTGGCTCTGGCCGGAGCGATGTACGACATGCCGGTGAAGGTGTTTATGGTGAGGAGCAGCTACCACCAGAAGCCCTACCGAAGGGTGATCATGAGGCTCTACGGGGCTGACGTAACTCCCTCGCCGAGCACCGAGACCGAGTTCGGAAGGAAGATCTTAGAAGAGGATCCGGACCACCCCGGCAGCTTGGGAATAGCCATGAGCGAGGCGATAGAGTACGCTCTGAAGAGGAACTGGAGGTACGGCGTGGGGTCGGTTATGAATTTCGTCATGTTGCACCAGAGCATAATAGGTCTAGAGGCAATGAAGCAGATGGAGGAGATCGGCGAGGACCCGGACGTGCTGGTGGCGTGCATAGGCGGCGGGTCCAACTTCGGCGGGTTGGTGTTCCCGTTCCTCGGGGAGGAGCTCCAGAGGACGAAGGATCCTAGAGAGAAGAGGAGGAGGTACATAGGCGTAACTCCCTCTGAGGTCCCGAAGTTCAGCAGGGGCAAGTATGAATACGACTTCGCCGACGCCGCCGGCCTCCTGCCCCAGCTAAAGATGCACACGCTGGGCCACTCCTTCACGCCGCCCCCGATCTACGCCGGGGGGCTGAGGTACCACGGGGTGGCTCCCACGATATCCCTACTGTACGAGGAAGGATGGATAGAGATTAAGGAGTACGAGCAGAGGGAGTGCTTCGAGGCGGGGAGGCTCTTCGCCCGCGCAGAAGGAATAGTGCCGGCGCCCGAAACCAACCATGCCATAAAAGCCGTTATAGATCTTGCCTTGGAAGCCAAGAAGAAGAACGAAGAGATTGTAATACTGTTCAACCTCAGCGGTCATGGCCTGCTGGACTTGGGCAACTATCAGAGCGTGCTCAACCTCTAAATCGAAGAAAGCGCTTGGTCCAGATCTCTCACCAAGTCCTCCACGTTCTCCAATCCCACGCTCAACCTCAAGAGGTTGTCCTTTATTCCAAGCTCCTTCCGCACCTCCGGAGGTATGGTGTGGTGCGTCATAGTTGCCGGGTGTGTTATGATGCTCTCCACTCCTCCTAGAGAGGCCGTGCGCTGAATCACTCTGACTTTCTTCATTACCTTTATAGCGTCGAAGCCGTTTCCCTTAACCTCGAAGCTGACCACGCCGCCGCACCCCTTCAGCAAGCGCTTGGCCACAGAGTAGCTTGGGTGGTCGTCGAGGCAAGGATAGTAGACCTTCTCTACCTTCGGGTGGTCCCGGAGGAACTTGGCCACTTGCAGAGCGGCCTCATTCTGGTATCTGACCCTCACGTGCAGCGTCTTCAGCCCCCTTATGATGAAATATGCTTGCTGGGGGTCCGGTATTCCGCCCAATATCCTTCTAACGTTTCTCAGATCCATTGCAAATTTTTTGTCGTTGGTTGCGAAGGATCCTCCCAAGACGTCGTTGTGTCCCGCCAAGTACTTGCTGGCGCTGTGGACCACCCCGTAAGCTCCGACCTCCAGAGGGAGGAAGTTTATCGGAGTGGCGAAGGTGTTGTCCACTATTAGCTTCGCCCCGACCTCCTCGCACGCCTTGGCTATCTCGTCCACCGGAGGGACGAGAAGCAGAGGATTGCTTATGGTCTCTACAAACACTACGTCTGTTTTCTTGTCTATCCTCTCGAGGACGCCCTCTCCTATGCCCTTTTCGTCTACCTCTATTCCATAATTCATCAAGAAGGATACGAAGAACTCATACGTGGTGCCGTAGATATCTTTAGTGGTAACGAGCTTGGAGCCCGGCTTCAGTAGCCCGAAGGAGGCGGAGCTTATAGCGGCCATGCCGCTGGAGAACGCGACCGCCTCGGCAGACCTTTCAGCGGATGCGAGCTTCCTTTCCAAGGCTTCTATCGTTGGGCTTGAGTTCCGGGCATACTTGTAGCCGTAGGGGTTCCCCTCTGGGTACTTGTATATTACGGACACGAAGATCGGCGTTACTATAGAGCCCGTCTCCGAATCCCTATACTCTCCTCCGTGAATCAGCCTGGTCTCCTCTTCCCACTCCTCGGGCGGTTCTACGAACACCACGGATCCCACCTCCTTTCATGGTCTCTATCCTTGCGGGTATCGTAGGATGCAGAAAAAGGCTTTAGTCGCGCCTTTGGGGGGAGCGAGCCTTGCCGGCATTCCCTCCCGAACCCGGAGCCAGCGCAGAAATAGCCGTCATCGGAGGGTCCGGGCTCTACGACCCGGAGTTCTTTGAGGAATCCAAGGAGATAAAGGTGTACACGCCCTACGGCTTGCCAAGCGACAATATAATCGTAGGTAAGGTAAAGGGAAGGAGCGTTGCCTTCCTACCGAGGCACGGCAGGGGCCACAAGGTTCCGCCCCATAGAGTCAACTACAGGGCCAACATATGGGCGCTGAAGAGCTTGGGCGTTAAGTGGATAATTTCCGTGTCTGCCGTAGGGAGCCTCAGAGAGGACTACAAGCCCGGCGACTTTGTAATTCCCGACCAGTTTATAGACATGACAAAGAAGAGGGAATATACGTTCTTCGAGGGCCCGGTGGTAGCCCACGTCAGCATGGCTGACCCGTTCTGCGAGGACTTGCGCAGGCTGGCTTATGAAACGGCTAAGGAGCTGGGAATAGCGGTCCACAGCAAAGGGACTTACGTTTGCATAGAAGGGCCGCGATTCTCTACGAGGGCAGAGAGCAGGATATGGAAGGACGTGTTTAAGGCGGATATAATAGGCATGACTCTGGTGCCGGAAGTAAACTTGGCGTGCGAGGCCCAGACTTGCTACGCTACCATAGCGATGATTACAGACTACGACGTGTGGGCCGAGAGGCCCGTAACGGCGCAGGAAGTCATAGAAACTATGAAGAGGAACACCGAGAACGCGAAGAGGTTGCTCTACGAGCTGATACCGAGGATACCGGAGGAGCCGAAGAAGTGTAGCTGTTGCAACTCGCTGGAGGCGGCCCTTCTCTAGCTTCCAATAACGTCCCTCATGCCGAAGCAAGAGCCGTCGAACTTGCACAAGTACATGCTGTCCGCCCAGACTCTCGTTTCTTTTTCGAACCTCTCCAGCTCCTCGGCCCTCTTCACGACGTTGGTCTCGAGCCTTTCCAAGCATCTGTTCAGCACGAAGGCGCCGCTCCTCAAGGCCATCAGCTCGAGCTTCTTCCTCAATCTTCCAGAAGCCCGAATGTCTAAGTAAAACACCTTCCCGTCCGGCGAGTGGCCCTCCCAGAGCCACCTCCAGAGCTTGTCCGCTATCGGTATTCCTTCGTAGTTGGGCGACCTTACTACGTAAAGTCTCTTAAAGCTGGGGACGACCTCAAAAATAATGTCTGAGACGTGGCGCAGACTCTCCCTCACGAAGCCGTCGCCGGAGCGGAGGTATAGGGAAACCTTCGCCTTGCCCTTGAACTTCGTTAAGGTAACCATTCCGGTTGCTTCCTCCTCCGGGACCCCCAGGGGGGCCACGCTGAGCGACGCGCCGCCCTTCGCGCAAGTTTTAACCTCCCGGTAGTACTCCCTAGCGCCGAGGAGGGCCAGGAGGGAGGGGTCGGTGTAGCCCTTCTTGCCCACGAAGCGGGCGAGCACGACCAAGCGCTCGGTCCGCCTCATCGCAACTCATCTCAGATTAGCAGAGACCCTGTAAGCGTTTTATGGTTATCGCTTTCTGACCTTCAGTTTATGTATTACCCTCACCAAAGCCTTAAGCTCTCTGACCAGCTCCTCAGCGTAGTGCTCCGTGCTCCTCCCCGCCTTGAGCACCCTGCCGTGGAACACCACCACCTTATAGGCAAGGTACAGCAACAGCAAATACGTAGCTATTCCTAGAAGTAAGAAGAAGTATCTGCCGAACAGCAGAGCCAGGGCGATGAGCATAATCAGCGCCAGAACGGCCCTCAAAGGACCACCTCCGTCACCGCCTCGCCGGGACCGACGTCGTGCACCCTTACTAGGTATCCCTTCCTCAGGATTCCGTAGGCCGGGGAGAAGAAGGCTTCCTTCACTTCGTAGGAGCCCGGCAGCTTGAGCATCGCGTTCGGCAACCTCAGCCCCTCGGGGGTCTCTTCGGGCTCGTTTACCAACATCAAGCTCATCGATCCTCTAGAGTTTAATATATCCTTAATCATTACCCTGTCATTCTTTATGCTAATTTCCCTCTTCCAGCCCTCTACAACCTCCACCTTCATGTATCCGTAGAACCTGCACAGCGCCTCGCAACGGGCGCTGAACGCTCCGGGAAAGCTACAGCACCTCTTGAGCGTGGAGTGGAAGAAGTGGGACCTCATGAGATCTCTTACGTTTTTCATTCCCGTGTAGGTGAAGACGCCGGGGTCCACGACCACCCAGCCGTCCTTCCATATAGTGAAGGAGCCCTTGTCGTCGTGATGGTGGCCCGTCGGAGCTCCCTTTTCAGACCTCGCACAAGCCAGCGTTACCAGAAGCCTTCCGTCGTTGTAGGAGTGGAGCCACGGCCTCGAGGAGCTGAAGCTCCCCTCCTCCGGGTAGGGGGCATCCAAGGCCCTCAGAACCAGCTCCGCCTCCTCCCTAGCCTTCCCCTCGAGCTTGGGGAATGCCTCCAGCAGGCCGAGCCTCTTCGCCAGTGCCAGCGCAGTGATGCTCGAGGTGTAGTCCAGCTCCAAGCTTTCGAGCACCAGCGCCCTGTCGCTTCCGTTGTCCCCTATCAGCGGGAAGCTCCCGTCCGGCAACGTGATGCTGGCCAAGAGCTCCGTAGCTTCCTTCAGAGCCGCCTTCGTCATGCTCCAGAGCTTCTCTGCGTACCTCCTGTCAGTCATTGAAGCGACGTAGAGCGTTGCCAACGCTCCTTCCAGCACGAGCAAGTGGTAGGCGGTGGCCCCTTCGTAGTCCCAGCCGTCGAGCTGCTTGTTTAGCTCGTAGGCGAGCGGCTCCAAGATCCTCCAAGAGAAGCGGGCCATAGGCCTCCAAGCAGTTCCCAGCACCAAGGAGGAAACGGCAAGGCCGTAGAGGTCACTCATTAGGTGGTTGCTGGTGTATATGCCAACCTCTAAGTTAACTGGTATGTACGCTAGGGCCGCGAGCAGTTGCTCTGCTACGTCAACCTTGTAGGGGACTGTGCTCAAGGAGAAGGCCAGGTTCAGCGCCCTCAGACCGGCCTCCATGGCGTTGTACCATCCGGGGCCGTAGTACGGCCTCACGTAGTCGAAGAAGCGGCGAGGGGGGCTGACCCCGAGCAACGCGCCTCTGGCAAAGTGGTAAGCCCTAGTGAAGAACCAAGGGAACTTTATGTCAGCCCCCTCCGTGGGGGCCACCGGGACTACCGTGTAGTGAACCTTGTGAGAGAATGGAAAGCACGAGAGCGCGTCGAAGAGTCCCTCGGCCCCTCCGTAGCACGGGTAGAAGGTCTTGGAGCACGAGCACGAGCTGATCCACTTGCCGGCGGCCCTCCAGTAACCGGTCCTTATCTTCTCCGCCTCCTTCCCGTCCCCCCTCTGGGGGCTCAGCAGCCTTACCTCAAGCCTCCCTGCCACGAGCTCGGCGGCCTTCCTAACCTTGGGCAGCACCAAACGCTGGTCGTAGCCGGGCCTCTTCACGAGCGCCGCCAGTATGTTCGGCAACTCGTCCGTCCTCACGTCAGCAAGCCAGCGCAACCAGTTCCCCGGTTCTCCCGCTCTATTTTAGCTAAATCCCGCTTTCGAAGTGGGCGTGAGGAGAGAGTCCCGCGGAACTGAGCGATGAAGAGACCGACCTCGACCGACCCTCTTATTGCCTCCGCCCCGCGGGGGACTGGGGAGGGCCCTTGGACGTCACAACAATAGTACTCACCGTGCTATTAACGTTGCTCGTGATAAGCGGCATCGCCTTCGTGCTGGCCCCCCGCCACGCCCTCCAGGCCGCCGGCGCCGGCACCATAGCGGGAGGCGTCGGGGGACTGCTTTCTTGGGGCGTGTGCATGCTGATCTACCCGGCGGGAGCGCCGTACTGCGCGATAGCCGGAGGGGTTTCCAGCGCCGTGACGTCGGTAATAGTCTTCAGCTTAAGCGTGACTGGCGGAGTAATCCACGGGGTCTTCATACCCGTGAGCGGGTGAGCAGCTCGATGTAGTGGTCAACCTTTTTCTTGAACTCTTCCACGCCCTCGCTCAGCGCCTTAACCAGCGCGCTTCCGACCACTATCCCGTCGGCGCCGCTCCTAACCGCTTCCGGAACTTCCTCTTCCTTCAGCCCGAAGCCCACTACAACGTACTTGTCGGTTAATGATTTTATCCTCTTCAGCAAGTTGGGTATCCCGACCGGCAGGGGTATTCCCGTGGCCGGCCTGACCCCTAGGTAGAGCACCGGGTCGCTGAGCTCCGCCACCCTCTTTATTATGTGGTCCGGCGTCGTGGGCGAGACGAAAAAGACCACGCTCTTGCCTTTCTCCCTCGCCTTTTCGGTAATATCCTCCAGCTCTTCGGTGAAGTCGATCACAGCGTCGGCGAGGAGAACTCCGCCGGCGCAGACCTTGTCCAAGAATTTGTCGTACTTCTCCTTGATGTCTTCGTAGTAAGTCATAGCTATAAGTCTCTCTGGAGGGAGCACCTCACACGCGTCCTCGAGGTAGCGTTCGAAGTTCTCCAAGCTTATTCCTTTATTGCGAACAGCCTCGTAGCTCCTCCTTATCGTCGGTCCGTCGTACTTGGCAAACCTTGGAGGTATGCCTATCTCCACCAACTCTGCCTTGTCTTTCAAATACTCCAGCGCTTCCAAGAACGTCTCGTGGTCTGGGTAGGATAGGGTTAGGTAGGCCACCAACCAAGGCCTCCTCGCGGGGTCTACCTTGAGCAAGCTTCGCCCTCGCCGCCCAAGAGGGGGCAGTTAAATTGGGGCTTCAGCCTATCGGGGTCGAGGCCCTCACCCATCGGCCTCAGTCTGGTTCATCACCCTAATCCAGTACTTCCGGGCGTCCTCAAGCACTGCAGACCTGCGCTCCGCTTCTTCCGGAGTTAGGGGGAGGACCTCTACCCAAGGGGTTATTCCCTCTTCCCACTCCAGCCTGTACACGAGCTCCAGCCGATCTAAGAACCTCATGCCCCTCCAGTCCTCGGAGATTACAATGAGATCTACGTCGCTCGTCTCCAAGAAGTCTCCCCTAGCGTAGCTCCCGAACAGATAGGCCTCCTTGATCTTTATTCCTTCTCTCTCCAGTGCTGCGAGCAACCTCCTGGCGGCCTCAAGCGCCTTCCTCCTCAAGTCTTCTCTTCGCAAAGTCTACCACCTCCATCGCGATGCTCAACGCTCTCTCGGCCTCAAAGCAGTCGACGCTCTCGGAGGGGAGCCCGTTGGCCGCGTCGGGATAGCGTGTAACGGTGTAATACTTGTTCAGCACGTATATTTTCTTCTCAACGTCCTTAGGTAAGGAGAAGCTGCCCTCTTTGAGCCTCCTGTACAGCTCCGTGACTATGTGAGTCTTGGGAGGCTCTCTACGGAGGACCACGAAGTAGAGCGCCTCTAGGGCCTTCTCCGTTGCCTGCTGTGCGAAGGATGCTGCTCTGAAGCATTTGTCTCTCTTCAGCATGTCCTCTGCGTCCTCCAAGTCCTCGAGGGCGCTCAGCAACCACAGGCGGGCCTCCCTTCTCATCTCCCCCACAGCCTCCTCCGGAACTCCTCCTTCCAAGACGTGTCGGCTTCCTCGTTCTTCCAGGACTCCGGGTCCGAGAGCCCCTTTATGTATAAATACAGCGTCCTCACGACGCCGGCCTCGTCTTGAACCCCCCTCTTCGCCACCGGCATCCACCCCGGCACCGGTATTTCCAGCGTTACCACTCTGGCCCCGGGTTTCAGTTCTTTGAGCTTATCCAATAACATATCCCTAATTACATCGTAGTAGATATACAAATACACTACAGTGGCATCTTCGAGGCTCACCTCCCTGAAGTCCTTCTGCAGTATTGTTACCTTTTCTTCCAGTCCCTCCTCCTTTACTTTCATTTTTGAAAGTATAACTAAAGCATCGTCAATTTCCACCCCTACGGCCCGCGCCCCGAAGAGCTTGGCGGCGAGCACGACGACCCTCCCGTCGCCGCTCCCCAAGTCGTAGACCACGTCCCGGGGCCCGACCTTGGCCAGCTCAAGAGCCGCCTTAACTACCTTAATCGGCGTCGGGATGAACGGAACTGCCTTCATGTCTCCCCTTCGCCCACACGCTTCCAGAGTTATTTTAGCGGTCCTCGGCTCTCACTTCAAAACCTCCGGGCGCTGGGGATCCCATGTAGGGGTTCCTGATTGAAACTGCGGGTGAAGGGGCTGGGGCCCTTCGACGACGTCTCCTTAGAGCTGGGCCAGCTCACTGTCTTGGTCGGCGTCAGCGGCTCCGGCAAGGGACTGCTCGCCAGGACTGCGAAGGCCTTGTACTCCGCGGAGAGCGCCCAAGACGCTCTGCTCACAATATACGATCATTTGGAGCCGCCCCGGAAGGGCCGCGCGGAGCTCGGCGAGAGGGCATTTGACGCAGAGAGGCTCGAGCTCACGGGATTTCCGTACGGCAAGGCTATCTACCTAAGCGAGAGGAGGTTTGTAGTGCCGTTCCACTTCGTGCTGAAGCGCTACGCAGAGAAGGTTAGGAGCGAGCTGGAGGCTGAAGGGCTGAGCAATCCGCTGAGGGTTCTCGCGGAGATGGTGGAGAACGTAGTGGGCAACGAATTCAAGAATATACTGCTTATGTCGCTGAGACCAACCGACTACGAAGCGTCGAGCTTAATGGATAGAATATATACTAGAGCAATGGAAAAGGTAGAGGAGATGTTCGAAGACTGGAAGTGCACCGGGGCGCTGAGCGCCTACTTAACCTTGGCTGCTTTGGAGAGCGACGCCGACTTGGTCGTTATTGACGAGCCCGAGGCGCTCTTGAACCCCGGAAGGGCAGTCCAGCTGATAAAGGAAATAGTTACCAAAGCAAAGGAAAAGAAAGTCGTGGCTACCGCAGAGCTCGCCCACGCGGTGGCCGCGTTTCAAAAGTTCGCTGAGGACTTAGGTATTGATACCAAAGTTTACGCCGTCGCCTACGGCAAGGCAAACCTCATATGGGAAAGCTGAAGGGAAGGTTCCCTTTATGTCCCCCGTGCCAGTACGCGGGGGCTCCAGTGGAGTGGCTGAAGGCTATCGTTGATGAAATAATAAAGAAAAGGGGAGGAAGGGCATTCGTCGTGGCGTCGGGCCTGACGACCTCCGGCCCCGCTCACTTGGGCACGCTCAGCGAGTTCATCTACCCCTACTCCATAGTGCAGGAGCTGAGGAAGAGGGGCTACGACGCTGAGTACGTCTTCGTCGCAGACATAATGGACGCCTTCGACGACATCCCTCTAACTCTGAAGGACAAAGAGGAGAAGCTGAGGCCGCACCTAGGAAAGCCGCTCTCCGAGGTCCCGGACCCCTACGGGTGCCACGAGAGCTACGGGGAGCACTTCTTGGCAGAATTCTTGGAGCTCATGGACAAATTCGGAATAAAGCCGGATGAAGTTCTGAGGGCCAGCGACTTGTATAAGGAAGGCTGGTACGACGACTACTTGAGGCTTTTTGTGAAAGAGAGGGAGAAGGTAAAGAAAATTATGGAAGAAACTGCCATGAGGAAGCTCCCAAAGGACTGGTGGGGGTTCGTAAAGCCGGTCTGCGAAAAGTGCGGCAGAATAGATAAGACTGTAGTAAAAAAGATAGAGAACGACAAGATATACTACAAGTGCGAGGCGTGCGGTCACGAAGGGGTTAGGGAGGTCTCGTCCCACCGCTGGAAGCTCGCTTGGAGGCTGGACTGGCCCTCCCGCCAAGACTTCTTGGGCGTCGACTCGGAAGGAGGGGGAGTGGACCACTTCACCAAGGGGGGCTCTTGGGACACCGCCAAGAGGATTCATGAAGAAGTCTTCGGAAAGGAGCCTCCGGTGGGCTTCCGCTACGGCTTCGTTCTTATGAACGGGAAGAAGATGAGCAAGAGCAAGGGCATAGGAGCGCTCCACGACATAATGGCGCTCCTCCACCCCGCTGTGATAATGTACTTCATTCTGAAGCATGATATAAAGGAGAATAAGAACTTCCGAATGGATCCGAAATTCCTGCTCCTCCTCTACGAGGAGTACCGCAGGGTGGCGCTCGGCGAGGACAAGGACCCCAAGAGGGTTAGGGCTTGGGAGCTGAGCGGCAAGAGGGTCTGGAGGGCCGGCTTCGCTGACTTGCTGGTCTACTACCAGATCTACCGCGACTGGAAGAAGGTCAAGGAGCTCACCGGAGACCCTCAAGCGGTGGAGGACCTAGCTCCCTACGTGGAGGAGTGGATTAAAAGAGGCTTCGTGCCGGAGGAGTACCGCGTGGAGGTCAAGCAAGGGAAGGTGGAGGACCGGAAGGGATGCGAGTTCTTGAGGAAATTGGCCGAAAGGCTGAGGGATGACATGGACGCCGTAGAGATACACAACACGATCTATGAGGTTGCCAAGGAGATGGGCCTGAGCGGGAGGGAGGCCTTCAAGTTCGTGTACAAGGCCCTGCTCGGCAAGGACAGAGGCCCCAGAGCCGGGAGACTCATCAAAGCCATAGGAGTGAGCAGGGCCAGAGAGATGTTTCTGAGAGCTTGTGAATAACTCCCCCTTCAGAGGTCCCTAGGGAGCGCTACTTGAACGAGGGCTTGAAGGCGAAGGTGCTCAGGGAGAGGGCGGAAGCGTTCCTCGACCTCGCCAAGAGCCTCGAGAGGACGGACCTCGCGTCCTTCCACGCGGAGCAGGCCGCCCAGCTGAGGCTCAAATCCTCAATACTGAGGCTCGTAGGAAAGGTCCCGAGAGTGCACGGAATAAGGGAGCTGGCCGGGTTCTTGGCCAAGAGCCTTTCGGAAGAGGGCTTTGAGGAGCAAGCATTGAAGATTAGAGAGTTCGTGAGAAGGCACAAGGAGGAGCTGATGGACCTAGAGGACGCCTACTCTGAGGCGCGGTACGAGCTGTGGGAGCCCAGCCGGACGAGCGCGCTCAGAATGATAAGGGCCGTAGAGGAGCTCTTCAAGGTCCTCGATGAGGTCGAGAAAGACGTCTTGGGCTGAGCACCACGCCAGATATCTGCGCATGTGGAAGGAAGTGGTCGGGAAGATAGCTAAAGCTGCTAAGGAGCTGATCCCCGAAGCTAAGGTATATGTCATAGGGAGCGTTGCTGAAGGAAGGACCACAATAATGAGCGACGTTGACGTGCTGATATGCGTTCCCGAGAAATATAAGAAAAGAGAAGTGAAGAAGAAAATAATATTCAAAGCTATTGAGGAGTACGGAGTTCCTTGGGACTATCCCTTCGAAATACACTTCCACGACTACGGAACCTGCGAGGAGGTCCTCTCCTTGGGCGGCTACGTTGAGATAGATCCATAGGCCTCAAGGAGGAGAACGCCGGTGCCTCCTCCGCCCCTCTGCCGACAGGGCGTGCCTCTCGCACTCCCAGTAGAGCTTCCAGCAGAGGCTCCCGCACGAAGGGCCGGGCTCCGCGCGGCTCTCCTCAACGCAGGACTCGAAGCACTCCTCGAACTCCTTGAAGCATTCGTCCATGGCCTTCCCCACGCGGAGGCCTCAGGATCCGGTGCAGTCCTCACCCCCTCGGAGAGGGGATAGGATCTTCATCGAGAAGGAGCGGGAAGGCTTTGGAAAAAGGGGGTTTTTACTGGCAGAGCCTGCAGAGGAACTTTGCGGCCTCCTCGGCGTCCTCCTTGGGGCCCTCCTCGTGGCAGAACCACCAGTCGAAGCACTCGTACTTCTTGACCCTCTCCTTCGCCTCCTCCTCGGTGCTGGCGGGCGGCACGATGACGCGGTCCTTGATGAGCTCGTTCTTCGGCCAGTTGGCGGGGAGCGCCCTTCCGAGCTTGTCGCTCACCTGCAGAGCCTTGAGCAACCTCAGTATCTCGTCGATGTTCCTGCCTACGTTGAGCGGGTAGTACACTATGGCCCTAACCTTGCCCTCGGGGTCTACTATGAAGACGGCCCTTACGGTCACCACGCCGCCCTCGGGGTGGAGCATGCCGAGCCTCTTGGCGACGGTGCCTAGGGGGTCAGCGATTATCGGGAACGGTATCTCGACGCCCAGCTTCTCCTTGATCCACTCCTTCCACTTTATGTGGCTGAAGGTGTTGTCAACGCTGAGGCCGAGCAGCTCAGTGTTCAGCTTCTTGAAGTCCTCGTACCTCTTGGCGAACGCCACGAACTCGGTGGTGCAGACCGGGGTGAAGTCGGCCGGGTGGCTGAAGATGACCAGCCACTTGCCCTTGTAGTCGTCAGGGAGCTTCTTGGGACCGTGGTCGGTGTGAACGGTCATCTCCGGTAGCTTCTCGCCGATGAGGGGTATCTCGCCGGGCATGGCTCTCTTCCGTTAACCCCTAGCATGGGTTCTATAAAAAGTGTGCGGGTTCGGAATGCCTAATGCCGGGCTTCCCATGTTGAGGGCCTCAACATAGATTAACCGACCGCTCAGAATTTTGGATCTCTAACTCGATTCTCAGTCGAGCCACCGCTTTACCTTCACCTTATATCCGGGGAACTGTTCTTTCCAAAACTGCTCCTCCCGCGGGCTGAACTTGCCCGGGTAGCAGTGCTCCTTGCACCACTCCTCGTCGCGCGGCTCAGTAAGCGGCGGTCCCACGAGGGGGTTGACGACGACCACTGCCTTTTCCGGGTCAAACTTCTGCACGATTCTCTTAATCTCATCCACGTACCTCTCCGTAAGACCCCTCGCCACTGGGACCCTCACCTCGACCGGCTTTCCGCTGGAGGCCAGCTTGTCCGTGCACTTCTCGAACGTTCCCCAGAGCGTCCCGGACTTCCCGTCGAGGCCGGAAAGCTGGGGAAAGGGCACCTTCACGTCGAAGGCCACGTGATCGGCGTGGTTGATCAGCTCCAAGGCCGGCGCTGTGGTGCAGTTCGTGTTCAGCGAGAACTCCACTCCTTGCTCCTTACTTATCCGCGACAGCTTCTTCACCAGCTCCGGCTGCAACGTGGGCTCTCCCCCGGTCAAGTGGACGTAGTCGATGAAGTCTCGGCTCTCCTTTAGATCTTCTAGGAACTTTGTCTCGAGGAAGGGCATGCAGTTCATCCACTCAGCCTGCTTCCAGTTGTGGCAGAAGGGGCACTTGAGGTTGCAACCGCACGACCACACGGTGAAGGTTATTCTGCCCGTTACGTCGACCAGCGAGAAGGGCTTCCAGCCGCCAACTAAGAGCTCCACTGCCTAAACCCCGCCACTCACCTTAGGCCCGGAAGCGGAATAAGGGGGTGGCCGTAAGACGGCAGTTTCACGGAACGGGCAAAAGCTTGAACAGCGGCGCTAGGCCGACCAGCAGTCCGACCTTTACGTTCTCGTCCAAGCTCTCCTTCGCGGCCTCCTCCGGACTCCTCTCCGCAACGCCGTACAGTCTTGCTAGCAGAAACACGCCGCTCGCCGTCAGGAAGGAAGATGCAACGTTCAAATTGTAGAGCTTTATGGACCACGTCGCCAGGCCGGCGAAGGTTATGGCTAAAACCTTGGACACTTTAACTGCAGTGTCGACGCCGAAGTCGGCAGAGAGGCTGTGGAGGCCTTCCTTCCGGTCGAACTCGACATCCAATATTGAGTAGAGGATATCGAAGGAAGAGACCCATAGGGCGACTGCCAAGGCATACGTCCAGGGCACCCTAGCCAAGGCATCCCACAAGCTGGCCGCCTCGCCCGACACCGCTATGGCTCCGCCCACTACCGCGCCGCCGAGTATTGCACCGAGCCAGAAGTGGGCGAATGGGTACTTCCTTTTTATGAATGGATAAATTATGGCCATTATCGGGAAGATTGGACTCAAGAGCAAGGCATAGGCATTCAAAAGGTATGCCGAAAGGAAGTAGAGAGTCAAGGAGAGCAACGCCAGCGCCCAAGCCTCTCCGAGGCTCACCTCGCCGCTGACCAAGGGCCTCTTCGCCGTGCGGGGATTCTTCGCATCTATGTTGCGGTCTACGATGTTATTGATAATTAACGAGAACGACCTTATGCCGAACAGAGCCGTGAATATTAATACAGCTTCCTTGGGCGTGGGCACCCTCACGAGGACTGCGCCGGAGTAGGCAAAAGGCAGGCTGAAGAGGGTGTGCTCTATTCTTATCAGTCTGGCATAAGCTCCAAGCTTCACGGTCTCCCCGCGGGGGCGGAAAAACATTAACCCTTAACTACGACCACCGGCCTGTCGCTCATTCTTATCACTTTATCAGACACGCTACCTATAAGGAGCCTCTTAATGCCTCCGTATCCGTGGGCGCCTATGACTATCATGCTAACGTCCTTCTTCTTGGCCACTTCGACTATTTTCTCCGGCGGCACGCCGGCCTCTACGAGGCCCTCAGCCTCCACGCCGGCCTTCTTGGCCTCCTCGACCGCTTCGTTGACTAGCTCCTTTGCCGTTTCCAGGAGCTTCTCACCGATTTCACCGGCGATGTCAGGGAATATCTCCGTCGCCGCCCTCACGTCAACTACGTAGAGTATGTAGAGCTTTGCGTTCAGCTTTTTAGCCAGATCTATAGCAACCTTCAGCGCCTTTTTCGACGGCTCGGAGCCGTCGTAAGCGAGCAACAAGGACTCCACGCAGGGTCCCTCATGGTGTTTCCTTATCCCTTCATAGATATAAGCTCTACTGTTTAGTCAGAATCCTTTTTAGTGAAGCCTCTTTGTGGAGAGTCGTAGGGAGGGAAGGTGGCCCGCAACGGTAAGGATGTCCTAAAGCTGATAGTGCCGTACTTGGTGGTGTACTTTGGCATGGCAATACTCTTCGGCGCGTTCAAGGACATCGCCGGAACCCCCATAGCTGGAGGCCTGACGGTGGGCTTGGCGTACGCCTTACTGATGTTCCCAATTACGTGGGGAACCGTACTCCTCTATAACTACCTCAGGAGGTGATGGCCGTGTTCTCCGTGGTAGCGCTCATAATGATAATAATAGTAGCCCTAGTAACTATGGGCATAGCGTGGTGGAGCTACAAGAGGGTAAGGAGCATACAAGACTTCTACGCCGCCGGCCGCTCGGTGCCGTGGATACTCATAGCGTGGGCCCTCACATCCAACTACCTAAGCGCCGCGTCCTTTCTCGGCGTAGCCGGGGGAATAAGCAACTTCGGGCTGGACAGGGTATGGGACCCCATAGGGTACTTCGCCGGATGGGTGCTGGTCCTCATAGTCGCCGCCGAGTACGTCAGAAAGGTAGGGAAGTTCACAGTTGCCGACATTCTCAACGAGAGGTTCAAGGGTGCCCAAGAGCTGAGGGCGCTGGCAATGATAGCGACTGTAATTATATCTACCTTCTACATGATACCCCAGATGATAGGCGCTGGGTCGCTGATGAGCTTGCTCCTCAACTGGCCCTACCCGGTCGCGGTGGTGGTCATAGGAGCTCTGGTGGTGCTGGTAGTAATGCTGGGCGGGATAAGGTCCACCGTCTACAGCCAAGTGTTCCAAGCGCTGGTGCTGTGGACCGCGATGTTGCTGATATTCATAGCTTATCTCATAGCCTTCGGCGGCCCCGGAGCGATCCTCGACAAGGCGTACGAGGTTCCGCCTCCCGCGCTGGCAACTAAATACGTCAACGAGCAGCTCGCGAAGCAGTACATGCCCGATATAAACACCATAAACTTCCACATGGCCCTCCAGAAGAGCCTAGAGCTGGCAAAGATAACCTTAGAGAAGGATCCGGAGCTCATAAGGCTCGTCCAGCCCGGAGCCTTCGCGAGGGACGTGTGGAACCAGCTCAGCTTAGCGCTGGGCATAATACTGGGCACCATGGGGCTCCCGCACATCCTCATATACTTCTACACGGTGCCTAAGCCCGAAGACGCGAGGAAGGGCACCATAGGTGCGATATTCAACATAGGCGGCTTCTACTTGTTCTCCATATTCGTGGGCTTCGCCGCCGGCACCGCGCTCTTCTCACTGATAGTGGGCTGGCTGGCCACCGGTTACACGCCGTGGGCCAAGAACATGCCGGTTGTAATGAGCGGCAAGATGCTGGGCGGCGAGCTTCTGATGGGCTTGGCAGCGGCCGGAGCGTTCGCCGCGATACTGTCCACAGTAGGAGGCCTCATGGTCGCAGCCACCAACAGCGTAGCCCACGACCTCTATGCCAACATAATAAGGAAAGGCAAGGCCAGCGAAGAGGAGCAGCTGCTGGTAGCCAGGATAGTTGCTGCAATAGTGGGTACCATAGCTATCATAGGCGGCCTGTTGCTGAAGGGCTTCGACGTGTCCTACCTCGTGGTGCTTGCCTTCGGAATAGCGGCCAGCTCCTTCGCTACTACTCTCATAATGAACCTCTGGTGGAAGAGGTTCACTAGGGCCGGTGCGATCGCTTCGATGCTGGTCGGCCTAGTGGTGGCAGTGCTGTTCGTACTGCTGAGGCTCGGCGGAGTGAAGGCGCTCGGGCCGATACCGGTGCTCGTCCAGCCGGCGCTCTACAGCGTACCGGCGTCCTTCGCTGCCGGCATCATAGTGAGCTACCTTACTAAGGACACCGGCGAGGAAGGCTTCCTCGAGAGCATACACGCGTGATTTTTTCCCGCTAGCCTTTTACTAGCTCCCGCGGGAGCTCCCGCGGGGCTTCGAAGTTGGCGTTCGGGTTCGCCTCGCAAATGGGTTACGACAGAGCCATAACGGTATTCTCCCCGGAGGGCAAGCTCTACCAAGTGGAGTACGCGTTCGAGGCCGTCAAGAGGGGGTGGAGCACCGTAGGCATAAAGTGCAAGGAAGGAGTCGCCGTCGCCGTCGAGAGGAAGAAGCTCCAGCCTCTGATAGATTTCAACCGCCTTGAAAAGATATTCTTCATAGACAAGCACATCATTTCCAGCTTCGCCGGACTGGCTGCGGACGGGAGGGTGCTGGTGGAGGTGGCAAGGAGGGCCGCGCTGAACTACCGCTTCGTGTACGACGAGCCCGCTCCCGTTGAGTACGTCACTAGAGCGGTGAGCGACCTGAAGCAAGTGTACACGCAACACGGAGGCGTAAGGCCCTTCGGAGTCGCGCTCATAATAGCCGGTGTTGACGATGAGCCACAGCTCTTCATGACTGAGCCTTCCGGCCAGTACATGAGCTACATGGCAGTCGCCATAGGCCAGAACCACAGCCAGATAATGGACATGCTGGAAGAGGAGTACAAATACGACGTCAGCTTGAAAGATGCCATAAAGATGATTCTTAAAGCACTACTGAAGGTCAGCGAGGGCGAGAAGAAGGCAGAGAACTTCGAGATAGGTGTGGTACCGGCGGATACCAAAGTCGCGAGGAAGCTGAGTACCGAGGAGATAGCGGAGCTCCTAAAAGAGCTCTGATATCTTCTGATCGAGCCACTTCTTAATCCATTTGATGCTCTCCTTGAGATTTACCTCATTGCTGAACCTTCTGACGGCCTCGCGGGCCTCTGCTTCATTCATCTCCTTATAGAACCTTATTATGTTGGGCACCGCCCTGACAACGTTATCAATTATCGTCACATCGGCTGTAAGCGAGGTTCTCGAAAACGGATTCAAATCGATCGCTATCACCCTCTTTCCCAGCCTCTTGAGGGCTTCCGTCCTATCGCCGTCCTCCAGAGCCACCAATACCACGTCTGCCGCGGCAATGCCCCTTGAGCTGACCTTTCTCCTCTCAGACCTCAAGCCCTCTATTTCCGTCTCGGGTTCCCATAGCACTTCCTCGGCCCCGTGCATCTGCAAGAGCGACGCTATCCGCGCCGCGCGCTCCTCTGAGCGGTAGAAGAGGTTCACCTCCAAAGGCGCTCCCGTGAGCTTGGACAGCTCTGCCAGCTCCCGGGGGATCAGTGCGGCCGTGTTGCCGTTGACGCTGATAACTGGCCTCCTAGCCAACATCAGCTCCGCCGCCGCGACGCGCTCAGCCTCTAGGGCCGGCGGAATGCTCTGCTCGCCCAGTATGTAGTCGAAGGCCTCCCCCCGGCCGTGTGCGATGAGTCCTTGGAGGACCACTACGCCCTCCTTGACCTTCTCCACGAGCCTCTCGCGGTACATGAGGGACAGAAAACGTGGATGGTCGGGAGGCACGAACGTCATAGCGTTCTCCTCGAGGTGGCGGTGTGGAGACAAAAACAAGGTTTAGCCGAAGAGGGCGCCGAGGCCGGCGGAGAGCTCCTCTTCGCTGACGGCCTCCTTCTTCTCCTCTTCCTCTTCTTCCTCCTTCTTCTCTTCCTTCTTCTCCTCCGCCGGCGCAGCCGCCGCTACCGGAGCTGCCGCCACGGGGAACGCCGCTCCCTTGATCGCCTCCTCTATGTTCACCTCCTTGAGGGCGGCGACGAGGGCCTTCACCCTAGTCTCGTCCACTTCAACGCCCGCCGCCTCGAGCACCTTCTTTATTGCCTCTTCAGTTATCTCCTTCCCTGCGCTGTGCAACAACAGCGCTGCGTAGATGTACTCCATGTGCCCACCACCGCCGCTGGGACGCAGTCAGTTTATATTGCTATTTTGAAGGATACCCCAGCACCTTTTCCACTGCATTCTTATTGGCTTTAACGAACTCCTCCCACCTCCTCGCTATCTCTAGGTATTTCTCGTCGCCTGTCTTTTCATACATCTCTTTGGCGTCTTCAGAGAGGAGCCTCGCCGCCTCCACCACTGCGAGGACCGCCTTCTTTCCCAGACAATCTTCCTTGGCCTTCACGGCTCTGTAAATCTTCCTGAGGGCATCTAGTATCAATGAACATTCGGAGGCTTTGGACCAAGCCATCAAGGAGAAGATCGCCGCCGAAGCCGACGCGAAGACGCACAAGAGGTCCACCGAAGGTCCCCCGGACAAAGCTATAGGGAGGCTTTGTGCCCAAGCTTGGGTAAGGTTGCTGTGAGCGAGTTCAACGTGACGGCGTCGTGCTGGAGGGGCAGGGAAAGCAGGGCTGAGGCCGAGCTGCGGAGCTACTGGGGAAAGAACTTTTTCGTAGTTAAGAAACAGCCCAGCTATTTGATAATTAAGTACAAAGGAGATCCCTTCGAGGCTGTGGAGAAGCTGAAGGAGCTGGTTGATCCGCGGTACACCGTGCTACTCAAGGTAACTCCCTATGACTACTCAGTTCCCGCAGACATAGAGGAAGTGGTGAAAGCCGTAGAAAAAGCAGCAAAGAAGATACCGGAGGGCGAGAGCTACAGGATAACGTTGGAGGGCCCAATCTTCGAGCTGAAGGGGGATGAGTGGGAAGAGCTCCCTAAGGAGGAGGCAATAAGGAGGATAGCGGAGGTCGTGAACAGACCGGTGGACTTGGAGAACTACAAGTGGGTCGTCTATATAAAGAGCATGCCCCTAAGGGGGTCCCAGTTCGCCGGAGTGAGCGTACACCGCCCGGAGCAAGTGTTCAAGGTAAAGCCCTATAGGGGATGAGGTCCGCTAGGCCGGGCGAAGGGTGAGCTGAACCCCTCTGCCCCCGACCCGGGTGAGAAGGTTGAGGCGTATAGGTGGGGAAAAGGTATCGGACATAGGCCTCGGCTCGTGGGCAGTAAGGAACCCTAAAGCGTTCGTGGAAACCCTGATCTATGCGTTTGAGCTCGGAATAAACCTCGTGGATACGGCGGAAATGTATAGAACCGAACCCTTGATACGGGAAGCCATGGAAAGATACGGAAGCAAGGACATCTTTGTCACAACCAAGCTGTATCCTTGGAATATCCGCTATGATCTTGAAAAGTCGCTCAAGAGGCAAGTGGAGCGCCTAGGTAAGGTGCCGGATCTGGTGCTCGTGCACTGGCCCGAGGACATTGCGACCGAAGTGAGAGAGCTGGAGAGGGCAGTGGATATGGGACTGGCAAGAATGATCGGCGTATCTAACGTAACCAAAGAGCAGTACGAAGTGGCTCTGCAGGCGACCAAGAAGGTGGAGATTGTGGCAGTGCAGAACAAGTACAGTCCCACGTTCCGGAAGACGGAGGAGATCCTTCCCGATCTGGAGAGGAGGGGCATAGCGTTGCAAGCGCACACCCCGCTGGACCGCGGGGAGGCGCTCAACTTACCGTGGGTTAAGGAGTTGGCAGACAAGCTGGGAGTGCCGAGGGCTTCTGTAGTCATAGCTTGGTTGCTGTCGCGCTCGCCAGTAGTGATTCCAATACCAAAAACCGAAAGCATAGAGCACTTGAAGGAGCTGTGGGAAGGAACCAAAATAAAGCTACCCGAGGCCTAGCGCGTTATCCTTATTTGATTCATTTCTTCTAGGTACTTCTTGCCGGGCCCCTCGAGGAAGTGCTTTCGAACGGGCTCCAACATCTCTATCAAGTATTCTGCGCTGGCCATCTTGAGGTCCAGCGGATGAACCTCCTTCAGTGCGAAGGCGCGCTCTAGGTCGCTGTAGCCCTCAAACTCCCTCCTCTCTCCCGTCTTCTTGTTGACAACAACGAACTTCTCTCCTTTGTCCTCAAGCCACGGAAAGATCACGTACCTCACCAGATCGAGGACGGGATTCATCTCTACCTCTCCCATCGGACAGAAGGCCTTTCTCAGCTTCTTTTTAATTTCTTGGGGAGTATCGTGGACGAAGATGGCGCTCTGAGGTATCGACTTCGACATTTTTATTTCTATCAAGCTCTCTTCAAAGGCCTCCCTGTCTCCTTTCTTCTTCGCCTCAAGGAGCTTCTTCCTCGTCTCTTCGTCCAAGTGAAGGCCCAAAAGCAGGTGGTGGTGCAGGGCAACGGGCTTGTACCCGAATTCCTTGGGGCCGACCTCTATTGCTATCACGTGTGCCTTCCTCTGGTCCATGCCTCCGTGCGGCAAGTTGACGCCTAAGGAGAATATGTCGGCCACCTGCATCGGCACGTAGACCAGCTGACCGAAGCTCACCCCCTCGCCTTGCCTCCTCCCTATGATAGTAATGCTCCTCTTTACGCGAGAGAGCGTGAGCCTGTTCGATACCTTCAAGAAGTTCTCGAAGTACTTAACCCCGAGTTTCTCGAAGAACTCCGAGGCCAGTATAACCTCAACTGCCTCCGGGTCGCCGCCCACCGCCCTCAGCGACTGAAGGAGGGCCTCCTTGAAGTAGCCCAAGGCAACCCGCTTTATTGTGTCTAAGTCTCCGCTGAGCTTCTTGTTTATCCAAGAGTGGTAGTCCGCCAAGAAGAGCTTGGTCCTAACTCCGGCCCTCTGCAAGTCAGCTACCTTCCTCATGGTTACTATTCCAGTGCCCAAGTGGACGAAGCCAGATATCTCGAAGCCTATGTAGTGGGTGAGGGGTACTCCGGTCTCCAAGTACTCCTTGAGCTGTTCTTGCGTCAGCACTTCTTCAGTGGGCTCTCTCAAGATTAGCCTCATCGCTTCTTCCACGTCCAAGCTACTACCCAGCGGTGGTCCGGAAGGGGCGTAATTTCTCTCACCTCCACAGCAGGAAGGTGAGCAAGGCATAGCAACTGCGCCAGTCGGGAGTGGCAAGCTTGCACAGCAGGGCCAGAGAGGCCTCCAGAGGGCTGCAGAGGCCTCTCGTGAGGGCGGCGACGAGCATTCTTGCGAATTCCACGTCGCTGGCGTTGTAATAAGCTACATAGGCGTAGTAAGAGAACAGCGCATTCAGCGCCAAGGTCTGGTTGCCCCCGCGCAGCCTTTTGGCAATGGAGGCCAGGGCCCACAGCTCTCCGGGGTCCTCGGTTCCGGCCAAGCAAGGGTTGCGCACCACGGCGACCCGGCCTGCGTAGAGGCGCTCGTAGTAGCCCCTCAGCTTAAGGAAGCAATAAAGCGCCCTTAGGTCGTCCCACTTCTTCAAGCACGAGAATGCCTCCTCCGCGTTTTTGGAGTATTCTGTAGAGGAGAGCATTACGTAGTACCACTCGCCCTTGATCCTCAGCTCCTCCACGTTCCTCACCTTCGGTAAGTGAGAAAACAGCGTGGCAACGGTGGCGTTTGAGTATCTGAGTGTGGAGTTCGGCGGAAGGAGGATCCTTCCGGAGTAGCAGTAGACCTTATCGGTGAGCGAGCTGAAGAGCCAAGCGAGGAAGTCCGTTGCCAGCAGACTGCCTACCCTCATTTGGTAAACTACCGAGTGGAGCTCGCATTCGTAGAACGGCGTCCCTTGGGTGACGTTAAGCACTGCCAGCAACAAGAGCGTGGTGTTCAAAACTAATCACCCCGCTTCCGGCCCGAATCGGGGGTCAGAAAAGGTGGAAAGCGAGCGATACGTGCCCGACCTCAACGCGGTGCAGAGGGGAATAGTAACTAGGCTGGTGGAGCAAGGACTGCTCTACGGCACCATACTCCTCCCGACCGCTCTCCTGAAGGAGATAGAGGCCCAGGCCAAGGGAGGGCTGGCCTCCGGCATGGCCGCGCTGGAGGAGCTGAACAAGCTCAGAGACTTTGAGAGGGAAGGGTTGGTAAAGCTCGAAGTAGTTGAGGTCAAGGACAGGGACGTAGACGACGCGGTGAGGAGGGTTGCCAAGGAGCGGGGCGCAGTCATAGTGACCGGCGACAGGGTGCAAGCGCTCGTGGCCGCCGCAATGGGGGTCGAGGTCTTCTTCGCGGGCGAGTACAGACCGGCAAAGCTGAAGTTTGAGGAGTACTTCGATGAAAACACAATGAGCATACACTTGAAGGAAGGAGACGTGCCGAAGGCAAAGAAGGGAAGGCCCGGAGAGTGGGAGATGGTCAAGCTGTCCTCAGAACCCCTCACCGCCACGGAGCTGGAGAAGATGGCGCTCGAGATCCTGGAAACGGCCAAGTCTAGGAAGGACGCGTACGTGGAGGTAGACAGGCCGGGGACCACGGTAGTTCAGCTGGGCAAGTACAGGATAGTGATCACCAGGCCGCCCTTATCTGAAGGGTGGGAGATCACCGCGGTTAGGCCTATAGCCAAGCTCAGGCTTGAGGACTACGACTTGCCGGAGAAGCTCATCAGAAGGCTCGAGGAGAGGGCCGAAGGCATACTCATAGCCGGAGCGCCGGGCGCCGGCAAGACCACCTTCGCGCAAGCTCTGACCGAGTACTACGCCAGGAAGGGCAAGGTCGTTAAAACGATCGAGTCTCCCAGGGACATGGTGCTTCCGCCGAGCGTGACTCAGTACTCCAAGGAACACAGCAGCATCAAGGAGCTCTATGCCATATTGCTGCTCTCGAGGCCCGACTACACGATCTTCGATGAGATGAGAACAGACGAAGACTTCAAGCTATACATGGATTTGAGAATGGCTGGAATAGGCATGGTTGGAGTGGTGCACGCGACGACGCCGATAGACGCGGTCCAGAGGCTCATAGGAAGGGTGGAGCTGGGGATGATTCCAAGCATAGTAGACACGATAATATTCATAGACAGCGGGAGCGTTGCGAAGGTGTACGAGCTTCAGATGACCGTAAAGTTGCCCACCGGGCTGAAGGAAGCGGACTTGGCCAGGCCGGTGGTGGAGGTGAGGGACTTCCTCAGCGGCGAGCTGGAGTACGAGATCTACACGTGGGGCGAGCAGACGATGGTAGTTCCCGTAAAGAGGGTGGCGCGCAGGGGCGAAGAGAAGGTTCTGAGCTACGTCTACAGGGTCCTCCCAGAGGCCGTCTCTGTAGAGATAAAGGACGGGGTGGTTACGGTGACGGTGCCCAAGTGGGCCGGCAAGAACGTTATGAAGAAAGCAAAGAAGCTCAGGAAGCTTGAGGACAGGATAGGAATGAAGATCAAGGTAAAATACGAGTGAGGTCACCAAAGGCCAATCTCTTCACCCATCTGCCTTTCGGGCCCGATCATCCCCACGAGCTCCCAGCCGGTTGTGTGGAGTCTCATTATCTCCTCCTCTGTGGGGGGCCTCCAGAGCTCCCTGTAGTACCTCTTAATCTCCTCCAGCCTCCAAGGCCCGACCGGGTGATCGCTTCCTCCGTAGACCTTTATCCTGTGCTCGAGGAAGTCCTTCACCCTCATGAACATCTTCCACTTGTTGCCCAACAGTTTCTTGAATTCCTCTACGCCGACCGCCTCCATTATTCCGGGCTGAACGGTCACCGGAACTCCGAGCTCGGCCAGCGGCTCCAGTTGGTCGTCCCTCACCAGCGCGGCGTGCTCTATCCTCAGCACTCTGCTCGGCACCTCCGCCTTTCTAAAAGCACTCATCACCATATCCAGAGCCTCGTCTCCCATAACGTGGACGGCCACTTGGAAGCCTTCGGACTTCGCCTTCCTAAGCCACGACGCCAGCTCGGCGGCGCTCAAGTACAGCTTTCCTCTGCCGTCCGTCCTCGCCGTTCCGTGTACTATGACGCCGTCGGCGAACAGCTTAACACCGACCGCGCCCTCGAGAGGTCCTCCAGAGGGCGTGTAGTGGTAGACCTCTACCTCGTGGTTGAGCTCCTCCACCAGCTTTATTTCCAGCCAGCGGGACGACATGCTGTGCACTTGCCTCACTCCGCCTTCTCTGAGCTCGTCGAGGACTTCCTTGAACGCTCTGAAGAGGGCGCGCACGTCCGGATCCGGCATAACTTTCCGGAGCCTCCGCATGGCTTCTTCATATATCCTCCCGGTGGGCCTCCCGCCCTCGCACTCGACGCCCTCAACCCTGCAGTCCAGCTTGCCCATCTCCAGCGCCTTGCTGTTCACGACGGCCATATGCCCATCTCTAGTGGCCAGCGAAACGGGCAAGGTCGGGGAGGCCTCATCCAAGAGGTCTCGGTCGATCAGCTTTGCCAGCCTTATCGGGAGGAGCGTGCCCACGATCCACCCGGAGTAGGTACCCCCCTTCTCGGCCTCCGCCTTGACTTTCGAGTAAACCTCATTGATATCCTTTGCATCCCTCAGATTCAAGTCTATCTTCGAGCGGGCAGTCCAAGAGAGGTGGAAGTGTGAGTCAACTAGCATTACTGCGGGCCGTTGAGAGAGCGCGCAGTAGCGGAAATATCCCTTACAGCGCGTCGGGCCTTATCAAGCTTCTGGACAAGGAAGATGTTATCGCCTCGCGGATGTCCCTTACCTCTTCAACAAGCTCCCTCAAGTAGCGGCTGGGAAGCGAGGCGACCAGCCGCGCTCCCTCGCCCAAGTCTGCCCCCCTCAAGACCTCTATGTTCACCTTCTTTCCGGCGAATACGTGCTTGGAGTAGTCAACCAGCGGGTGTAGGTATATGTTGCCGCCCTCCTTGACGCACATGGTTGCGGTATCTACGGCGCTGGCCTCCGGCACCGAGACGACCACGGCGTCCCACTCTTGGGTGCACGCCGAGGCCATGGTCGGAAAGTAGTTCAAGTCCAAACTTATCTCCCTTCCCCAAGGGAGGAGGGGCGCCTCCCAAGAGAGCTTGAACGACGCCAGCACGTTTGTCAGCCCAGAGCCTATGAGCAGTGTCTTCTTATCCGAGGTCTCCTCCGCTATTCTAAGGGCCAAGGCACCGGCGCTGGCCAAGGCTTTGGCATATTCCGGGACGTCCGGGGCGTCGCTCACCGCTTCCCGAGGGACCACCAAGTACTCCGCCAGCGCGCCCTCTCTGGTAACTCCCAAGATTCCGTCCGCGTAGGAGTCCACAAGGACCTCCTTGCCCTCTTCCTCCTCAACCTCGACGCCCTTTTCGAGGATTATTCCGTAGCCCTCCAAGCCCAGTATCCTCTCCGGCTCGACCCACAAGTTGCCCTTCTCCAGCCCCCTCTCTAGCGGGGAGACGCTGGCCATCTTCACTCTTATCAGCACGTGGTCCCGCGGTATGGGCGGGACCGGGACCTCTTCTACTGCTATGTCTCCCTTAAACTTCACAGCCTTCATGTCTTGGTCACCGACATTTTCTTCTTCAGATATGGAACCAGTCCTCCGCTCTCCAGTATTTCTAAGAGGGCTGGGGGGAGCTTGGGCACGTCGAACTCCTTCTTCAAGTTGCCCTGAGGGTCGTAAACCCTCACCTTGCCCTCCTCGAGGTCCACCTCGACCTCGTCCCCGTCCTCGACGACCTCGCTTATCCCCTTGACGGCCACCGCCGGAAGGCCTTGGTTTATGCAGTTCCGGTAGAATATTCTCGCGAAGCTCTCGGCGACCACTGCCTTGACCCCGGCTCCTTTTAGCGCAACCACGGCTTGCTCCCTGGAGCTGCCCATGCCGAAGTTCCTGCCGGCGACCACTATCACGCCCCCGAGCTTCTTGCTCTTTTCATAGAAGTCCGGCATTATGGGCTCGAAGCAGTGCTTACCCAATGTCTCCGGATCCGTGTAGATCAAGTACCTACCCGGTATTATGACGTCGGTATCTATATTGTCACCGACCTTTATCACCTTGGCCCTCACCTTACCGGCCATCTCCGCGTCCCTTCCGGAGACGTGCACTGAGATGGTTAAATGCGCTTCCCGGAAAATACCTAATATCTCCACTCACCGACCCGGGCGGTAAGCTACCTTGGCAACGCCGTTCTCCGAGATATTGAAAAAGTACCGCCCAGCTTTCGAGAAAGTGAAGGTGCTGGACGCCACCTTAAGGGAGGGCGAGCAGACGCCCGGCGTGTCCTTCACCATCGATCAGAAGCTGGAGATAGCGAAGAAGCTGGATGAGCTCGGGGTGCACATGATAGAGGCCGGTCACCCGGCCGTGGCTCCCGACGTATACGAGGCCGTTAGGAGAATCTCGTGGATGAAGAAGGAAGGCGAGATAAGGGCGGAAATAATAGCTCACAGCAGGGCGGTCAAAAGCGATATAGATAAAGCAGCAGAGACCGAGCCGGACCGCATAGCTATCTTCTACGGCGTCAGCGATATACACCTCAAGGCGAAGCACCGCAAGACCAGAGAGGAAGCGCTGAGCGTCATCGGGGAGATGGTTGAATACGCAAAGAGCTACGGAGTGAAGGTCCGCTTCACCGCGGAGGACGCCTCAAGGGCAGATCTAGCTTACTTGGAAGAGGTGGTGAGGACTGCTAGGGACGCCGGCGCCGACAGAGTGAGCTTAGCTGACACCGTCGGCGTGCTGACGCCGTGGACGGCGCAGAGGTTCTTCGAACACATGACAAAAGCCGTTCCTAACGTAGAATACGACATCCACGCGCACAACGACTTGGGAATGGCGCTGGCCAGCGCCTTCGGGGCCGTTATGGGTGGCGCCACGGCCGTTCACGTGACCGTTAACGGCCTCGGGGAGAGGGTGGGAATAGTTCCCCTTCAGCTCTTTGCAGTAGCCGTAAAGGTGCACTTCGACTTGGAAATAATAAAGCTGAGCGGACTAATGGAAATCACTAGAATGGTGGAACGCTACTCCGGCATAGAGGTGCCCTACAACATGCCCGTAGTGGGGGACTACGCGTTCCTCCATAAGGCCGGAGTCCACGTGGCCGGCATTCTGGCCGATCCCCGGACCTACGAGGCGTTCCCTCCGGAGCTTATAGGGAGGAGCAGAGACTACGTGATAGACAAGTACACCGGAAAGAAGGCGGTGAAGGCGAAGCTAGAGAAGCTGGGCATAAGGGTGGATGACGACACACTGATGAAAATACTGGAGGAAATAAAGAAAAGCAAGCTCAAGTTCCTAACGGACGACACTCTGATAAGCATCGCAGAAAGGGTGAGCGGGAGGGCGCTTAGGCCTAGGGCGACAGAAAACATCGAAGCTGTGGTGTGGATAAAGGTAGATAGCAACGCGTTCACAAGCTCGGTTGCGAGGAAGCTGAGCGTAGTTGACGGCGTAAAGGAAGTAGCAGAGGTCACCGGGGACTACGACTTGCTGGTGAGGGTCGAGGCTCCGGACCACAAGGTGCTGAACGCCATACTGGACTCGATAAGGGGCACCAAGGGGATCGTGGGAACGCACACACAGATAGTCTTGAAGAAGATGGAGAAGTGAGCGGGCCCTCCATTAATACACACCTTTCCAACGCCCCGGGAGGGAGCTCTTGGAGTACGGCGGAGCGAAGTACGTGCCGTTGAAGAAGGGCAAGTGGGGAGGCAAGGGGGCGGTGCTGATCTACTACAGCGGGGACGTTAAGGTCGTCCCCGGATACCCTTCCATACAGCGTTTAGTGCTGCTCTCGAAGCTACCTCACTACTTCCCCGAAGGCGTGTCCGTAGAAGAGAAGATGAACGGCTACAACGTGCGCGTAGTGGAGGTCGGCGGCGAGGTCTTCGCTGTTACCAGAGGCGGGCACCTGTGCCCCTACACGAACGCCAGGCTCCGGGCGATCTACGGAGAGGAGCTGAAGGCGTTGCTCGAAGAGCTTCCGGAGGGCAGCTTCGTGGCCGGTGAGGTGGTCGGAGAAGAGAACCCCTACGTGAGGGTCCGCTACCCAGAGGCGCCGGAGTTCGATTACTTCATCTTCGACATTTTCGTCAAAGAGGGAGACTCGTGGAAGCAGATGCCCGTCGAGGAACGTCACGAATTAGTTAGGAGGTTCGGGCTGAAGAGCGTTAGGCTGCTGGGGACCTTTCCTCCCGACGAGGCGCCGGGAAGGGTGAAGGAGATAATAGACGCTTTCGACGCTGAAGGAAGGGAGGGCGTCGTCCTAAAAGATCCCCTTTACAAGAGGGTTCCCGCAAAGTACACGGGCTCCTACACCAACATAGGGGACATAGAGAAAGGAATGCTTTACCCGTTTGACGAAGGAAAGGACTATTTGTTCCCGAGGATAGTAAGAGAAATGTTTAAGGTTTATGAAGAAGGCCTCAAGGGAAGGGACTTCGAGGAGAGGGCCTTGTGGCTGGGGAAGGCAATACTGGGCCCTTCCACGGAAGCAGTCAAGGCTGTGGCAAGCGGAAGGCCGGTGCACGAGGAGTTCGTGCTGAGGTTCCCCAGCGAGGAGGATCTAGAGCGCTACCTAGACTACGCCAGGTCCATGGGAGTCAAGGTAAAGGTCTTAGAAAAGGCAGAGGAGGGCGGCTGGGTTGTAGTGAAAGTGCGCAAGTACAAGAAGAGTCCAGACGTAATAGAGTCGATGTTGCGCACCGGCCGGACGCCGCTAGATTAGCTCTTCGAAGCCTCTCTCCAAGGCCTCCTCAAACCCATCCACGTCTGCCACTACTTTGTCCTTGTACACTACCTTGAGCGATCCTCCTCCCACCTCTCCTACCACTATGCCTCCGGTGATTCTCATCACTTCCTCGGCGCTTTCAGGCCTCACCGCTATGAGGTACCGGGCGCCGCTCTCCGAGAACAGCGCCTCTCGAGGCTCGCTCCACTGACCCTTAACGCGGTCGAGGAACAGCGTGGCTCCTTTGCCCCTAACCATTTCTGCAGCCGCAACTGCCAGCCCTCCCACAGAGATGTCGTGCACCCCGGTGACCCCAGAAACCTTCATGGACTCCAGAACCGCCTCGGCGCTCTTGACCTCTGTCCTAGGCCTAGGTAGCGGTGGCTTGCCCCTCACTAAGCCGTGGACGGCCCACAAGTACTCGCTACCGCCGAGCTCTGGGAAGGTCTCGCCCACCAAAATGAGCAGGTCCCCCTCTTCGGCCATCGCCCTCTTAGCGTAGTACACGTTTTCTACCTTGCCTATCATAGTTATCATGACTGTCGGCTTTATCTGCTTGCCGCTGACCTCGTCCTCGTTATAGAAGCTGACCTTTCCCCCTACTATTGGGACGCCGGTCTCCCTCTCGACCCACGCGAGGCCGTCAACCATCCTCACGAAGAACCAGAAGCGGTCGGGCTTCTCCGGGTTGCCGGCGTCTATTTGATCTACCGCGGCCAGCGGCCGGCCGCCGGTTGCTACGACGTTTCTGTACGCCTCTAGGAACACGTCCGCCGCCCCGAGCAGGGGGTCCAGGTAGGTGAAGCGCGGGTTTGAGTCGGTCGACGCGGCAATGCCTCTGGGCTCGTCCTCCAGCAACCTCAGAACCGCCGCGTCTCCCTCGCCGGGCTTGATGACCGTCCTGATCTGGACCTCGTAGTCGTACTGCTCGTAGATCCACCTCTTGGAGGCAACGTTGGGGGAGCTCAGAACCTTCAGCAAAGCCTCCTTCAAATCAACCTCGGGCAGCTCCGGCAAGCGCTCCAGCTCCAAGTGCCACTCCGGCCTGCGGTAGGGCCTGTCGAGCTCCGGGCCTTCGGCTAGGAACTTGGCCGGCACTTCTGCGACCAGCTTGCCTTTGAAGTAGACTTTCACCTTCCCGTCTTCCGTAAACCTTCCTATGACGCTGTAGGGCACGTCGTACTTCTCCAGCACCTTCTGGAGCTCTGGAAGCTTCTGCTGTTCCACAACCAACATCATCCTCTCTTGGCTCTCGGAAACCACGATCTCCCACGCTTCCATGGGCTCCCTTAGGTGTAGCTTGTCTAGGTGTGCCTCCACCCCTAGTCCGAACGCTGCCGCCACCTCGCTGAGCGCGGTGGCAAGGCCGCCGCCACCTAAGTCCTTTACAAACACCAGCAGTCTCCTGTCCCTCGCCTCCAGTATCGAATCTATGAGGAGCTTCTCCATCAGCGGGTCCGGTACTTGGATTGCCGCGTACTCCTCCTCGACGCCCTCCTCCAGATTTTTGGAGGCGAAAGAAGATCCCAGCAAACCGTCCTTGCCCGTGTAGTTGCCGGCGATCACGATCAAGTCGCCGGGCTTCGGGGTGCCGTTTATCAGCTTGTCCTTTGGACATACACCTATACACGCCGCCGACACCATAGGATTCCTCGTGAAGTCTGGGTCGAACCAAGTTTCCCCACCGACGGTCGGCACCCCGACGCGGTTGCCGTAGTCAGAGATGCCTTTGACTACTCCCTTGACGTGCCACTTTACCAAGTTCTCCTTTAGATCCCCAAAGATCAGGTCATCCAGCAGGGCTATCGGCTTTGCCCCGGAGCTCAAGATATCCCTTATTATGCCGCCGACTCCAGTGGCGGCGCCGTTGTAGGGATCCACGGCCGAGGGATGGTTGTGGCTCTCTATTCTGAATGCTACATATACCTTTCCAAAGTCGATGACAGCCGCGTCTCCCCCCTTCACCACCCACGGCGCGCTCATAGCCAGCTTTCGGAGGTGTCTCCTCGAGCTCTTGTAGGAGCAGTGCTCGCTCCACTGGGCCTCGAACATCGCCAGCTCTACTTTGTTGGGCTCCCTCCCCAAGCCTTTCCTTATCAGCTCGAGCTCTTCGGCCGTAAGCGGCACTCCGCTACACCTCCGGGGGAATGAGCTTGGCCAGTTCTTATGGACCTTCCACGCCGTAGGTCCTCTTAATGTTCTCTACATTTATCTTCCACAGATAGTCCTCATCGACCAAGCCTTCTTCTAACAGCTCTCTCTGGACCCTTGCCATTTCCCAAGGATATACAACTACGCCGGGCCTCTTAGGATCGTCTATGTGGTCGCTCTCTATCATGTAGAGAGGTTCGAGCTTCACTGCCCTCTCCAGACTGCCCTTCACCCCAGGCACGGTGGCTACGAGCCCCTCCTCCACGGCGGCCTCGAGGCTCTTGCCCCGAGCGTGGTGCACCACAACTTTTTCTTTGTTGGCGTTCGTTCTATTGATCCTATCCTTAATGTCCAATGCGGTTATCCTTCCGCCCTGCTCTAAATGGAGGTGCACCACAGCACCGTAGTCCCTTGCAACCTCTAACGCCCTGTTCATTATCATCTCAGAAATAACCACTGCCACTGGCGTGGTCTTGTAATGCTGGCGCCCCACTTCGCCTACCCCGTCGAGATCTCCCTTAGCCAAGTACTTTTCGACAATTTTCAGCACCTCGAGCCCTCTGCTCAGCACCTCCTCCGGGCTCATCGAGCCCAGCAACTTGTCCACGTCGGCCGGGTGAAATCCGAAAAGGGCTGAGGCCTTTAGCCCGGCCTCCCTCGCCCTCTCGGCCTCGGCCAGCACTACTTTCAGCGCCCTCTCGTAGTTCTCCAGCGTCCCTTCCATGCCGTAGTGCCACGGGCTCAAGCCCACCACTGCCAAGAACCAACCTCCGGCTTCCTTGAACTTGGGCGCGATCTTTTCCATGCCCAAGCCTTTGACGGGATTGGAGTGTGTGTGGGCATCTGCCACCGGCACCAAGCGCGGCTCCCTGAGCGCGGCAGTGCTCAGAAATTGAAGGTTGCAGTCTCCCCGGGCTCCATGACCCTTACCTCCGCCAGGCCGGCGGACTCCACCTCATTCTTGAACTCAAACGGGTCGGCCCTTATGGGCGGGAAGGTGTTGTAGTGCATGGGCACCGCGACCTTAGGCTTCAACAGCTTCGTAGCCAGCACGGCTTGCTTTATGTCCATAGTGTAGTGGCCTCCGATAGGCAACAGCGCTATCTTGGGTGCGTAGAGGTCTCCTATGAACTGCATCTCCGCGAACAGCCCGGTGTCGCCGGCGTGGTACACCAACGCCTCTCCGTCCTTGAATATCAATACGCCCGTAGGAGCGCCCTTGTCGTAGCTGGAGTGGGTCGCGGGGGTCAGCGCCACGCCCAAGCCGGGGGCGACGTCGTCGAGGCGGGCCGGCCCGCCTATGTTCGCTCCGATTCCTTGGAATCCCTTCTCTGATAAGTATACGTAGATCTCGTGTATAGCAAAGAACTTCGCCCCGGTTCTCTTCAGTATTTCCACAGCGTCGCCCATATGGTCCTCGTGAGCGTGGGTGATGACGACTAGGTCCGTCTTGAAGTTGTTTATATAATCATCGATAGAGATCTTGGATAAGGGGTTCGTAATCCAAGGGTCAATTATTATTCCAGTGCCTTCGAGGTCTAGGTGGAACGTGGAGTGGCCGAAGTAGGTCAGCTTCAGGCTTGCCATGGATTCTCTCCCGGGGGAGTTAAAGGGAGGCGGGGTTTATCGGCATAGGCGATGAGCGATCGGATTTCGGCCGAGCTGGTGAGGAGCTCCCGGGAGCGAGCCAATAACCCTTTTGAGACTTTCCGTCGCCCCCTCTTCGGGTACTAGAATGAAGCGCGCCGTTATGCTCGCCCTCGCGCTGGCCGTTGCTGCGCTGGCCGCAGAGAACGTGACGCAACTCGCCTTGAGCAGCTTGGTGCCCTCGAGGCCTGTTGACCTTAAGTATACGTATACGTCCTTGACAGCATTGAACCTCTTGGGTTACAAGCTGGATCCCGAGTTCGCGGCGCAACTCTCAGCTAAGGTGGAGCAACTGGTTTTCGAAGCGGCGAGGCTGGGACTCTACGAGGAGGCCTCCTACGGCTTGCTGACCCTATCTGCCCTTGGAAAGGATTGTATCGGTCTCTCGGAGATAATAGATGAGATCGGGGAGAACAACTTCGCTCAGAGCCCGCTGGCCGAGTTCATCTTAGCAAGGGCTAAGTACGCCGCCGAGTGCCCGTACTCCTTGCAACAGCTAACTCTTCTGATTCCTAAGTTAGAGAAATTTGTCGTTAACAACATCGGAAATAACAACGATAAAGCACTCGAAGCGTACTACCACCTCCTAGCGGTTGGGAAGGGCTCTCCCAGAGTGGATTCGTGGATCAGGAAGCTGGCCGTGGCCGAATACCTCTTGGAGAAGAGAATAGGGCTTGAAAGGGCTTGGAAGGCGGTGCCGTCGCTGGCCCTCAGCCCAGACGGCTTAGGCTGGCTGCTGGACGACTTAGTCCTCAGGGGCTTCCCCGAGGCGAAGTACGTTGAGCCGCTGGTGAGGAAGTACTACTCGCCCACCGCCTTGATAGGCTTAGCCTTGTTGAAGGGCATACAGCCACAGCCGCTCGTGAAGACTGTGAGCGTGCTCTACTGCAACAAGTTCTTCACCGTAACCAGCACGCTTACCACCGTAGTAACGCAACTAGTTACCACGACCAAGACCACGACAGTGACAATACTGAAGGAGATACCTATAATCAAGACCTTGGTTACTACTTCTTTGAAGCTCGTGCCGGTACCGGTGGAGGTGGCGTGGCCGCGCGGCCTGGCAGCGGCCGGAGCCCCCATAACCGCTGTCCCCTACGCGTTCACCACCTCAGTAACGCTGACAGTAGACAACACAACAATAGCTACGGCTGTAACTGCCACTGTAAGCGTGCCCAGCGTCAGTAATATTATAACTCCAATCACTACGTCTACAATTGTCCTAAACGGGACAGTCTACACGGTTACCTACGGCATAGCGGAGCTGGTCCGGACCGTAACCACGGCCGTAACCACCACCTTAACGCTGGTCAGCACAGTCAACGTGACCAAAACAGTCCTAGAAACGCTGACCCAGACAGTTACCTCAGTTATGACCCTTACCACGACTTTGTTCAAGACGTTAACGACCACGGCAACAATCTTAATGAGTGTCGAGAGGTTCGTTACAACGACGCTCTTCAGCACTATAACGAACACAGTAACCCAGCTGATAACCTATGTTGTAACGTCTCCGGTTACGTCGATAACTACCCTCACAGTTGCCATGCCTCTGACCTTTGTAGAGACTTTGACAAAAACGATAACGATCTCGAAGGAGATACTAGTAGCATTGAGGACCACCACCTACATAACGATAACTGAGTTCATAACTACGACAGTTACGTCAACGACCACCGTAACTGCAACCTTTACTGTCACCTCGCTGAGCACCGTACCTACCACTCTGACAACGACGCTTACAGTCACACTAACTCACTTAGTAAGCGCTGTAATTACAGTTACCTCTCCTATACTGAATACGGTAGCTACCGCGCTTACCAAAGTAGTGGAAATTACAAAGATTGTGCCAGTGATCGCGACGACCACGGTTACTGCCACGACGACCAGCACTGCCACTCTGCTGGAGACGGTGACCTCCCTGCTGACCACTACTGTCCTCAAGACGGTTACTTCGGTTCTAACCGTCACCAGCTTAGTGCCTCTAACGCTGTTCAACACAACAACTACCACCAGCTATGCAACACTGATTAGTCTGTTGACCGTTACTAGCATTCAGACCTTCACTACGACATTAACCAACGTTCTCACAACCACAGTAACCGTGCTGGTCACCCTACCTCACACGCTGGTCAGCTACCTGACGCTGTACCACACGGTAACAACTACGGTAACAAAGACCTTCGTAGAGCCGATATTCCTCAGAGGCACGTGCGCACCCAACTTCATAACAAAGACTATCATGATTCCTTTGAATAATATCATCACAAGCTATGTAACCGTAACTCAGACGCTCACTTCGCTAACCACCAAGACCCTCGTGCTGCCGGTATCTACCACCCTAACTTCGCTGATCACTATTACGAGAACCCTTACGACAACTATCATAACGACCGTAACCCAGTTGCTTGCGCTTCACACCTTCCTCACGACAACCGTAACTAAGCTGATAACCACGACCGTAACTGAAGTATCCTTAGTAACGGAGACCTACACCACAACCACTACTCTAACCGCCGTCGAACCGATTACGCTGAGCCTCACAAAGGTAATATCGACAGTGTTAACCAAGATTCTTACCGTTCCCATAAGCAACGTCACGACTGTGACCATCACATTAAGTAACCTGCTCCCCCTCGAACGCTATATAACAGTAACCTTAAACCAGACCGTTCCAATAACGACCACGGTTAGAGAGGTCGTATTCGTTACGAAAACTGTGACGAGCACCCTAACGACCACTGTTGAGAGGCTCGTCAGTTTGGTGGTGACTAGCTGGGCGACGCTCTTCAAAACGATAACCGTAACAAGCGGAACCACGACAACTACCACACTGATCTCGCTGGCTCAAGTGCCGAAGACTGTATACGTAACCACAACATCCGTCCTCACTCAGATGATTGCTGTAATTGTGACTACAACTACCACGGTAACCCTCGATCACTTCATAACAATAACGTTTACCGAGACCAGCACGGTTGTGGCCACCGTCTTGGCCGCGTTGCCACAGACGATCATTAGCTACGTAACGAAGACTGCCATAGTCCCGATCCTGGCCACAACGACTGTCACGACTACCGTCGTAGAAACGATAACCAGTTTGATCACTAATACAACTACGATGCTCGGCTATGTCACTCAGATAGTTACGCTACCTCTAACAGTCACCCTAACCACTTTCGAGCGCGTGACGACTACCTTGCTCTTGCCATTAAAGGAGTTGCTCACAACAACCGTGACTTCTACCATAACCAATGTAATAACGTCGGTGATTACGCTGACCACCGAGATACCCAGATACGTAACGGAGACCGTCGTGGTACCGATATTTAAGACCGTGACAAGTCAATTGACCAATTATGTCACAATAAAGATAACGTCCACCACGATAAGCACGTTCACCCTCGCTGTCCAGCAGACTCTCATCAGCGTTATAACAACTACCATAACCAAGTTAGCAACATTAATGACGCAGACGCTTCTAGTGATCTCAAACAACACCGCCACCACTCTAGGAATTCCAATACTCACGTATGGCTAGCTGAATCTATGCTGTTTATACGTGTATAAACCCCCGAGGCCCCCAGACCTCGGGTCCGTCCCCTATGTCTCTCATCGAGATTCGGTGGCATGGGAGGGGCGGTCAGGGAGCCGTGACGGCGTCGGAGATCGTAGCCAAGGCCGCCATCTCCCAGGGCAAGTACGCACAAGCGTTCCCGTCGTTTGGCGTGGAGAGGCGAGGCGCCCCCGTAGAGGCCTTCACGAGAATAGACGACAAGCCCATATACATACGTTCTAAAATCTACGAACCGGACATTATAGTTGTCCTCGACCCTACGCTGTTGGGTCCTCAGCTGGCTCAAGGACTCAAAGAGAACGGGCTCGCTATTGTGAACACAGACAAGAGCCCCGACGAGGTCAGAAAGCTTCTAGGCAGGGACGACGTAAGGGTCGCCGTCGTCGACGCCACTAAGATAGCTCTCGAGACGTTGAAGAGGCCTATAGTAAACACAGCTATATTAGGGGCGTTTGTGAAGGTGACCGGCCTCGTGGACCTCGAAAAGGTCCTCGAGGCTGTAAAGGAGAAGGTGCCTCCGCGTACCGTGGAGGCCAACCTCTTGGCCGTGAAGAGGGCATATGAGGAGGTGGTGGCCGGTTGATGAATAAGAACCTCCCCGGCTGGAGAGAGCTCCCCGAAGGGGCAGTCGTCAGAGATCCGGGGAACACAGAAACAATAGATGTGAGCGGCTGGAGGGTCTTCAAGCCAGTCATAATTGACGACAAGTGCACCCGGTGCAGGCTGTGCTGGATCTACTGCCCGGACGGCGCAATAATAGAGGTGATAGACGAGAAGGCAAAGATGGGCAAGAGGTACGAGGTGGACTACGTTCACTGCAAGGGTTGCGGAATCTGCTATGCCGAATGCCCGGTTAACGCAATAGAGTGGGTGCCCGAGGAGAGGTGATGGTCGTGCCCAGGCTAGCCCTCACCACAAACTACGCGGTCGCCCACGCTGCAAAGGATTCGGACGTTGACGTAATCGCTGCATACCCAATAACCCCCTCGACCCCAGCAGCGGAGAAGCTCGCCGAGTTCGCCGCCAACGGCGAGATAGATGCCGAGTACATCCACGTGGAGTCCGAGCACTCCGCCGCGTCCGCCCTAGTCGGCGCTTCCGCGGTCGGCGCTAGAACATTCACAGTTACGGCGAGCCAAGGCCTAATCTACATGTCCGAGGTCCTATACATAGCATCCGGCTTGAGGCTTCCGATAGTGCTGGGCGTGGCGTCCAGAGCCTTGAGCGCGCCCCTGAGCATATGGGGCGACATGCACGACATAGCGGTTCTGAGGGACGCTGGAATAGTTACCTACTTCGTCAGCTCTGCCCAAGAGGCCTACGACACGGTCATTCAAGCCTTCAAGGTTGCCGAGGACCCGCGGGTCCACTTGCCGGCAATAGTTGACTACGACGGATTCGTGCTCAGCCACGTAACTGAGCCGGTGGAAACCCTTGAAAAAGAGGAGGTCCTCAAGTTCATTCCGAAGAAGATCACGTGGAACACGCTGAACCCCAAGAATCCCATATCCATGGGTACGGTGGGCGAGCCGGACTGGTACTACGAGTTCAAGTATCAGCAACAAGTGGCTATGGAGAACGCGCTGAAGGTCGCAGAGGAGGTGGACGAAGAGTTCGGAAAGGTCTTCGGCAGGAAGTACGGCGTTGTGGAGCCGTTCATGATGGAAGACGCCGAAGTGGCCTTACTCGCCTACGGCGCCCACGCCGGGACTGCAAGGGTCGCCGTAGAGAGGGCAAGGAAGGAAGGCATCAAGGTGGGGCTCGTGAGGCTCAAGCTCTGGAGGCCGTTCCCGGTGCCCCACTTGAAGAAGCTGTTCGACGGCATCTCAGTCGTTGGGGTCCTCGACAGGGCGATGTCCTTGGGAGCGCCCCGGCAAGGGCCGGTCGCCCTAGACCTCATGGCGATGTACGCCAGCGACCCGTCCAGCGCGCCGAAGATGGCCAGCTATACCATTGGAATCGGGCAGAGGGACGTGAGGGTTGAGGACATCCTATACATAATCAACCAGCTCGCGGAGTTCGCCAAGGGCAAGGAAATACCAGAAAGAACCATTCCGATAGGTCTTAGAGAATGATTTTTGGATGTCTAAAATGTGTTGGAGGTGGTTGGCATGGCGCTCAAGGAAGTAGGTCCCATGGAAGAAATTAGGAACCACATGCAGATACCCAGGCCCGAGTACATAGCGGGAGGACACTCAGCGTGCCAAGGGTGCGGCCACTTCGTAATAATAAGGCACTTGTTGAAGGCTTCGGGGCCGAACACCATAGTTGTCAATCCTACCGGCTGTGTGGAAGTGGTAACCACCGTCTTCCCCTACAGCTCGTGGAAGGTTCCGTGGATCCACGTGGCATTCGAGAACGGCGGAGCGGTGGCCTCCGGCGTCGAGGCCGCGGTCAGGACGCTCCAGAGGAAGGGCGTGCTGTCTGAAGACGAGCCGATCAACGTCATAGTGTTCGCCGGCGACGGAGGCACCGTTGACATAGGCTTCCAGTCGCTCTCCGGAATGCTCGAGAGGGGTCACAAGGTCGTCTACGTGTTGCTGGACAACGAAGCGTACATGAACACGGGCATACAGAGGTCCGGCTCCACGCCGTTCGGAGCGTGGACCACGACCACACCGGTTGGCAAGAAGTGGAAGGGCGAGTGGAGGGTTAGGAAAGACATGATACAGATCGCCGTCGCACATCACATCCCCTACGCTGCCACCATAAACCCTGCATATCCCGTAGACATGTACAACAAAATGGTGAAGGCTCTGAAGGCCGACGGTCCGGCGTTCCTCCACGCCTACAGCCCGTGCCCCACCGGCTGGAGGTTCGACCCGTCTAAGACAATAGAGGTGGCAAGGCTGGCCGTGCTGACCGGCTACTGGGTGCTCTACGAATACGACCACGGCAAGTACAAGGTCAACGTACCGGTTCTAAAGAGGAAGCCGATCCGCGAGTTCATAAAGATACAGGGGAGGTTCAGGCACATGACAGAGGAGCAGATCAAGAGGTTGCAAGAAATAGTTGACGAACAAGTGGAGATGATAAACAAGCTGGTCGGCAGAACAGTAATAGGTCCAGTCGAGGGCTAAAGGGCGAAGGGATTTCTTATCATCTCTCTCAAGAAGCTCGTGGCGTAATACCCTTTGGGCAACGAAAAGATGAGCGTGAACCCGTTTTCCCTTTCATAAACCTTGACGTTTATGCGGGCACAAGGCCTCCGGGGTTCTGCGCGCAAGCCGTACCTATTGAACGAGCTGAGCTCGATTCCTTCTTCATCCAAGACATCCCGGTACTCCTCCGCGCCGGGCCCCGGAAGCCTCGTGGGGCCCTCGCAGGGGTCCTCGGCTTCTGAGAGCATCTTATTGTACAAGTACGCTTGGTACGCGTGCAGGAAGAGCTTAAACACCCTTAATGATTTGAGCGCCCTCTCGGGACCTCTGCCTCTCAACAATGCTATCGCTACCCTCCTCTCTATGTCGAGCCATTTGGGCGCGTCGAGGAAGGCGCGGGGGCCCTCTGCGTAGTACCTCAGCCTCACGCTCCTGGACAGCGGGGACTCCCACGGAGTGGGCTCCCCCAGCAACACGTTGACCGCTTCTTCCCATTCCCCTTTCAAGATGAACTTCCCGACGACGTGGGTTATAGGGCGCGTCGTGCCGAACCTTTGGTATGAAAAGTATCCCGGGATCAGGTAGCTTCCCGTAGTTATGCTGGCGCGGCACTCAGCCTCTACGTCTATCACGAACAAGTTTCCGTGGAGGGACGCCCTCGTGAGGGCCCCGCGCCCCAGGGGCTCTAGCCTTAGGCACCAGCCGCGTCCCTCGACCGCGTAGCCCTCAACGCCTACGTCGGAGCTAACGAGCTGCGCAGTAACCGCGCTCTTGTCCTTCAAGCCGAGCCACTTCCAGCGGCCTCCGAACCTCTTCTCTAGTATGGAAACAGCGTGGTGCGTATCTATGTTCTTTTTATAGAGAGCATAAATCGGCCACGGTCCCTTGGAGGGCTCCGAGAGCTCCACCACTTTGAAGCCCTCTGGACGCGGCACTCTCGCTGAGCAACTGAGGCCCACGTTCATGAAATATTTTTTCATGCCCACGTAAGCGTCTATTGGATGGATCATAGGTAGGAGGCCAGCTTGAGCGGTACGGGAACCTTCGGCTTAACCTCTTCCTTCATGAACTCCTCGAGGCCCGCTTGCTTGATTGCTTCCAGAACTGCCGAGTCGTCAGCGCCCTTCTCTATATCTATCTTTTGGTCCAGCGGTTCTATGTGCTTGATGTTCATCCTCCTCCTCTTCACGCCGGTCAGCTCCTTGGGGCCGGTCACGACTACGAACTTGTCGTCGATTATGTCAACTATTACGCACTTGCGGCCGGCTCTGCGGCCAGCTATCACCACGCAGACCCTTCCGACCTCTATTGCCGGCATTCCTTGATCCCCGAGGCCGCCCCAAGTGTAAGGCTTTAAGGGTTATTGTGAGGTGCGGAGGGAGCTTCATGTCACCGGCCGCCCTTACGCTACTGATACTGCTGTCGCTTTCGGTACTGCCCTACTTCTCACAGACCTTGCGGCGCAAGCTCTACGTGCCCTTTCCGGGATTCGTAGCTGTGAGGTTCCCGGTAAAGGGCAAGCCCGTCTATCAAGAGTCGCTGACCGTCAAGCTGTTCCTGGACGGTACAATCGTGATCATGATAATCCTAATGGTCATGGGATATACTATACTCATTCAGACGCTTGTGCCGAGAGCCGGCGGGGGAGCCGCCTTCGTGCCCCTGATACCCGGCGTCACCATACCGCTGGAACTGCTTCTCAGTCTGCTCTGGATCATCGCGATATCCGTGGCCCTTCATGAACTATTCCACTACTTGGCGAGCATCTGGCAAGGGATAAGGGTGAAGAGTGCAGGAGTGGGGCTGCTGTTCGTGTTCCCGGTAGCCTTCGTCGAGCCCGACGAACAAGCTCTCCTAAGCGCGCCCGCGAGGGTGAGGGCCCGAATATACTCGGCCGGCCCTGCCGCCAACGCGGTCCTGGCAGCGCTCGCAATACTGCTGGTGATGAACTTGGTTGACAAAGGAATATACGTAATAAAGGTAGAGCCCGGAAGCCCGGCGTGGGAGGCCGGAATAAAGCCCGGAGACGTTATATTGAGCGTCAACGGGAAGGAAGTAAAGAACCTGGCCGAGCTGAGGGAAGCAATAGCAAGCAGCCCGGTGTTGAAGATAGTTTTGCTGAGGGACGGTGAAAGGGTTGTGGTTACCGTTAACAAGGGCGATGCTGAGCTGATAGGCATTTACGTGCTCCCTTGGGTTCCCAAGGGACCGCTGGCAAGCCTGCCGCCAGACGTAGCGCTCTCGACCGTTCAATCCCTCTTCTGGCTTCAAGGGATAAACATGGGGCTGGCAATAATCAATGCACTGCCGATGATAATAACTGACGGGGGCAAGCTGGTCATGGAGCTCAAGACCCGTAGGGGGCTGGCGTGGGTGAGCGACGCGTTGCAAGTATTCACTATAGTGCTGTTCCTTCAAGCCTTGGTAAAATCGATCGTCTAGCTCTCGACTGTCATCTCGTATACCTTCTTTATCGCTTCTGCCGCCCTCCTGAGCCTCTTCCTCTCATCCTCGCTGAGCAGTTCCGGTAGCGGCACCAGTTGGCCGGATATCTTGGTAGGCACGGATATGGCCACCCTCCCCACGCCTTCAACGTCTTGTACCAAGGAGACTGGTATTATCTTCCCCTCGTTGGCCAAATGCGAGACGACGATCTCTTGGAACGTGGCCGCCGGGCCCCAGATGGTTGCTCCCTGCTTCGCTATTATAGTAGCTGCCACATCCTTAACGTACTGCTCTATCTCTTCGTGGCTCAAGTTCAAGCCCTTCTGCCTTATGTACTCATCTATCTGCACACCCTTCACCGTGACCGTGCTCCAAGCAACGAAGGCCTCCTCGCCGTGCTCGCCGACCACGTAGCCGTCTATAGCCGCGATGGGCTCGTCCAACAGCTCGCTGACCGCGCTCCTAAACCTGTAGGTGTCCAGGCTGGTGCCAGTTCCTATAACGGTGCCCTTAGAACCTATCACGTCGCTCAGCACCATCGTCATTACATCAACAGGGTTGGTAACTACCATGTAGAACGCTCCGGGATTGCGGTCGCGCAACTTTTCGCCTATATCGGAAATGATCTGTGCATTTACCTTTGCCAAGTCCCTCCTGCTCATGTCAGCCTTTCTCGGCTTCCCAGCCGTTATCACTATAGCATCGGCATTCTCTATCTTACTCACGTCGTCGTAAGCCTCCACTTGTATACTCCTCCGGAACACCGCCGCTGCGTGCTTGATGTCTTCCATTACTCCCTTTGACAAGCCCGGGACCGCGTCTACTAGAACCATTCTGGCAACGCCGGGAACTATGGCCATAGTGTAGGCAAAGGTAGCTCCCACCCTTCCGGTACCCACGACGGCTACCTTGTAGGGCACCCTCGCCACGGCTCTCCCCACCGGTCTCGGGGGAGAGAGGTTTAAACGACTTTTACAAGTATATACCGTATGAGGCCGGATAGGGGTGTGCGACCCCTATCGGCTCCCGGCCCTCTTCGCCCGCTCGTCGGCGGCCTCCGGCCGGTCCACCCTGGGGGCTGTGCTCAGAAACCCCGCGAGGGTATAAAGAGAGGACGCCGATGATGAGTGGCGACGGCTCGAGCGGTGAAGAGAGGATGCCTCCCAGAGGCCCCTTCGTGGAGAGCTGGGTCCGCGGGAGCGGGGCAGTGTCTCTTGTGCGGGCGTTCTACTCGGGCTGTTTATGTGAGGGCTGTAAGGGATGTTGGCCGCGGACGACTGTCGAGGGATGGAGGGGGAGGAGGACGGAAGCGATAGTCTTCGCGAAGCCCAAGAAGCTGGAGGAGTTCCGGGCAGCGGCACGGCACAGACTCGTCGACGGCATAAGCTTTGGCAAGGGAACGCTTAGGTTTTTCGACGAAAGCCAAGCTTCGCTCATGTTTCAGTTCGGAAAGATAGCCGAGGTAAGGGTTAGGGAGATCTTAAGGGATCCTAAAAGCCTAGGAGACCTAAAGGCCGCGCTCGACCTAGCGCTCAACAAAGAGGTGCCTCTGGCGTTCACTTGTGCCCCGAAGACGCGGTTTGAGGTGTGCCATCCCTTCCAAGTGATAGCGTTAGGCGAGGAGCTCGGTTTTCCGGAAGAGGACGTGAAGGCGCTGTGGGGTCTGGGCTCGAACATGCTTAGGAGCCTAGCAGAGATGAAGCTGGGGATGAGGAAGGTTTTAAGAAGCGAGCGGTGAGCGCGAACCCACGCGCCCGACTCACGCTAGGTACACGAAAGCGTTCTTCAAGTAGTCCGGCAACCCCTTTCGGATCGAATGGTCCGGCGCGGAGCCGCGGATCTCCAGTATCCTGTAATTTGGTGCCAAGGCGTCGTGTATCGCCGCAACGAATGTATCTCTGTCCATGCTCCTCGAGCACGAAGAGAGGGACAGCAGAGTCCGCGTTATGGAAGCCGCGCCGGAATACGCCTTGACGTACCGGACGTAGCCGTCCCTATAATCGTCCATCAGTGCCGGGGGATCCACGCTTCCGACGTCAAACTGCTTGCCCTTCTTCTTAGCCCTGGAAAAGTATTTCCATGCGTCGCTCCTCACTACCTCCACCCTCCCCTCCTCAAACCCGTTCAGCCTCAAGTTCTCCCTCAGAACCCTCAGGGCCCAGGGGTCCTCGTCCA
>JAADDE010000032.1 GCA_013154085.1 Thermoproteota archaeon | reverse complement strand
GAGGAGGCCGCGACCCTTATATAATTCCTTCCTTCACCTCCCAAGACGGCCTTTACGAAGTTCAGAAGCTCCTCGTAGTCGGACCGGACGATGCCGTACTGCGCGAGGGTGTGGTGGTAGTCCCTAACCAAGTAGTCTACTCTGTCCGCGTCGAAGAACTCGAGGTCGTGCTCTCTGAACCTCTTCAGCAGAGCGCGGAGCCCCTCCCACTCGCTCACCACGGTGCTCGCCAAGGAGGAGGCCGCGTGGAGGAGGGCGTTCCTCCCGCTTTCGTCTCCTCCGCACTCCAACGGCCAGAGCCTCTCCCCGAGCACGACCAAGTAGAGGACTTGCTCCACTCCAACGCTGTCGATCCCCTCGAAGAGGGGGCACCCGCGCCCCCAATTCTTCTTATAGAACTCCCAGGCCCTCCTAACCGCGTCCTTGAGGCTCGTGTTGCCGAGCAACACCACCGAGAGGAGGACGCTGTCAACGCGGTTCTTGTACTTATAGCCGGGGCTTGCGGACATCTTCCTCGCGATGTTTTGGAAGAACGCCAGCGTGGTGTTCGTTCCCAAAGCGTTCCTCAGCACCGGGTAGTCGAGCACGTGCCCGAAGGTGGGGTGGGCTATGTCGTGGAGGAGCCCTCCGAGGGAGGCTAGGAAGAGCGCTACGGCCTTAAAGCACTCGTACTCATCTCCGCCGATCAGCTCGTTCAGCTTCTTGCCCTCTTCGTCCAAGAAGTTTACCCTTCCCTCGCGAACCAGCTCCAGCGCGGCCTCCGCGGCCTTCCGGGCAAGCATGTAGGTGCCCAGCATGTGCTCTAGGCGCGTGTGGACTGCCCCGGGGTACCGGTAGGCCGTGGTCGCCAGCTGGCGCACGTTTGCGGCGTGGTCGAACATCTTGTGCCGGAGCAGGTAGATTATGCTGGCCTCCAGAGGCTCTTCCAAAGACAGCTCTATTTCGCCGGTTATCGGTATTGTTATTGCCATCTTTCGGGGAAGTAAGTATTCGCTAGGATCCTTCAGGTAGCTCTTTACGCCCAGCACCTCCTCGTACCGCTCTTGGAGCTCCCTCAAGAGCTCAGTTATCATCGGGACGCCCTGCGAGGGATGTCTATGCCCTTACTATAACCTTACTGGAGTCTACCAAGCCACTGTAGCATGTGGTTGATCAGAGAGGCGCGTACGTCTATGTCTGTCAGCCAGCGTTTGAGATCGTCCGTCTCGTTCTGGAACAGCGCCAGCGTCAAGTTAGACATGCGGTAAAGCGCGTGGGCAACTCTGCTTAGATGTCCCTCGGTCTGAGCCCGGCCCAGCGCCAAGAAGGTCGTGAAGCCCGCAGTGCGAAGGAGCTTGGAAAAGTAGCCCATAGTGGCGTCTACCTCAACCTTCAGTAAGTATGACGTCTGTGTGGGGACCAGCTCTACCAAGAAGTCAACGCCTTTGTGACCCCGCGGCAAGTCGAAGTGAAGGGGCTGAGTTCGGTTGGTATCCGCTTTGGGGTCCTTAAGGTACTTGAAGTGGAAGATATTTCCGACTCTCCCGTTGCTAAGCGTTATTTTTAGCGACGTGTACGGCTCTACGCTGTTGGGAGGTGCTAAGCGGTAGCGGAGGTGGAGGTTCGGCACGCCGCTCTGAACGCTTACGGACTCCACAGGGTCGCTTCCGAAGCCCGGACACGGATCGGATCTCCTCTCCACGCGCCCGCTCCTCCGGTCCACTTCGTACACGCATCTATACGAAAGCTGTGGGGTCAGCTGTCCGGACCGGAAGACGCCGCCCCCGGCGAACCTCTCTGGCAAAACCAGCGCGTAGCCGGCGAGGTCGTAGATGTCCCTTATGGGAGGGACGCCAAAGACCGTCCATTCCCATCTAATGAACTTCCTTGCCCTCCATGACAGCTCACAGAGAGCCGGATCACGAAAGCGGCAGCTCAAAGCTGGCCTACCATATCTAGCAACGATAGAAGTTTTATAAAGGATTTAAATTTGAAAATTTAAAAAGTTATGCCTTAGGCGGGTAGCCGAGCTCCTTGAAGTAGGCCTCGGTTATCTCGCTCAGCTCGTCGATCTTGCCCTTCAAGGCCTCGTAGAGCTTCTCCAGCGCGGTGTAGGCCCTGCTCGATATCTTGCTCTTGAACCAAGTTATGTCCTTGGCGTTGCCCACCTGGTCGCTGAAGTCGTAGCCCCAGTACTCGTCCTTGCTCCTTCCGGTTAGGAGGTACTCGAACTCCAAGAGCAGGGTGCCCCTCGGTATGATGTAGTCCCCGAAGCCCTCCAGCATGTTGATTATCTGCCTCTTTATCTTGCTGAGGTTCCTTATGCCGGCGAGCTTGTTGGGGTTCGGCCTTATCTTTATGACCTGCAGTATGCCCAAGTAGGTCAGTATCAAGCTGAGGTCGCTGACCGGCTCGTACCAAGGCCTGCCCTCGACGCCCTCGATGGCTGGAGTGCGGTTCAGCACTTGCCTCGCGAGGAGCAGGTTGTACGGGCTCGCCTGCTTGAACTTGTCCATCAGCGCCAGCTGGCTCAGGCTGCTCACTTGGGTCACGCCGAACATGGTGTGCCTCGCCGGGGTCGGGAGCATCAGGTTGGTGTAGAAGCTGAACATCAAGGCGGCGGCGGGGTCGTCCTTGAGGGTCTCGTACACGAACTGGCTCACCGGGGTCCTCCGGACGGCTATGCTGGTCAGCCTGCTGGGCACCTCGTCCAAGGTGACCACGTCGAGCACGTTGAAGGCCTCGAGCACTCTGAGGTAGTACAGCAGGTCGGCCATGCCGAAGTTCTTCAAGCTGGCGTACTTCTCGCCGAGGCGGTCTACGTGGGTCATTCCGCCCAGCATGTCGGAGAGCTTCACTCCCTTTCCTTCGGGCACGTCCGCGTTGATGAGGAGGTCCCTGTAGAACTCCAAGAAGCCCCTTATGTTGCTCAGCTTGCCTTGGGCGGCGGCGATGACCTCCTTAAACCTCTTCGGCGTCCAGAGGTTAGGACTCAAGGGTATTACCAGCATCTCCCTCTTCCCCTGTTGCTTAACATACGGGTAGGGGATATAAATGACTATGCTCTGCTGGACTATGGGTCAAAAAGCATCTAACACCACACAGTTCCACTTGTGTGGGCACCATCTCACCTTGAAAACCCTTGGCGCCGCTAGCCCCCGGCGGGGCCGAGGGGGTGTATGCTGTCTACCGCTTCTCATGTCCTTCTTGCGGAGGCGAAATAAAAGATTTCAATTTAGCTCTGGGAATTCCATGTGACGAGTGCCTCAGGAGGGCCGGCCTAGAGCTCTTAAAAGAGAAGCCGGAGCTCCGGCGCGAGCCTTGGGTTAGGGAGAGGCTCGCCTCGCTGGGAGGCCCCCTCGCGGAGCTCCTCAAGCTTGAGGAGAGGCTCGAGGAGGTGGAGCGCCTCTTCTCGGAGGCGACCGGAAGCGTGCTGTGGAGCGCCCAGAGGGCGTGGGCCCTGAGGGCCCTGAGGGGCGAGAGCTTCTCCATAGTGGCCCCGACCGGCATGGGCAAGACCACCTTCGGCGCGCTGATGGCTGTGTACCTCGCGAAGAAGAGGGGCAAGAAGAGCTACGTGGTCGTGCCCACGACGCCTCTGGTGACAATGGTGGCGGAGAAGGCCGCTCCCTTTGCAGAAGCCTTGGGAGCTGAGGTGGTGTACCTCCACTCCAAGATGCCCCCCTCGGCCCGGAGGGAGATGGAGGCGGCGCTGGCGGAGGGGAGGTTCGACGTACTCATAACAACTTCCAGATTTCTGATAAACAAGCTCGAGCTTCTCAAGGGGTTCGAGTTCGGATTCATCTTCGTTGACGACGTGGACTCGGTGCTGAAGAGCCCGAAGAACGTGGACCGCCTGCTGATTCTGCTGGGCTTGGATGAGGCCGACGTAAGGAAGCTGGACGAGCTGGACAGAGAGCTGTCGAGGAAGCTCTCCGTCCTCACGAGGACCAACGATTTGGTTAAAAGATATGAGCTCCTCAAGGAGATGAGCGAGCTCGAGGCAGAGCTCGAGAGGCTTAGGGCGAAGGTCAGGGGGAACCTCGTGGTGAGCTCTGCCACGGGGAGGGCGAGGGGAAGGAGGGTTAGGCTGTTCGCGAGGCTCTTGGGCTTCTCGCCCGGCGGCGCGGGGGAGGGGCTGAGGAACGTGGTCGACTCCTACACCAAGAGGAGCTACGTCGAGCTGGTGAGGGCCCTCGGCAGAGGAGGGCTGGTTTTCGTGCCGGCGGACTGGGGCGTGGGGGGCGCGGAGAGGGTCGCTGAGGAGCTCAGAAGCGTTGGGATTAAGGCCGAAGCGGTGAGCTCGGAGAGGTCCGGGGCGATAGAGCGGTTCGCGCAGGGAGAGCTCGACGTCCTGGTAGGCATCGCGACCCACTACGGGGTCCTGGTCAGGGGCATCGACCTGCCGCACGTGGTTAGGTACGCGGTCTTCACAGCCGTCCCGCGCTTCAAGTTCCGGCTGAAGCTCGAGGAGCCCTCAGTGATGACGATAATCCGCTTGACATCGCTGGCCGCTGGTCTGTACGAAGAATATGCCAAGCTCTACGCCAAGCTCAAGAGGTGGCTCCAGAGGCTGGCCCCCGGACAGCTCAAGGAGGTGGAGGAGAGGCTCAAGGACGGGAAGGCGGAGAGCCCGGCGGAGAGGGACTTCCTCGAGGCCTACTTGAAGCTCAAGGAGCTCGTGGAGAAGGAGGAGTTCCTCCGGAGGCTGGAGGAGAGCGGGGAGGTGGAGGTGGTAAGGGAGGGCGGGGCGCTCTACGTCCTCGTCCCCGACGCCGCCACGTACCTCCAAGCCTCCGGGAGGACCTCGAGGCTCTACGCCGGCGGGGTGACGAAGGGGCTCTCGGTAGTGGTAGTGGACTCGGAGCCGCTGTTCCGGGGTCTGAAGAGGAGGCTGAGGTGGGTCGTGGAGGAGTGGAAGCGGTTCGAGGAGCTGAATTTGGAGGAGCTGCTGAAGGAGATAGATGAAGACAGGAAGAAGGTTCTGAAGGTCATGCGCGGAGAGCTGAAGGCCGATGAAGTCAGGAAGCTCATGAAGACCGTACTGCTGGTGGTTGAGTCCCCGAACAAGGCCAGAACCATAACCAGCTTCTTCGGAAGGCCGACTGTTAGGCAAGTGAAGGGCGCAAAGGTCTACGAAATATCGTTGGGCAGCAAGTACCTCTACGTAGCCGCCTCCGGCGGCCACGTGTACGACTTGGCCGGGGAAGCTGAGCCGGAGTGCTGGGAGGGCAGGCCTTGCACGTTCTTCGGGATAAGGGTGAACGGAAGGCCGGAGCAGGTGCTGACCTCCATAAGGAGGTGCAGCGTGTGCGGGCACCAGTTCTCCGACGACGTGGACCGCTGTCCCCGCTGCGGCGCGCCCTTCCTCAAGGACTCTAAGGACGTAATCGAGGGCCTCAAGCTCTTGGCCCAGGAGGTTGACGAGGTCCTCATCGGGACTGACCCCGACACCGAGGGGGAGAAGATAGGGTGGGACGTGAGGAACCTCATAGCTCCCTTCGCGAGGAAGATAAGGAGGGCCGAGTTCCACGAAGTTACTAAGAAGGCCATCCTGAAGGCCTTGGATGAGCCTAGGAACTTCGATATGGGCTATGTGTGGTCCCAAATGGTGAGGAGGGCCGAGGACCGCCTCACGGGCTTCACCCTAAGCCCCAAGCTGTGGTTCGACCTCTGGCCGGAGTTCTGCGAGGAGGCGAGGAGGGAGGGCAAGGAGGTGCCGGGGTGCCCCATAACGAGGAACCTCTCCGCCGGGAGGGTCCAGACGCCGGTGCTGGGCTGGGTCATAAAGAGGTACGAGGAGTACAAGGAGTCCCGCAGGAAGTTCTACCGGGTGAGGTTCGGGGGCTGGGAGGTGGAGTTCTCCGAGGAGGAGGTGCTGGGCCCCCTCCGGGAGGCCGAGGCGGTGAAGGTAGAGAAGGTCGAGGAGCGCGAGGAGGAGCTCAAGCCCCTCCCTCCCTATACCACCGACGCCCTCCTCGAGGAGTCGAACGCCAGGCTCAAGCTGGACGCCACCGGCGCCATGAGGCTCGCCCAAGACCTCTTCGAGATGGGCTTCATCACGTACCACAGAACCGACTCCACCAGAGTGTCGGACGCGGGAATCGCCG
>JAADDE010000056.1 GCA_013154085.1 Thermoproteota archaeon | reverse complement strand
GAGTCTCATAAGAGAATAGAAAGTCCTCGACTTCCTCCCATCGCCCTTCACCACTTCGATGTCGGCAGAGTCTCATAAGAGAATAGAAAGCAAACTGCACGGCCGTCAGCGCCTCCGGGGCCCTCTTGGACAAGGGCAGAGTCTCATAAGAGAATAGAAAGAAGTCCAAGTGATAGCTGATTGACTGGGCCGCTCTGAGCAGAGTCTCATAAGAGAATAGAAAGTAAGTAAGGCTAAGTACGCGTAATTAAGCAAAAAAGTTAGTGCAGAGTCTCATAAGAGAATAGAAAGGGCGTGAGAGGCGCAACTCGTCACCGGCCCTTCTGCCCGGTAACAGCAGAGTCTCATAAGAGAATAGAAAGCGTCGGTGTTTTTTGTCCCAAATGCGGGGGGCACTTGACCGTGCAGAGTCTCATAAGAGAATAGAAAGTGAGTACAGCCTTGGCGTACGGCGGGAGGCGCTTGAGGACCTGCAGAGTCTCATAAGAGAATAGAAAGTGGGCGTCGCCTTGGTCGTAGACTACCACGACGGGGAAGGCCTTCTGCAGAGTCTCATAAGAGAATAGAAAGGCTTTTTTGACGGTTACTTCATTCGGGCTAAGGTGGAAGATGGCAGAGTCTCATAAGAGAATAAAAGAAACACTTCCCGCTGTTCAAGAAGATAAAAAGAATAATTTAGACGGTCTTGTGGCCCACCAAGGCCGGGCCGTTGACCACTGTTACGAAGCCTCCCAAGACGCTGTAGCTCTCCACGACCGCAGCGTAATCCTCAAACCGCGGGAGAGCCTCGGCGAGTTCCTTGGGCAGCTTTAGGCCCTCCACAGTCCTCTCATCGTTTCGGAAGTATACTTTGGTGTTGGTGAGGCTCAGCGCCAGTTGACTCAAGTCGCTGGGGCGATGGGTGCTCAAGATTACGCCAACTCCCCTTCTCCTTCCCAGCCTCAAGAGCCTCTCTATCATGGATTCGAGCTTCGCACCGTACCTCTCCCTCTCGTCGCTGCTCGGGAAGAAGAGGTGGGCCTCATCTATCGCCACGGCTGCGTACTTCGCTCTCCCGAACCCCTCTATGCCCTTTGCCAAGGTGTCCAGAAGCACGTATCCGGCCATGCTCTTCTGGAAGCGCGACGTAGCTCCTCCCAAGTCCAGCACCACGCCGCCGGTCTCCGGGACGAGGTCCAGCAGTCCTTGAGAGCTCACTCCGGCAGGGAGGAAAGCGTAGAGTCCCAAGAGCTCAGCCAACTGCACGTTGCTGGTCAGCACTACCCCAGCCCGGTCCAAGTTCCTGAACCCCGTCTTGATGTTGGTGGCCGTAGCGCCGTGTATTCTGCTGAGCTCTTCTTTCATTATCTTTGTGTCCAAGAGGTCGCTGGGTTTGAATACGTTCCTCTTCGATTCCATCTCGAACACCGCGTCGGCCAAGGTCCTCTCTAAGAAGGCCCTTGCGGCCTCGGTGAAGAAGGGGTTGAAGTCGTACAGATAGCTGAAGTCCGAAGTCAGGAACACAAATGTCCTCGACGTGGCGAACAGCTTGAAGGAGCATCCGCCCGCCCGCACCTCGGCCTCCGCCAGCCCCTCCCGAGGCTCCTCGCTGGCCGATACCACGTAGGGAGCGCCCAGCCTCCGGTAGGTCTCCTTCGCCTCCTCCAAGAGGGCCTTCAGCGTTCGGAGCGACATAATTTCGGATATTTCCTTGGCCAGCTCAACAGCCAAGAGGTCGTCGGAGACGAACAGGTCGTATAAGAGGGAGGGGGCGTAGCTGAGGGCCCTCTGGAAGCTTCCCCCGCACGCCTCCTTTCGTGCAGGCTCCGGGAGGCCCCGCATGCGGCAGAGCTTGTCCTTGACGGCCTCCAGCACCTCCTTCCGGGCACTCCGGAAGAACTCGCTTGCCACTGACTGATCCGTCAGCAAGAAGGTGCTGACGACCACGTTGTCCAGCCTGTACCTGCACGGGTCCCCGCGGGGGAGCGGCCTGCCCCTCTCTCCCTCGACCCCGTAGGCCTTGAGGGCCTTCAGCACCCTCGCAGTTACCTTGCTTCCCTTCACGAATCCGGGAAAGTTGGCTATCGAGAAGTCCCCGTTGGCATCTATTATAACTTGGAGGAGGTCCTCTCCCAGCGCCTCCCGGGCGCTCCAGAGCAGGTTCTTTAGGAAGCTGGTCTTGCCCGAGCCGGTGGTGCCGGTCACCAGGACGTGCTTGACCATTACGCCGCTCCACGAGAAGGACACCCTAACTCCCTCCAGCGGCTGGTCCAGCACCCCTAGGGAGCCGAAGGTCACTTCGCCCTCGAATCCCAAGATCTTGCCTATGACCTCGCTCCTCGGAACCCCCGCCGGCGAGAGCTGGTCCGGAGGCGCCCTCGGGGCGCTCCTCTCTCCGGCCTCCAATACCTCCAAGGCATCTGCCTCGCCCTTCAGCACCCTCCTAGCGTCCTCCTCGCCCACGTGGAGGGAGACCACGGGCTGTACCATGAGGCGCATGTGGCGGACCAGATGCTTGTCGTCGAAGCTTATGTTCACGCTGAGGGACGCCTCGGAAGTGACCGGCATAGGCTTAGGCCTTACAACGTCCTTAACCCTGCCCAAGATCAGGCTAGCAGTTCTGGGGTCTGCGATCAGGAGGTAGGAGCCTCGGGCGAAGAGGTCCGGCTCCTTCGGACCCAGCTCGACCCACACGTCCGGGGGCACGCTCACCGGCACTTCGTCTCCGCGAACGTCCTCGAAGAAGTCGACGAAGCCTATCTTTCTGAAGCCCTCCAGATTCCTAACGTAGAGCTTGAGGAGCTCCTCCATTACACGCTTCCTCTCTGCGTATTTCTTGGCGAGTTCCTCGAAGCGCTCTACCACGCCGTCGCTCAAGGGAGCTCTACCTCCGCTGCAGGCAGGTTTTCCACGACTGCTTTTTGAACGAGGGCGTCCTTGAGGATTGCCCCGCTCTTCTTAACTATCTGGTCCGCATGAAGGATGGGAAGAGGATACGGAGCCACCTCGTGGCCGAGGACGGTTTTGGAGAGCGCAACCCTCACCAGCTCCGGTGCCCTCCCGACGGGGAGCACCTCTATCCTCAGCGCTCTGCCCCTGCCGTCGAGGCCCTTTATGCCTACGTAATACACGAGCTTCTTCATGGTGCCTATCCTCACGGCTTTCGTTATAAGCTCTTGGAGAGTGTACTTCCCGAAGAGGTCTATCTTCGGAGCGCCCGAGAATGCGGTCAGCCTAGAGGTCCCGCCCTCGCTGAGCCCGAGCTCCTCCGAGAGCTCCTTCGCCACGTCGTGAAGGTTTATGGACACCTCCACGGGGCCCCACACGTGGACGCCGGGCCCCAGCTCCTTAATTGCGAGCATTATGAGCTCGTGATCATTATTCATATTGAAGTTCTTGGCTAAGAGCCTAGACCGGTGGAGCCTCTTCACCGCCCCGAAGGCCCTGTCCGCGCCGAGCGAAAGGGCCTCGTGGCGCTCCACGAGGTTGTAGAGGTAGCTCGCGACTACCACTATCAGCGAGCCCGCCCGCTCGTCCGGCGCCATGCGGCTCTTGTAGGTCGCCAGCACCATCGGTGTGGGAAATATGGGTCCGTCGATGCCCACGTCAGCCTCTGTGCTCCTCAGCGCGAACTCCAGCGCCCTCGTCTCGGCAAACAGTCTGTTCTCATCGAGGGCCGTCGGGCGGTTGTAGGAAGAGGCCGTGAGCCTCTCCAGCGCCCTCCTCCGGCTCTTGCTGACGGCGCTCTGGGCCAAGGCCTTCCAGTTTATCAAGGGACAGAAGAGAAGGCTCTCGGGCCCGTCTCCAGGGCACTGCTCGTCTAGGTACGCAAAGAAGGGCCTCGCCGGACCCCCGCTTATGGGATCGCCGAAGCCGAGGTGGGGGTGCTCGAAGACCACGCTGGCTTCATAGCTGACGGCGACCGGGGTTATGCCGACCGAAAGGCCAGACACGTTGACCGACCGGGAGCCGCCGTCGACCCCGGCCACCTTTGCGTCGTAGCTCAATATCTCGTCAAAGGGTATGTATTCTTTAGAATCGAGGAAGGTTGAGGGGTTGAGCAGCTCCTCCGGCGCCCTTATTGAGAAGGGCCCCTTCCTTTCGCTCGGCTCCTCGCTCTCCAAGATCTCCGGGAAGCGGCCCGGAGCGATCTTCAAGTTCTTAGCCCGCTCCACTATGAGCTCTAGGTCCTCGAGTATGCCCACGGGGCCCTCCGCCCTCCCAGAAAGTTTCGAACCTAATAGGTTGCGGTCGGGGAAGCTCTACTTCGTGCACTCCTTCTCCCAAGCCTCCCCGAAGCTCTGGGAAATTGGAATAAGAACTCTAATGATCAGCGTTGACGACGTCAAGCTCGAAAGGCTGGGCGAGCTGAAGGGCTTGGACTTGATGCTCGACAGCGGGGGGTTCCGCAGGCTGAGCAGGGGGAGGGAGCTCGAGCCGGAGGAGGTGCTGAGGGCCCAGATCGAAATCGTGGAGGAGACCGGGGCCCTTCCAGTAATACTGGACTACCCTCCCCGCTCCCCCGAGGAGGTCGGGGGATCAATAAAAAGAACGGCGAAGAACCTGAAGCTCTGGCAGAGGGCCTTCGGAGACCGCTTCGTCTACGTAGTCCACGGCTCCAAGGAGGAGCACTTCCGGGAGGCCATGAGCTACCTCAGCTCCAAACCCGAGGCCGTGGCGCTCGGCGGAGTTGCTTTCAAGTCGAGGAACAAGCCCAAAGAGGTATTGGACTTTCTCAAGAGCTTGAGGGGGCTGTGGGACGGCAAGCTCCACGCGCTGGGGGTGGGCAACAGCTTGGCCCTTGCGGCGTTCATGCTGGGCCTAGCGGACAGCGCAGACACCTCCGGCTACTTGACGGACGCGTCCTTCCGGATGATCAGAGACCCGGAGAGCATGGGGCTCATTAAGGTGGAGGAGGGGCAGAGGTGCTGGTGCGAGGCGTGTAAAGGAGCCGAGGTTGGGAAGAGGGGGAGGGAGGGCTTGATAGCGAGGGCCAGGCACAACGCCTACTGGCTGATGAGGGCCCTGGAGAGCGAGGAGCTCGCGCTCAGTATGATAGGTAGGAGGCCCTCCCTCCGGAGAGCAGCTCTTCCTTCACTTCGTCGTAGAGCTGGGCGGCCAGCTCTCTGACCTCCTCGGCCTCCGCGGTTCTCTCGCTGATCTTCCTTATGAAGCCCATGGCCTTAGCCCTCTCCTCAACCACCCTCGGATCGGCCTTGTACAAGGCGTCTACGTGCCTCAAGCCGGTTATGTACCCTTCTTCGTGGAGTCCGTAGAAGAGCTCCACGCGCTCTCCCTCCACCTCGACCCACCCCTCCACCTCGGAGGCCGCCTTGAATGCGGCCAGCGCCTTAGCTCTTGCCCTCACCGAGAGGGAGCCCAGCCTCGAGTAGCCGGAGCTCTTGGGCACCCGCTCCTTCCTCAAGTCCCACAAGAACGCCCTGAAGGATATTATGAAGCTCTCGGCAAGTCTGTAGTCGTCTGCAAAGGCCCCCAGGCTGGCGAGCCCCCGCTGCTCCCTAGCTACGGTGCAGAACCAGCAGCCGAAGCGCGACCCCTTGGAGTAGAGCCTCTTGAGGAGCTTCAAGTCTGGAAAGCCCAGCTTCTCCGCGTAGGGCTCCAGCTCCCCCAGCAGCTTCCAGACCTCGGCTTCGCTCAAGTCGTAAAGCGGGGCGGCCTTCGTCAGGCCGTCCTCCTCGAACACTTGGCTCACCTTGGCCCTCCTGTACGCCGACTCCTCCCTTCTGCTCCCGGTAACGAGGAGCCCTTCCAGATCCTTCAAGGCGATCTTTGTTGGAACGGCTTTCAAGTACTTGGTGCACCACCTGAACTTGAAGTTGGGCGCCGGGTAGCCCCTCATGACTGTTCCCCACCAGAAGGTTAAGGGCTCGGGCGGCTTTGTTACGATCATGTTGCTCCCCATGAAGTTCTCCACCAGCCTCACCCAAGCCCGCATGTGGGGGAGCTCCGCCAGCGTGTCGTTGAATACTGCGACGACCTCGCCGCCCTCCCTCTCGGCCTTCAGCAAGGCTAGAAGCAAGGCAGCTGTGGAGTCCTTGCCCCCGGAGTAGGCCACTACGTACCTCTCGGCCTTCGGGAGCTTGTCCAAGAGCTTCTCTATCACCGCATCAGCACCCCTGTGCGCG
>JAADDE010000026.1 GCA_013154085.1 Thermoproteota archaeon | reverse complement strand
CGACGTCCCTCGGATCCATGCCCAGAAAGGAGACTAGCAAAGCGGACGCGACCAGCCCGTATCCCAAGGCCAGCGTCTGGTCCAGCAGAGCCGCCCACAAGCCGGCGAGGAGCCACCAGATCACTTTAACATCCGAGGCGAGGCATTTAGCGGCGTCCTTAACTCCTCTCGGGGACGCTCGGTGGAGTGGTCGGAGATCAGAGTTCCGAAGACCCTGTACAGCCGCTTGAGCGAGGTCGCAAAGGCTATGGGCTTCGAGGACCCGAACACCTTAGCTATCCACTTGCTTCGCGAGGCCTTAGCGGCCCTGGAAGAGGAGCTGGCCGCCGAGGGAATAAGCGAGGACGAGAGGAAGGAGATTATTGAAAGGTTGAAAGGACTGGGCTACTTGTGAGGTGGCTCAGAGTGGTCTCCAGGCCCCACGGCGGGAGGCTCGTCGAGAGGCTGGCCAGCGGAAGGGCTAGGGAGAGGCTGCTGAAGGAAGCTGGGGAGATGCCGAGGGTGGACCTCTCCGAAGGGCTGGCCGCGGACGTTGCCAACGTGGCGCACGGCGTCTACTCCCCCCTTGAGGGGTTTCTCACAGAAGAGGACTTCCGGAGCGTCCTAGAGAACATGAGGCTCAGCAACGACCTTCCATGGACCATACCGATAGTCCTCGACGTCGGCGAGGAGTTCAAGCGGGACGTCAGGGAGGGAGACGAGGTAGCGCTGTTTTACAAAGATAGACCCATAGCAATTCTGTATGTAGAGGAAATCTATAGCTGGAACAAAGAGGAGTACGCGAAAAAGATCTTCAAAACCACCGACCCCGGACACCCGGGAGTAAAGAAGACCTACCAGAGAAAGGACTTCTTGGTCGGAGGGCCCCTCATCCAGATAGAGGAGCTCCCGGAACCCTTCGAGAGGTACCGCTTGTGGCCCAAGGAGACCAGGGTACTCTTCAAGGAAAGGGGATGGAAGAGGATAGCGGCCTTTCAGACTAGGAACGTTCCTCACCGAGGGCATGAGTACGTGCAGAAGGCGGCGCTGACCTTCACCGACGGTCTCTTCATAAACCCTCTCGTGGGCTGGAAGAAGCCCGGAGACTTCAAGGACGAGGTGATTATCAAGGCTTATGAGGCGCTCATCAAGCACTACTACCCCAAGGAGTCCGTCGCCTTCTCGGTCCTCAGGATGGAGATGAGGTACGCTGGGCCTAGGGAGGCAGTACACCACGCGATAGTTAGGAAGAACTTCGGCGCGACGCATTTCATCGTCGGCAGGGACCATGCCGGCGTGGGAAGCTACTACGGCCCTTACGAAGCTTGGGACATATTTAAGGAATTCCCGGACTTGGGGATAACCCCGCTGTTCGTAAGGGAAGCGTTCTACTGCAAGAAGTGCGGCGGCATGGTGAACGAGAAGATCTGCCCGCACCCGGAGGAGTACCGGATAAGGATAAGCGGCACGAAGCTCAGAAAGATGATAACTGAAGGTATAAAGCCGCCGGAGTACATGATGAGGCCAGAAGTAGCAGAGGTAGTGCTGTCGTACGAGGATCCCTTTGTACACTAATTCAAAAGCGCCCCTCGGAGACCTTCTGGTCCTCTAAAGATGAAGCTCTTCGTGCTGGGCCTGGACTCGATGCCCCCGAAATACTTCTACGACAAGGCGGAGGAGCTGTTCCCCAGCATAGCTCCGTACATTAAAGCCTCCGCGAGGTGGAGGATGAAGAGCTGCTATCCGCCGATAACCGTTCCCGCCTGGATGGTCATGTTCACCGGAAAGACGCCGGGCGAGCTGGGGGTCTACGGCTTCCGCCACCGCAAGCCGGGCTCCTTCGATTACTACATAGTGGACTCAAGGTACTTCAAAGCGAAAGCCCTTTGGGACGTAGCAGCGGAGCTTGGAAAGAGGTCGGCGCTGTTCGGGGTTCCGCCTACCTACCCCCCTAAGCCGATCTACGGGTACCTCGTGACCGACTTCACCACTCCCTCAGCCGCCAGCAACTGGGCCTACCCTCCAACGCTTAGAATGGAGCTGGAGAGGAGGGTCGGCAAACCGGTGTTCGATATCAAGTACAAGAGCTTTGACAAACCGGCAGTCAAGAAGGACTTGCTGGAAATGCTGGACAACCACCTAAAAATAGTCGAATATATCATGAAAAACAAAAAGTGGGACCTCTTCATACACGTTGAAATAAGCGTTGACCGGGCCCACCACGCGTTCCTCAAATACTTCGAGAAAGAGCATCCGCGCTACGAGGAAAACGAGGAGCTCAACGTAATTCCAGAGGTGTATAAGAGGATTGACGAGTGGTTCTCGAAGATGCTCGAAGGACCCCTGAAGGACGCAGTGGTGGTCTTCTTAAGCGACCACGGCATAAAGCCGCTGAAGGGAACCTTTGCAATAAATGAGTGGCTGAGGGAGAAGGGCTTCCTAGCGCTCAAGAGGGAGCCGAGGCCCGGAGAGGGCCTCACGGAAGACATGGTGGACTGGAGCAAGACCTACGCGTGGGCCTGGGGGGGCTACTATTCGAGGGTCTTTGTTAACTTGGAGGGAAGGGAGAAGCACGGCGTGGTGAAGCCAGAAGACTACGAAGCGGTGGTAGAGGACTTGAGGAGGGAGCTGAAGGCCGTTAGGGGGCCGCAGGGAGAGCCTTGGGAAAACGAGGTCTACAAGCCGGAGGAGCTGTATCCGGCGGTGAGAGGAGACGCTCCGGACCTCATGGCGTTCTTCGACAACTTGAACTGGAAGCCGATAGCTACCCTAGGTTACGACAGCTTGTACTTGGACAGAGACGACAGGGGGGCCGACGACGCAGTCCACGATTGGTACGGAATAACCGCGGTCTACGATCCCGAGGGAAGGTACTCTGGAGAGAAGGGAATTATTAAGGCGGAAGAGGTCTTCGCCCTCTTGAAGGACCTTTTGAGGGAGGCTTGAGCCCCCGAAGGGGCGGCGCCTTGAAGTGCTTGGAGAGGGCTCCGGTCTTCTGGCTAACCGGCCTTTCCGGCTCAGGGAAAACCACGCTGGCCAAGAAGGTTGCTGAGGAGCTGAAGAAGATTGGCTACAAGGTAGAGGTCCTCGACGGCGACTGGGTTAGAAAAACAATCAACCCAGACGCGGGCTTCACGAAGGAGGAGAGGTCCCTGCACTTGAGGAGGGTGGCTTGGATAGCGAGGCTCTTGGCCAGAAACGGAGTAATAGTGCTTGCTTCCTTCGTTTCGCCCTACAGGGACGTGAGACAGATGATAAGAGAAATAATTGAAGAAGAGGTGCCGTTCTACGAGATCTACGTGAAGTGCTCGGTAGAGGAGTGCATAAGGAGGGATCCCAAAGGCCTGTACAAGAAGGCGCTGAGGGGAGAGATAAAGCACTTCACCGGCATAAGCGATCCCTACGAGCCTCCGGAGAGCCCGGACTTGGTGGTGGACACCGAGAAGGAAAGCGTGGAGGAGAGCGCTGAAAAGCTCCTCAAGTTCGTGCTAAGCGAGGTGGAGAGGGATGCCGAAAATATGCCTCGAGCTGGCTGAGGATGAGCTGGCGAAGCTATTCAAGGCATCGGAGGAGGCCGGCTTCTCCAAGCCAGAGGACTTCTTGAAGTTCTTAATAGAGGAGGCGGTTGGAGTGGTTCAGGTGAGCGAGGAGGACATGAAGGAAGTCGCCGAGAGGCTCAAGAGCTTGGGCTACTTCTGAGTCTCCTTCATCGCCTCTTTCAGTATGGAGCCTATCTTCTCTGCCCTCTGCACGCCCCTCTCGACCTCCACTATTTTCTTTGTTATATAGAACAAGTACGCGGCCAGCGAGAGCGCGCCCAAGCGGAGGGCTAGGAGGAACAGCTGGTCTGGGAGCAGGGCGACGGCGAGCAGAAGCAGGCCCAACAAAGCCGTTACGTAGTAGTTCTTGACCACCATAATCACCTAAAAAGCTAGATCAGGCCTATCCTGCTCGCTATGTCGGTGGCCTTATACTCCGGCGAGAGCTTTACGTAAGCCTTCTTCTCGCCCTTAGAGGTTATCAGAGTGTTCACTTTTTCTACCTTCACCTCGTACAGCTTCTCCACGGCGTACTTTATCTCCGGCTTGCTGGCGTCTCTCCTCACTATGAACGTCAGTGTGTTGTTCTTTTCTATCAGCATCAGAGCCTTCTCTGTGTGGAGCGGCCTTATTATTATGTCCTCGGGCGCCCTCATAGTCCGAACCTCCTCCCGATCTCCTCCAGAGCGCCTTTAGTTATGATGGTCAGGCGGCCGGGCACCCCTCCGGGGGCTAGGTGCTTCACGCTGAGCAGGTTCACCGCCACCACGTCGGTCCCCGGGAAGGCACCCGCCGCGCGCCTCACGCCGGCCTTCTCGGAGCTCACTATTATGAGCGGCCCTACCCTCTTCTTGTACCTCCTTCCCCTCATCTTGCCCTTGGTGCTCCTCTGCCTCCAGCGCGCCGCCCTCTCAACGTCGTTCCATACGCCGAGCTTCTCGAAGACCTCCCTCAGCGCCTTTGCCTTATCCACGTTCTCGAGATCGTCCACTACTACTACAGGAAGCTCCTTGACTGATGCTATCTCGTGGCCCCTCGCCTCCACGAACTCTCTCCTAGCGGTGGCCGCCAGCGCGGAAGCTATGGCCACAAGCCTCTCCTTCTTGTTTATTTCTTCGTGTATCTTCCTGTCCGGCCTCGGGGGGAAGGCCAAGTGGCCCCCTCTGGCAGAGTTGACGAACGCCGCTCTGCTCGTTCCCTTTATCCTAGGCACCCTCGCAAGACCCCTCCCGGGACCCAAGCTCTCAGCGGTAGTCCTCTTTCCGGCCATGGGGTCCCTTCCCTTGGGCTGTAGCCTAGCGGTGAACGCGCTTAGGAACGCCCTCCTTATGATGTCTTGCCTCACCGGCAGAGCGAACACTGGGGGGAGCTCGACCTCCTCCACCGCGCTACCGTCCAAGCCCAGCACTTGCCTCTTGAGGTCTTGATATCCGAATACCTTAGCTTGGAACCACAAGTTGGAATACATTTCCCACCACCTCAGTTACCCTGCTTCGAGGACAAGCTGATGTAGCTGACCGGGGGAGGTCCGGGGGGCTCCCAAGCAGGGGGTCTTATTGGCAACCTCAGCACTACGGGTCTCTTGGGAGGGCCGAAGACGCTGCCGGAGAGGACCACGTACTTGCTCTGGACGAGGCCGTAGCGGAGCCAGCCGCCTTTCACGTTTATCTTGCTGGGATCGTCGCTTATCATGATAACCCTCTTGTTGTAGTCGGTCCTCCGGTGGTAGCCCATCTGACCGGGCTGGGGCACGTAGCTGGAGGTTCCCTTGCCCCAGCTCCTAGCGCCTATCCTCCTCGAGCCCTTGCGGTGCTTGTGCCACTTGGGGAGCTCCTTTACGCCGAACCTCTTGACTACTCCTTGGAAGCCCTTGCCCTTGGTAACGCCTATTATGTCCACGAACTTCCCGGCTTCAATGACTTCCTCAACGTCGACCAGCTGACCGAGCTTGCCCTTAGCATACTCGAGGGCATCTGCGGGGGAGCCGCCGACCTTGATTTCTATGATGTCTGGAGTCTTCTTCGAAACCCCTCCGGCGAGGAAGGGTATGGAGCTCATGATCAAGCCCACGTCCACTACCTTATCCGCGTCCACGTCCAGCTCCTTCTCCGGGACCTTGAACTCGAAGCCCTTTCCGGAGCCGAGCTCCTCGACCATGTGGGGGAGCCTCTTGCTCATTCCCAGCAGATACTTCCTCAGCACGTCCTCGCCGAGCTTCTCCTTTATCGCGTCGCTGGGGTTCCTCCAGACTTCGGTCAGCGCGTAGCGGCCGCGGTTGGGGTCGTAGCCGTACACCCTCGCTCCCAGCACGACCATGGGAGGGGTCTCAACTACCGTTACGGGCACGAATATCTCTTGGCCCGCGGTCTCCACGTGCTCGCGGTCGTCGAGTATTATGAAGTGAGTCATGCCTACCTTGTAGCCTAAGAACCCCAGAGGCTTGGCCACTTCCACTTCCGGCCAGTTCCTAACCCTCGGCACTATGCTGGCCGCCCTCTTTCTCGGCCTCAGCCCCGCTGTGCCGCGGCGAGGCGCTTCCTTCTTTCGCGCGCCCATGTGGTTCCCCTAGCCGGCGGAGCTAGGGGCTTTTTGAAGGGTTTGGGAGGTCAGAGGAACATCTCCTTAAACTGCTCCACGTAGCGGACGCTCTCTTTCACGTCCACGAACCTCTTCGTCGCCTCTTCGACGTCCTCCGCCTCCACCTCTTCTCTGCCCCTCATCTTCGCCACGGTGTAGGCCGGCTGCAGGAGGTTGATCGCGTACCTCAAGCTCCTCTCGGCACCCAGCTCGGCCAGCTTCCTCAGTGCTCCCTTGCTCAGCTTGACTCCCTCCTCCGCAGCCCTTATCTTCAAGATCTCCTCTATCTCTTCCTCCGTGTACGGCCTAGTTCTGACTATGAGCAAGCGGTCGAGCATGTCCAAGGGCATGCCGTGGGGCGCCAACTCGTCGGTTCCCCTTATCTTAGCCTTGCCGCGGTTGGTGGCAAGCACTATGATCGGTGCGAACTCCCTCTCCATGGCCCTCGACAAGTAGCTGAACGCCTCCAAGTCTAGCAAGTGGGCGTCGTCGATGAACAGCACCCCGGGCACGAGTTCCGCCCTCCCTTCCTTTATCCACTCCGACACCATCTTGTCCACTTGCTTCCTCACCTCGTCGGTGACGCTCTCCGGACCCAAACCGGCTAGGAGGCTTATCGGAGCTTGCTGGGCTGCTAGGTAGGTGTCCAAGTCGTGGAGCGTCATGGTGTGCACTACCTCCTTCTCCTTCTTGACTGGTCCGCTGGGCACCTTGAGCTCTCTGACGAGCCTTATGCCCCCTTCCTCCTTCTCCTCTCTCGCCCTTCCTAGCTTGTACACCCTCCCCGTCTCCGCATCTATGGCGATCACGTCCCCCTTTCTGACGCCCAGCTGCCTCAGCTGGATGGCTATGTCCTCGTCCACTGTTAGGGTCATGCGGTCGTCGGTGGTCTCTAGGGTGATTATAGCTTCCCGAGGAACCTTAACGTAGGGGTTGAAGGGATGCCTCGCCACCCGGTACTTTATGTCCCTCACCACGCCCTCATACACGGTCCTCTTCTCCTTCAGCCTCACTCCTATTGCCCTTCTCATGGCCTGCATCATCAGCTCGCTCTTGCGCGGACTGCCCATTATTTCGGAGCCTCCCACAGCGACGAACGGCGTGTCCTCTCCCAGCTCCTTCGCGAGGCCTATGGCTAGGGCGGTCTTGCCCGTTCCCGGAGGGCCTACTATCAGAACTCCCTTGCCGGCCATCTTCCCTTCCTTCACCATCTGAGCCACTACCCCAAGGGCCTCTCTGGCTTCTTCTTGGCCGACGAGGCCGTCGGCGACCTTCAGCGCCTTCCCGTGCTCGTCGAGGCCGAGCCCTCTAACGTGGGTGTGGAAGCCGACCCTCAGCTCTTCTTTGTGCTTCGGTATCTCCTTTACTTCCTTTATCTCTACCATTAATCTCCACCGTGGATCGCGACTACCGCTTCTATAAAAGTTAATGCCTTACCTTCCGGACGGCGAGTCCCGCGAGCAGAGCGAGTACGCTCAGCGTTACGGGGTTGAGCAACGCAGCGTTCACGGCGGCGAAGAGGGCCGAGAAGCCCAGCGCTAGCCCCATCTGCCTCAAGGCCACAGACCTGGCAATCAGCATACCGAAGTACGCAGAGGCCATTATGCTCGCCAGGCCTAGTATGACGGGTGCTACGCTCTTGAGCGGCGCCCACAGCGGGTTGCGGCTCCCCTTCTCCAGCTCCTCCACCACCCTGCTGATGAAGAACACGTTGTAGTCTGTTCCTATCCCCAATGTCGCCACGAAGGCCAGCAGCGGCGTTATCCAGTAGAGCTCGTAGCCCCACAGCGCCAGCGATGCGTAGTGGGATATCAGCACCGCCCAAGATATCGCGGCCAAGAGGCTGTACGCCGCTCCCACGACCAGGCGGGCCCGGCGGGTGGCAACGGCCAGTACTACTGCGGTGGCCGCTATCGCGAAGGGCGCTACCCTAGTCCAGAAGGCCTCTGTTACGAGGACTCTGGTGTCCAGCATCTCCGCCGGAGTCCCGCCCACCAGCCAGCCCTCCGGCCTGATCGACCTGATGCGGGCCACCAGATCTGCCGCCTCGTCGCTGAAGGGCTGAGAGCTCGGCACCACCACTATCAGCGCCACGTCGTCCTTCTTGAACTGCGGATATTCGGTAGGATCTATTACGGCGGCTACTCCGGGTAGGGCAGAGAGCCTCTCCACGAACCCCCTTACGTCGCCCTCCGAGGGGGCCACGACGTATATCGGCCCCCACGCGCCGGGCGGAAACTTCTTGGAGAACTCCACGAGCGACTCGTAGGCTTCGGTCCCTTCTGGCAAGAACAACAGGGTGTTGCTCGTTCCCTTGTAATTAATGTAGAAGTGCAAGCTGTAAGCTGTAAGCACAAGCGTAGCCAGGAAGAGCGCCAGCAACGCCCCCTCTCTCGGCCTGGCCTCGAAGGGCTTCTCCTCCCTAACCACAACCTTGCTGGGCCACCAGAACCACCTCTTCTCGCCGATTACGGCTAAGATCTCCGGGAGCAGCGTTATGGCCGCCAAGGCAGTTGCTACTACCGTGAGGGGTATGGTGACGCCCATGCTGTCCAGCATCAGCGTCCCGGAGAGCGCCAGCGACAAGAAACCGAGCGAGGCCGCGACGGCCGAAACCGCGACAGCGTGGCCGGCTCTCTTAGCCGCCACCCTCGCGGCATCCCTCGGGCTCAGGCCCTTGACTGCTTCCTCCTTGAACCTCGCCAGTATGAAGATGCTGTAGTCGAGCCCCAGCCCGAGGCCGGTAGTCACCATCAGAGTGCGGGCTATATGATATATCGGGTAGAAGAGGCCCAGGAAGTAGGCCATAGCCATGCCGACCACTATTCCAATGCCTACAACTACGAAAGGTATTATGCTCGCAACCAGCGACCTGGTCAAGGCGAAGAGTACCGCAAGCACCAAGACGTGGCTGAGGCTCTGCACCCTTTCCGCGTCCTCTACGTTGGCCTGCTGGAGCTCCTCGCTTATCACGCCGGGGCCCAAGAGGTATGCCTTCTGGACTATGCCTCTCCCGGCCTCCGAGGCCATTTTACGTATCTCGTCTGCTGTGCGGTAGTCGTTGGTCGCCAGCCTTATAGTAGTGGCCTTCCAATCCTGCGAGACGAACAGTGTCTTCAGCAAGTCTCCGGCCTTCTGAAACAAGAGCTCTAAGGCCAAGCTTCTGAAGTCCGGCTTCGTTCCGAGATATGCAGAATAGATCACCTCAGAGACCGGACCGGCTGGGAGGTCCAGCTTTCCGGCAAACCACCTCGCGAAGCACCTAACCGCGGAAGGCTCCGCCCGGTCAGTGAGCTCGGAGAGCCTCTGGAAGATGGAGTTGTAGTCCAAGGGGTACTCGAGCCAGTACTGCTTTCCGGCGGCGAGGGGCTTCAAGTTAGCGTACAAGCACTTCAGATATGCCCGCGGAACGTCGGCGCTGACGGTGGAGTTCATCTTGGTGTAGGCTATAGATAAAGTAAAGCTCTCGTCAACCGCCAGAGGGTCTACCCCGTTGCTGTGCACAGCGTCGTACAGCGCGCCGGCCAAGTCGCTGAGCTCCTCGGGAAGGACGCCGGCCGCGAGGGCGCGGAACAGCTCTACGGCTTCCTCCTTGCTGAGCTCATAAAGCCCGTTAACGACCATTATGTAGTGGGTCACGTCGACCGCCGCCCACAGCCTGTCCAACCCCTGCGAAAGCCCCTTGTACATGTTATTGAACTTCTTTGAGTTTGAGTAGAGCTTTGTCAATCCTTTAATGCTATCCTTCCACATGTCGTATATGCTCGTAACGTTCACCGAAGTCTCGTTGCGCCACGACCAGTACCACCTCCACGCAGAGGTGCTGGTGACGTTCACCTCAAGCTCCACAAACAGTATGGTATTGTTCTTCATTTCGGGGAACTTTTCATCAATAATTTTCCCCACTTTGTATGATTCTGCATCTGGGGGAAGCATGGCAGTTTCGCTGTAAACTAAGACTTTCTGCAGCTGAACGGCGAACTTCGCGGCTATCAATGCAATTATAACCCACAGCACGATCTTCTTCATTGTCAGACCCGGTGCGGAAAACACAGCGGGGTTTTAGACCCTTGGTCAGCCGCACCTTAAGAGCTCCTTAAGGTACTGCATCCCGTTGCGGCCGAACTGGAGCCAGACGAGCACGTCTCCCTTGCGGAAGAGCGCGTGGGCCGGCCCTCTAACGTCCGCAATGAAGTATATTGTGGTCCCATTTATCTTGTGCTCGACTGGGCTTAGGTAGGGTATTTTTCCTTGATTCTTCTTTATTGCATTAAGCATTCTCGACAGCAACGTCTCGGCAGTTTTTTCGTCCTTAAGCTTCGTCTCCCAGAGGACGCTGCCGTCGCTGTAGAACACCACGGTTGCGTTTACTATTCCCTTAAGCGCTTCCGGGTTCCAGTGGATGGACCTAACCATCTCTATCGCTTTCTCTCCTACGAATATCTTCGCTATGCCTTCCCTGGGCACACACAAGGCCCCTTGGGCCCGTGTAGCGACAGCAGGGTTGTTGGTCAGCAAGAAGAACGAAGCCGCCGCCAAGGCCCCTACAAGGGGAGCCAGAAGGAGCTCCTTCCTCAAAGACGCGCCCCGGTCGAAATGCGCGCTCCGCTCCTTTTACGCCTCGACAATGCGAGCAACTCCTCACCCGCTCGGACGGGGCGCACTGCTCTCATCGGCAAGCCGCGCCCGCGAAGAGGGTATATTGCTGGATCGTGGGGAGGAGATGGGAAGCCGCATAATGAGGAGGAGCGAGATATTCCTAAAGCCCGAGTTCGCCCCCCACAGAGCCCTCTGGAGGGCTTCCGGCCTCACGGACGAGGAGCTGAGGAGGCCGCTGATAGGAGTTGCCAACTCGTGGAACGAGATCGTGCCCGGCCACGTTCACTTAGACAAGGTAGCAGAGGCGGTGAAGGCCGGCATAAGGATGGCCGGCGGCACTCCCCTTGAGTTCGGCACGATAGCTGTGTGCGACGGCATAGCGATGGGGCACGAGGGGATGAGGTACTCGCTCCCCTCGAGGGAGGTCATAGCAGACACGGTTGAAGTAATGGTGGAGGCCCACCGTCTGGACGCGGTGGTGATGGTTACGAACTGCGACAAGATCACCCCGGGCTTCCTGCTGGCGGCCGCCCGCTTGGACGTGCCGGTCATACTGATCAACGGCGGTCCCATGCTGCCGGGCGTTTACAACAGCCAGCGGGTAGATTTCAAGGATTTAATGGAAAAAATGAATATATTGCTGAAGGAGGGGAAAATCGAGGAGCTGAAGAAGCTCGAGAGGAGCGCCCTCCCCGGCCCGGGCAGCTGTGCGGGGCTCTTCACCGCAAACACCATGAACATGCTCTCCGAAGCTATGGGGCTCATGCTCCCCGGAGCCTCTACGGTCCCGGCTGTGGAGGCCAGGAGGATATGGTATGCCAAGTGGACCGGCATGAGGATAGTCAAGATGGTAGAAGAGGGCCTTACGCCCGATAAGATATTAACAAGGAAGGCGCTTGAGAACGCTATAGCGGTTGACATGGCTCTGGGAGGCTCCACGAACTCAGTGCTGCACCTAGAGGCGCTCGCCTACGAGCTCGGGATAGATCTGCCCCTTGAGGTGTTCGACGAGATATCCCGCAAGGTACCCCACATAGCTTCCATATCCCCGGCCGGCAGGCACTTCGTGGTGGACCTCGACAGAGCCGGCGGCATACCGGCCGTGCTGAAGGAGCTGGGCGAGGCCGGGCTCATCCACAAGGATGCCCTCACCGTAACCGGCAAGACCATCTGGGAGAACGTGAAGGACGCCGTCGTGAGGGACCCGGAGGTGATAAGGCCCTTGGACAAGCCCTACCACCCCTTCGGCGGGCTTGCTATCCTTAAGGGCACCTTGGCTCCCAACGGGGCGGTCGTGAAGGCCTCTGCCGTGAAGAGGGAGCTGTGGAAGTTCAAGGGTCGCGCCAGAGTCTTCGACCAAGAGGAGGACGCAGTCAAAGCAATAAGGAACAACGAAATAGAGCCCGGCACGGTTATCGTGATAAGATACGAGGGGCCGCGCGGCGGGCCGGGCATGAGGGAGATGCTCACTGCCACCGCGGCAGTAATGGCCCTAGGGCTCGGAGACAAGGTGGCCTTAGTCACGGACGGGCGCTTCTCCGGGGCCACAAGAGGACCCGCCATAGGCCACGTGTCCCCCGAGGCGGCGGTCGGCGGACCAATTGCTCTTGTCGAAGACGGCGACGAGATAGAGATAGATATTGAGAACAGGATAATTAATCTCCTTGTGGACGAGAAAGAGTTAGAGAAAAGGAAGGAATCTTGGAAACCCAAGGTAAAGCCGCTACGCAGAGGTATATTAAGGAGGTACGCCCGGATGGCGCTAAGTGCAGACCGCGGAGGCGCTTTGGAATACTAACGGACTTGTCAAACAAGAGCACGGGCCGTTTACGCTCCGAAACGGTCAGTCTGACCGGTCGATCTTTTTATATTCAAACGGACCTCACAAAAGTGCAGAATCCCCACCGCCTTTCCGGAGATCTGCCATGTCCAAGGTAGAGACCCTTCCTCCAATGCTCTGCGATCAGTGCGCCATGAGCATACCCCCTAGGGGCTGTACGGTATACGGCGTCTGCGGCAAGGACCCGGACCTTCAGTCCCTCCAAGAAGGCCTCATATACGGGCTCAAGGGCATCTCTGCCTACTACTACCACGCCCAGTCCCTGGGGTACGACGACCCCGAGATAGCCCACTTCCTGGCGACGGCTCTCTACAAGACGCTTACGAACGTAGACTTCAGTAAGGAGAACTTCCTCAAGATGATACTTGAGGCCGGCAGGATACACATAAAGACCATGGAGCTCCTGGACAAGGCCTACGTGGAGACCTACGGGAAGCCCCAAGTGGTGAAGGTCCCCACCGGCACCGAGGAGGGCCACGGCATACTGGTCACCGGCCACAGCTACAAGCCCCTCTACGAACTGCTCAAGCAAATAAGGGAGATGGGGCTTGAGGACAAGATAAAGGTCTACACGCACTCGGAGATGCTACCGGCGCACTCCTACCCGAAGATCAAGGAGTTTGAGAGCCTCTACGGCAACTGGGGAGGCAGCTGGGTATATCAGAAGAAGGAGTTCGCGGAGTTTCCCGGAGTCATAATAGGTACCAGCAACTGCGTCCAGCAACCGACCCCGGCGTACGCTGACCGCATCTTCACGACGGACATAGCCGGACTCGAGGGAGTTCCTCACTTGGAGAACGACTTCACCCCGGCGATAAAGAGGGCTCTCGAGACGCCGAAGATGCAGAAGAAGGAGGACGGCTACATAGTTACCGGCTTCCACCACACCAACGTGCTCCCCCTCCTCGACAAAGTGATAGACCTAATCAACGAGGGCAAGATAAGGCACATCTTCGTGGTCGGAGGGTGCGACCTCCCCAACCCCAAGATGAGCTACTACTCGAAGCTTACCCAGCTCATACCCAAGGACTCTATAATACTCAGCGCCGCGTGCGCGAAGTTCCACTACAACAGGAGGGACTACGGGGACATAGAGGGCATCCCGAGGTTTATGGACTTCGGGCAGTGCAACAACGTATATTCCATAATAGTGCTGGCGGCTGAGCTGGCCAAGAGGCTCGGTAAGGACTTGAACGAACTGCCGGTGAGCATAGTGCTGAGCTGGATGGAGCAGAAGGCGGTAGCAATACTCTACAGCCTGCTGTACCTAGGAATAAAGGGAATCTACATAGGCCCCGTGCCGCCCAGGTTCTTCACCCCGCCCGTGCTCGAGAGGCTCGTGAAGGAGTTCGACCTGAGGCTCATCAGCGACCCGGAGAAGGACTTGAGGGAGATGCTGAAGAAGGGCACTAAGGTGGACGAAAGCTCCCCGATATTCACGAACTGACCAGCCTTTTCCAAGCTTCGTAGCTCTCCTCGGCGGCCCTTTTTACTCCCCCCAGATCCCCCACCCCCAGCTCCAGCCAAGGTTCGTCCCACTCCAGCCTCCAGCGCCCCAGCTCCCTCAGCGATATCAAGCCCTTCTCGTTGAGCTTCCTCAGAGCATCCTCGGGGCGCTCCCGGGGCTCGAGCTCCCTCGCCAGAGGCCGCCTCGCCAGCCCTATAGCCGCCTGAAGCCTCGCCCAGCGGACCGGGTACACGTCCGCGTACCTGAACCTCTCCTTAAAGAGGAGAGCGAGCCTCTCCTCCCTCTCGGTCGGCAAGGGGGCCCCCTGTAGGGGCGTCCACGGCTTCGGCACAAGCGGGTTGACCGAAACGTGGTGCGGGCCCGCCTCGGCCAAGCGCTCGACGTCTTCCTTAGTTGCCCGCTCGGGCTCGCCCGGAAGCACCATCATGTATGCCTTGACCTTGAGGCCTACTTCCTTTATCTCGCTTATTTTCTTCAAGAAGAACTGCGCGTCGTATCCCTTACCGAGCACCTCCGCCTTCTCCGGGACCAAAGTCTCCGGCGCCACGGTCAGAGTCTTTTGGCCGATCTTCTTTATCTTTATTAGCATACTCCTCGTGAGCCTTTCAAGCCTCATGCTCGGAACTGAGCCAGTCAGCCTCGATGAGGCCAAGAGGTGCAAATATTCCTCCGCGTGCTCGTAGTCGCCCAAACTGAGTGATATGGTTATTATTTTTTCATAAGGTCCTTCAATCGAGTTCAAGAGATCCCTCACTTGGCTCAAGCTCCTCTGCCGGAAGGGCTTGCCCACCCAGCCCTCCAAGCAGAAGCGGCACTTCCAAGGACACCCTCTCGTCACCTCCACCAGAAACCCCCTGCCCCAGGGGGGCTCGACGTCCAGCGGCACGAACTGCTTGGCCAGCGCTGGAGACCTCCTCAGATCAGCAACGGCCTTCTTCCCGCTCAAATCGCCGGGGCTGACCACGTGCTCGGATGAGGCGAAGCCCTCCCAGTCGCCGGAGGACACAGCTTCGGCCAGCTTTCCCACGACCGGTTCGGCGTCCCCCAAGACTACGTGATCTGCCAAGTCGAGCAGCGGAACCGGGTTGGCCGTGGGCGCTATCCCTCCCACCACGAGCCTCTGGCCCTCGCGGCCGTGCTTCCTAACGTAGTCCGCCAAGTAGGGATAGTCCAGCTCGAACGATGAAGAGGCAACGATTACGTCGAACTTCTTCAGCGGCGTCGATCTCTCCAAGCTGAGGCCGCAAGAATCGTAGGTAAACCGCTCGACGCGGATGCCGTGTGCTATGAAGTACGCGTACAAGAGCTGGTAGCCCAAGCTTTGAGAAGCCACGGAGTAGGGGGCCGGATACAGCAGCGCTACGGAAGGGGCGCGCCTCGGGTTGTGCTTGTGAAGGGGGTTGTACTCCCTAATCTTCTTTCCGCAAACGCTTATCTTTATGACGTCCCTCAAAGCTCCTCCCCGCCAGCCAGGCTATCACGTCCCTCACGTCCTCAGCCTCAATCTCTACCGTTACCGCCCCCATGGGGGACTCTATGTCCTCTTCGGCGAATGAGGGTACGCCCACGAAGGCGGCTTGCTTGTTCAGCTTGAACACCAAAAGGTTCTTTGACCCCTTTGCCAGCCTCTTGAGGTAGTAGTAGAACGTGTCGTCGACTCCCTTGGCCCTTATGGCGGACCTCAGCGGCGCCAGCGCTTCCAGGCCTCCCTCGCCGACCCAGCTCCCCCATCCGCTCCCGCGGTCTACGTACTTGAACTCCATATCAAACAGCTTCTTAAGAGCCAGCAGAACCTTCTTCGGGTCCTCGGTGGGCCTCACCTCGGCCTCCACCCTAACCTTCGCCAAGGCCCTCTACCACCTCTCTCGCCACGTCCTCGGGCTTCTTTTCCGTCGTATCTATGACCAAGTCGAGCAGTCCCTCCGAGCGCCACCTCTCAACTTCATTCATCTCCAAGGACTTCAGCGTTCCTAAGAGGAAGTGGGACTGCTCCACGAAGGGCCTCCTGCCGCAGTCCTTCTTTACCTTCAGCCTCTCGAGAATCGTGACCGGGTCAGCAGTAAGCCACACCAGCCTGTGGCCTTCAGCCTTCAGCTTCCTGGCGGAGCTCAGCATGCCCTCGGCCACCTTGACGTACTCTTCCGGCTCCTCCTCGTGGAGGGTGAAGCTCGGTATCGCACGGACGTAGAGGTGGTGCGTGAGCGGGGATTCGTCGACCACATCGCCTCTGGCCCTAAACATGGTCATCCCGTAGGCGTACACCTCGAACAAAAGCATGTCTTGACCTTCGTAGCACGCGGGCTCCACTGTGGAGCACTTGAGGCCGTAGAGCTTCTCTATTGCCTTGCACGTGCTGGTCTTTCCGGTGCCGTTAATTCCTCCCAGCAATATCAAGGCGCGTCTCCGGTCACTACTGCGCGGAAGGGGTATTGTATGGAAGTAGTGGTCTTTTCTTCAGCAAGCCTCGACGGCAGAATAGCTACGCGGGAGGGCGACTCGAAGCTTTCATGCGAGTACGACTTAGCCTTGCTCCACGAGTGGAGGTGCCGGTCGGACGCGGTTCTGGTCGGGGCTGGGACCGCGGTGGTTGACGACCCGGGGCTGTTCGTTAAGAGGGTCCCCTGCGAGAGGCAGCCGCTCCGGGGAGTGGTTGACGGCAGGCTTAGGGTCCCCCACGACCTCCGGCTGTTTAGAGAGATGCCTTGGCTGAGCTTGGTCATTACGACCCACTACGGCATAAGGAAGGAAGGATGGAAGGCTAAGTACTTGAGCTCCAGGGGGGTTGAGCTGATCGCGGCCGGCGACGGTCCGTCAGTGAACTGGCACAAAGCGATCGAAGAGCTTGCCTCGAGAGGAATTAGGAGGATTTTGGTCGAGGGAGGGGGAAAGACCACTTGGAGCTTGGTGAAGTCGAATGCTGTCGACAGGATGGAAATAACCTACGTAGGTAAGGTCCTCGGGGCAGGGACTCCCGTGGTCGACGGAGAGGGATACGCTACTGTGAGGGAGGCACCGTCGTTCGCCCCCTCCGAAGTTCGCATCTGTCCATGTGGCAGGTGCGTCCACGTAACTTGGTTAAGGATTTTATAGCTTTCTTTGAAGGGTTCAACAACGTTTCGCAAACTGTCATGGAACGACACAGTCCTCTAAAGGCAGAAATTTTTAACGGGCTCTACATCACTCCTCCCCGAGGAGAGTGACCATGAGGAGCGCAGTCGTCGCACTCCTATTCGCCGCCGCGCTCCTCGCCATGCCTATGGCCGGCGGACAGGGCGCACACGGCGCCATGGGCATGCAACCTCAAATGGCCAACACCATCAACCTCCAGGAGGCCGTTGCCAAGCTCACCAACGTCAGCCCGCAGACCAAGACGTGCCTGAGCTGTCACATCAGCGTGACGCCCGGCATAGTGGCCGACTGGCTGAAGAGCAGGATGGCCCACATAACGCCGGCCCAAGCGTGGCAGAAGCCGCCATTGGCTAGGCAGATAAGCACCCCGCTCAACGAGATACCCTCCAACCTCAGGAACGTCGTAGTGGGCTGCTATGAGTGCCACGCCCTCAACCCCGACAAGCACCCCGACACCATCAGCCACTTCGGCTTCCAGATACACCCCATAGTCACCCCCAACGACTGTGCCGTCTGCCACAAGGTTGAGGTACAAGAGTACAGCGAGAGCAGCAAGGCTTGGGCATACGACAACCTAATGCGCAACCCGCTGTACAAGGGACTAGTAGATGCTAGCACCACCTTCGGCTGTATGGGCCAGACCTACGGCGGCGAGAGGACCAGCCAAGCCGCCAGCTGTCTGATGTGCCACGGTACTGTAGTCAAGGTGCAAGATACTGTTGACACCATAGTCAACGGCATGCCGGTCACGCTCGTCAAGTACGAGGGCTACCCCAACCACGGCGTAGGAAGGGTTAACCCCGACGGCAGCAGGGGCGCTTGTACGGCGTGCCATCCCAGACACAGCTTCAGCATAGAGATAGCTAGGAGCCCCTACACTTGTGGCCAGTGCCACCTCGACCCCGACGTTCCGGCATTCGACGTATGGAAGGAGAGCAAGCACGGCAACATATGGATGGTCATGCATAAGCACTACAATATGAAGGCGCCGGTATGGAAGCCCGGCGCAGACTTCACCGCGCCCACTTGTGCTACGTGCCACATGAGCCAGCTGGTGAACCCGGTGACCGGCGAGGTAATAGCCAAGAGGACTCACAACGTTGACACCAGGCTGTGGGTGAGGCTATTCGGCCTCATCTACGCCCACCCGACCCCGGTGACCGGCAAGCACTTCGAGCTGAGCGTGGAGGTGATGCCGGCCAGCACCGCAGAGTTCTTGGCGAAGGAGAAGGGACTCACCATAGCTAAGGCACTCGTAGGCGTGAAGCTGCCGCTGCCGATCAGCCTGGCGCCCGACATCAAGACCGGCCAGTTCGTCTACGCCACCCTGCCGGACGGCAGCCCCGGCCTGATCAGCCCCGAGGAGCAGCAGAGGAGGAAGGAGCAGATGATGAAGATCTGTATGGCGTGCCACAACAAGCAGTACGTCGAGAACCAGTTCGCTCTGCTGGACAGCCAGATACAAGAGACTAACGTGGCAACCCTCAAGGCCACTGTGCTACTGCTGAAGGCCTGGCAGAGCGGCCTCGCCAGCGTAGATCTGCAGGACCCGAAGACGCTGTTCGACGAGTACTTCGAGAGGCTGTGGATAGAGACTTGGCTGTTCTACGCGAACAGCATAAGGTACGGCACTGCAATGATGGGACAAGACTGGACCACCTTCAAGCGCGGCTGGTACCAGCTCACCAAGAACATAGGCCACATGGAGCTACTGCTACAGCTCTGGGACACCGCCAAGGCGGCGGCAGGGTAAAGCATGCTTTCCTTTAATAAAAAACATCTTTTTAATTAATGACCGAACCTACCCCCGCTCCTCCTGCCCCTCCTCTCGCCGCTTTTGGGCCTGTCTTCCGGAATCTCCTCTGGAGGAGGGGCTTCTGAATCGTCCAGCTTTATTATTTCAGTTCTCTTGTTTACGTTGATTTGAACTTCCCCTCTGTAGGAGGTCGTCCAGCCGTCGCGTATCTCCACGACCTCTCCCTCCTTCAGGGTGCCGGCCTTCTCCCTCCAGAGGGTTACCTTCACCCTTCCAGTCTCGTCACCTATTACGGCCTCGCTCAGCTCCGCCGGACCGTACTTGGTCTGCACGGTCCTCTTCTCACTTACCTCCAGCACCCTCCCCTTCACAGTAACGCTCCTCTTCTCACGGAGGTCCTTTATCTTGTCGACCAAACCTATCACGTTGGGAAATAGGTAGGAAGAGGTTTATATGAGGAGGTCGCCCAAGGTATAGGCAATCAGCGTGGCGGCGAGGCCCAAGGCCAAGTAGGAAAGGGCCGTCCGGAGCGACTTGCCGGAGTAGAAGCCCAGCGCCAGAAGCTCTGCGTAGGCTATCAGTATCGACGCGTATACTGCCTCGGAGCTACTTATGCTGAGCACGTAGGAGAGGAAGAAGGGCGTCAGGGCGATCAATGGAAGGCCCAAGCTGCCCAGCACGCTCCACAGCGCCACGTAGAGGGCCAAGTAGTCGGTAGCCCTGGCGTACAAGGACTTGCTCAGGTCTCCCAGTATCTTCTTCTCCATCTCCTCCAGCTCCTCCTTCCGCTCGCTCCTCTCAGTTAGGTAAACCCCCAAGAAGCCGCTGAGGAGGCCCAGCGAGAGGGCTCCCCCGAGGGAGGCCCCTAAGTAGACCCTCGGGTCGCTGTGGTGGCTGGCCACGTACGTGCCGGTCACCACCCCTATGGTGGAGAGCAGAGAGTCCACGCCGTTGGTCACGAAGAGCCTCTTGGCTATCTCCTCCGCTCCCAGCTGGCGGGCAAGCTTCAGCAGCTTCAAGGGACACCGCTGTGTGGGCACCCGGAGAGTTAAGAAGCTCGGTGCCCGGCTAATTCCTCATCGACTCGGTTCCGCCATAGTTGGCCTCATCGCACCCTCACGGGCACCGTGACGTTGATCGTGGCGGGGGGTAAGAAGGACTCCGCAAGGAACGATATGAGGTAGAAGACCGTGCTCCCCAGAGCCAGCCAGAGGGCCGCTACCACGGCGTCCTCCACAATTCCGTGGCCTATCCTCTTGAACCGGGCTATGGGTATGGGCGCACCTCTCAAGGCCCAGCCTATGACCCACGAGAGGCCTACCACGGCCCAAGCCAGTATCGTTATCTTCAGCGTCCAGTCTTGTATCATGCTTATTACTTCGTTAAACCCCACTTCGCGTCCCCACTCTACCAAACCCCCGCATTTAGGGGTCGGACCACAGCGAAACTGCGCGACATTAAAACTTCAAGGAGCGCGTTTACTGGGCAAAGCCGTGCCGAAAAAGGCGAGGAAAGAAAAAGTCGAGAAGATTGATAAAGAAGAAATAAAGAAGAGAGTAATCGAGGAGGTGTTGAAAAAAGTAAGCGACCCGGAGATCCCCATAAGCGTGTGGGATCTGGGCTTGGTCTACGACTTGGACGTTACAGACGACGGAATCGTCAAAATAAGGATGACCATGACCTCGCCGGGCTGCCCGGTCTCGGGCCAGATACTCTGGCAGATAACGAACATGATAAAAGAGATACCCGGAGTAAAGGATGTCGATATAGACTTGACTTTCGAACCGCCGTGGACGCCCTTCAAAATGACAGAGGAGGGGAGGAAGAAGTACAAGGAGCTCTTCGGCTACGACATAGTGAAGGAGTACAAGGCAAAGTACGGAAGCGAGGAGGGCTACCTGAGGGCAATGGGCTATATCGATTAATCCTTTTGCATGAGCCTCCTCATCCTTTCTATTATTCCCAGCTCCTTTATAACTTCAGCTACCCCCTCCGGCACGTACTCCTCCCAGTTGCCGCCGGTCATCATGAGGGCCCTTATGTTGGTTGCCACATACTTCTCCCTCTCGAACGGAGGGGGCTCCAGCACCCGGTAGCCGGCCTCTTCAAACAGCAACCTCACCAACGGGTTTCTGGCCACGACGGCCTCGAACGGCGGCACGTAGGTCTTGACGTGGGCCACCCACGCGCTGTTCATGAGGATGTCCGGCACCGGGATTATGTAGACCCTCCGAAGCTCGACTCCCTCAAGCTCCAGCGCCCTCCTTATGGCAAGCACCCGCTCTCCGGCAGTCATAGGGTTCTGGAGGGTGTGGCTCTCTTGGGCGCTCCCCACCACTACTATCAGCTCTTCGGCCCTCTCGAGGGCCCACTCAACAACCTTCATGTGGCCCTTGTGGAAGGGCTGGAAGCGCCCCGGGAAGAGGGCCCTCATGCCTCCACCACCACCTCGTCTCCGGGCTTCAGGCCGAGCCTCTCGGCGGCGCTCCCCATGTACACGGCAACCTCCAGGTAGCCGAAGCTGTTGAAGTACACCGCAAGCTCTCCGGGCCTCACTTCAGAGAACGTCCTTACGAACATGGCCGGGAGCCCGTTAACCCTTACCCTCTGCCCGGGCTCGAACGGAGCTTCCTTCGACCACGTCATGACATTTCCAAAGCGATCTATGTACACCGCCGTGGCTCTGACGTAGCTGGGACCTACCTCCCTCTTGAGCTTGATGCTTAAGGGCACCAAGCCCGTTTCGGGGCCCAGCTCCTCCAGCTGGCCACCGCACTCCAAGTACGCGCCGGCGGGAACGAAGAGGTCTCTGCCGTGAAAGGTGTGGGAGCTGTACTCGCTCAGCCTCTTCTCAATCCTCACCGCCCTCCCGAGCCCGTACTCCTCTGCGGCCAGCCACAAAAGGCCGTTGTTGGGGGCCACGACACGCCAGCTCCCGACCTCGGCCGCCACTGCTTCCCTCGCGCTCCCGACTCCGGGGTCGACCACGGCTACGAGAGTAGAGCCCTCGGGCAGATGGGGGAGCGTTACCAGCACCGCGACCGCTCCCTCGAGGACGTCGAAGGGAGCTACGCCGTGCGTTATGTCAACCACTTCTGTCCTTGGGCACTTTTCCTTGGCCACAACCCTCAAAATTCCAGCGTAGACGTCTTTGTAGCCGTAGTCGGTGATCAAGGCGAGCAAGCCACTCCTCCGGAGGGAGTTTTTACTGCCCCTTATCACGGAAATGGGAAGCGGATGTGAAGAGGCTCCAGCTCCTCCTCCCCGGCCCCGTAAGCCTGCACCCAGAGGCAGAGCTGGCCCAAGCCCTACCGATGATAAACCACCGCGGCCCCGAGTTCAGAGAGCTGTTCAAGCGCGTGGTGGCCAAGCTCCAGAAGGTCTTCGGGTCTGAGGACGTCGCGGTGCTGACCGCCTCCGGGACTGGAGCCGTAGAGGCGATGCTCGTGAACTTCGTAGCTCCTAAGGAAAAGATATTGATAATACAGACCGGAACCTTCAGCGACAGAATGGCCAAGACTGCGTCTGCGATAGGCGCCGAGGTGGAGCTCCTAGAGCCCCCAGAGGGGGAGGGGGCCTCTCCAGAGGACGTCGATGAGGCGCTCAAGAGGAGCGGCGCCAAGGTCTTGGGCGTGGTAGCGAACGAGACGAGCACGGGCGTGGTCCAAGACCTTCCGGAGCTGGCAAAGGTAGCTCACGAGCGGGACGCTTTGATCTTGGTGGATGCGGTCAGCTACTTGGGAGGCCACGACATGGACATGGAAGCCATGGACTTGGACGCCGTAGCTTCGGCGACGCAGAAGGCTCTAATGGCTCCTCCGGGAATCTCCTTCGTGGCTTGGAGGGAGAGAGCGGAAGAGAAAATGAAGGCTCTCCCCAAGAGGAGCGTCTACTGGGATCTCGAGAGCTACAAGAAGTTCTACGAAGAAAAGTTCGAAACGCCGGCCACCCCGGCCGTCAGCGTTCTCTTCGCGCTTGACAGGTCTTTGGAGATAATTTTAAACTACGGACTGGCTAACTGGATCAGGAGGCATAAGGCGTTCGCCGACGCAATGAACTTCCTCGTGGAGAGCGCCGGCGGCTCGGTATACCCGAAGGAGGGGTGGAGGTCCAACACCATAGTGGTTCCGTTGCTCCCCGAAGGGGTGACGCCGGCTCAAGCGAAGGCCTTAGCGAGGGAGAAGTGGGGAATAGACGTGGGCGGCGGAGCGTGGAAGCTGAAGGAGAAGAGCATAAGGATAGGCACCATGGGCTGGTACGGGGAGGACGCAGTCTACAGGGCGCTGAGCTTCCTAGCAGAGCTCTACGGCGGCGACGTCGAGGAGGCCTTCCAGAAGTACAAATCAAGCCTCTAGGGTGAAGCGGGGGCCCAGCACGTCTACCCGACTCCTGACCACGCCGAAGCCTAGGGGCGGAAGCTCGACCCTCCCGCGGAACAGCAGAACCTCCCCGCACCTCAGGCCCCTAACCCCCCAAGCCTCGAAGCTCTCGCAAGGACCCTCGCCGCCGAAGAGCTGGCGCATTACTGCTTCCGGGTCCGCGGCGGCCGGCTTCGGGTCAAAGGACGTCACCGCCAAGGTGAGCTCCTCTTGAAACACTATCTGCCTCACCAGCTTCCTTCCGGCGAAGAGGCTGGCCCCTCTGAGGTGCACCAAGGCCCAAGGATCCTCAGCAGTGAAGACCTTGAATGGTTTCTCTAGGAAGAGAACAAGCTTGCGCCCGCCCTCTTCCGCCAAGACCAAAGGGTAGGGGAGGACCACCCTCGCCCTCAAGAGGTGAGCACCTTCTTGAGCGTGTCGACGGCAAACCTCACGTCCTCTTCGGTCGTAACGTAGGGCGGAAGGAAGCGTATTACCGTAGCTCCGGCCTTGAGCGCCAGCACCTTCTCCTTCTGCAAGGCCTCTATGTACTTGCCCGGCTTGACCCTCAGCTCAACGCCTATCATCAGTCCCACAGCTCTGTAATCCCTCACTATTCTCACGTCCTTCAGCTTCTCTTCGAAGAGATCCTGGAAGAACTTCCCCTTCTCCCTCGCTTGTCTAGGCACGTCGTCCTCCAGCAACACCTCCACGGCCGCGCTCACTGCGGCCAGCGCCATAGGGTTGGCGCCGTACGTGGAGCCGTGCATGCCCGGCACCACGCTCTCCGCCAGCTCGTCGCTGACTGCCACTAGGGAGACGGGGTAGCCGTTGCCTATCGCCTTGGCGCTGAGAAGCACGTCCGGATCCGGCGCCCCGAGGCCTTGGTAGGCCCAGACGTGGCCGGTCCGCCCGAAGCCCGCTTGTATTTCGTCGTATACCAGAACGGCCCCGACCTCTCTGGCCCTCTTAGCTAAGGCGTTGAGGAACTCCGGATCTGCCGGGTTTATTCCCCCCTCCCCTTGGACGGGCTCCACGAACACCGCTGCCGTCTCCTCGTCTATTACCTTCTCTACCTCTTCGACGTCGTTGAAGCTGGCAAACACAACTCCCTTGTACAGCGCTTGGTCCGCCGGCTTGCGGTACTCAGAGCCCCACGTGAGGCTCAAGCTACCTAGGGTCCTTCCGTGGAATGCCTTTTTGAAGGCTACAACCTTTGACCTTTTAGTGTAGTTCAGTGCAAGCTTCAGAGCCAGCTCGACCGCCTCGGTGCCGGAGTTCTGGAAGTAGACGTTCAGCAACTTCTGGGGGAGCACTAGGGGGAGCTTCCTCAGCACCTCCTCTTTAGCCGGGTCGTCGAAGGAAGGGGAGTTTATCACGAGGGTTCCGAGCTGCTCCACTAGCTTCGCGACGACCTTCGGGTTGCGGTGTCCGAGGAAGCCAACGCCGTAGCCGTTGTAGTAGTCTAAGTACTTGTTCCACGCCTCGTCCCAGACGTACTGCATGTAGGCCTTCACTATCTTCAGCCCTCGAGGAGGGTAGAACCTCAAGAGCCTAGCCTCCACGGCGGGAGTCCCGGAGCGCACAGACGGGCGGGGTTTTCAAGGGGTCTTATCCCACTCGCTCCCGCCGCTTCGGGGGGTAAGCCGTGAGCGTCGTTGAAGAGATGAGGGAGCTCGTAAGGTTTTATAAAGGAAAGCCCTCCATAGCCGCTATTGCCAGCCACTCAGCCTTGGATCTATTCGACGGGGCTAAGGATGAGGGCTTCAAAACCATAGCGGTGTGCCAGAAAGGGAGAGAAAAGCCGTATTTGAAGTTCAAGAGAGTTGTGGACGAGTGCATACTGCTGGACAAATACAAAGACGTCTTGAAGGAGGAAATCCAAGAGAGGTTGAGAGAGGAGCAAGCCATATTCGTGCCAAACAGGAGCTTCGCCGTGTACGTGGGCTACGACGCCATAGAGTACGACTTCAAGGTTCCTATCTTCGGAAACAGGTACATCCTCCGCTGGGAGGAGAGGGTGGGGGAAAAGAACTACTACAAACTGCTCGACGAAGCCGGCATAAGGAGGCCGAAGACCTTCAAGAGCCCAGAGGAGATAGACAGGCCGGTCATAGTTAAGCTCCCGGAGGCCAAGAGGAGGGTTGAAAGGGGCTTCTTTATAGCAATGGACAAGGACGAGTACTACGAAAGGGTGGAGGAGCTGCTTAGGGAAGGAATAATAGATGAGGAGGGCCTCAAGGAGGCAGTAATAGAGGAGCTGGTGCTCGGCGCGCACTTCAACGTCAACTACTTCTATTCAGTAATAATGAAAGATGTGGAGCTCCATTCCGTGGACAGAAGGATACAGAGCGACTTGGACGGCTGGCTGAGGCTGCCTGCGAGGGAGCAGCTACGCCTAAGGGGCAACCCTAGGATGATAGAGGTGGGCCACATACCGACCACCTTGAGGGAGAGCTTGCTTACCAAGGTGTTCGACATGGGCGAGAGGTTCTTCGAGGCCACAAAGAGGCTTGAGCCTCCCGGCGCGCTGGGCCCCTTCACGCTGCAAGCCGTAGTGACGCCGGAGCTGGAGTTCGTGGTGTTCGACGTGGCTCCGAGGATGGGCGGGGGGAACAACGTCTACATGGGGCTGGGGAGCCAGTACTCCAAGCTGTACTTCGGCGAGACCGTGAGCTTGGGGAGGAGGGTTGCCATGGAAATTAGGCTGGCGAGCGAAATGGGCAGGCTGCAGGAGGTCGTTACTTAAGCCTCCTCTATCCGATGTAGCTGGGCCTTGTACATTTCTACTATCTCCCGGCACATGGTGGCGTCCTCCGGACCCTTGTCGGGCCTCCAGCGGACGAACCTCGGGAACCTTATTGCCAAGCCGCTCCCCGGCTCCACGGCGTCCTTGGCGCAAGTGTGGATTGGGCTGAGCGTTATCTCCGCGCCTATTATCTCGGCGACCAGCGCCGGCCTGACCCACACGTCGGGCTTTATGTTGCTGATAACCCTAGGCGGCTTGCCCTCGCTTATGTACGGCTTGAGGAGCTCTGGGAGCTTCGCCAGCTCCTCGTCCGTGAAGCCTGTACCAACCTTGCACACGGTGGCGAAGGCGTCTCTCTTCTCGTCGTAGCCGGCCATGAGGAGGGCTCCGAAGGTTCCGCCCCTCTTGCCCTTCCCGTAGAACGCTCCCACGACGACTAAGTCGACAGGCTCCACCATCTCGCTCTTGTAGTCCCTCTTGTACTTTATCCACAGCCATCCCCTAGCCCCCGCTTGGTAGACGCTCTTGTCGTGGACCGCCTTCACCACCAAGCCCTCGCACCCGTCGGCTATGGCTTGGCGGAAGAAGGCCTCCAGCTCCTCCGGGCTCTCCACTATCTTGCCGGTCGCCAAGCCGAACTCCTCCCTCTGCTGTACCGCCTCCTCCAGCCTCTTCCTTCTAATAGGGAGAGGCTTGGTCGTCATGTCCTCACCGTCAACGTAGATTATATCGAAGAGCTTGACGTGGACCGGCACCTCTTTCATTGCGAGCAAGACGTCGTGCTTCCTCCTCCGGTGCATGAGCTCTTGGAAAGGCCTGAGCTCTCCGGTGTCCGGGTCTACGGCAACTATCTCGCCCTCCACTATGGCTTCCTTAGCCTTGAGCGAGGCCTTGGTATACTTAACCACGTCCGGGTAGGAGTGGGTTATGTTCTCAAGCCTCCGGGAGTAGATTATTACCTTCCCGTCGGGGAGCAGGTGGATCTGGGCCCTCTCGCCGTCGTACTTGTACTCGGCCAGCCCCTTCCCGCCCAGCTTCTTCAGTATCTCATAGGGGTCGTGCAACCTTTCGGCCAGCATGGGGCGGACCGGTATGCCGGGCTTCGGCTTGACCTCCTTCAGCGCCTCCGGTCCCTCGGTTACAGCTATCTTGGCTATCGCACCTAAATCGGCCCTTAAGTTGTAGGCCCTCTCCACTACGTCCTTGGTGGTGCCGGCCACGTGGGCCAGAGCTTCTATTATGCTCGCGTCGCCCACGCCCAGCCTCAGCTTTCCTTGAACGAAGCGGACTATGTACTTCGCCTCCTTGGGCTTGGCCTCCTTGAGGAGGCCCGCCAGCGTCTTTATCTTTAGGTCCCTGCTACCCTCACCTTGCATGAAAGCTATCCTCTTTAGGGTATCATAGACCTTCTCGAAAGTAAGATCTCTCTTCTGCTGGACGAAGGCCATCAATCCTCCTGAGGGCCTCTTAGCGAGCAACCGCTCCGCTACGAGCCCCAAGTCGCCCAGCTCCTTGTAGAGCTCCTCTACCTCCCTCTCCCTCACTCCCGCCGCCAGGGAGATAGCCTTGATTATTCCTTTTTCCCCTATTCCTATCTCTGGGTAGCCGTACCAGTCGGGCCACAGCTTTCCTTGGATGAAATAAACGACCTTATCTATTAGGTCCTTATTCTCTTCAATTACTTTCTTGAAGAGGTTTGTCAGTATTGCAACTATCTGTATCCTCGAGCTCGTCCTTTCCAGCTTTTCCAAGGTATCAGCAATTTCGGCGAACTTCAAGCGCTCCCCGAAGAACCTTAGGGGAGCGGCTTATTGAGGGGCGGAGGGAGCCTTGACGGAGCTCATATACTACAAGGACCCCTATGTAAAAGAGTTCGAGGCCAAGGTAGTCAAATCCCTCCCGGGCGCAGTGGTCCTCGACAGAACAGCCTTCTACCCGGAGTCCGGCGGCCAGCCGTCAGACGTCGGCAGGATCGTGTGGGAGGGAGGAGAGGCGAAGGTTAAGTTCGTTAGGTTCGAGGGAGATGAAGTCGTCCACGAGATCGAAGGAGAGGCGCCGCCGGAGGGAACGCTGGTCAGGGGCGTCGTTGACTGGGAGAGGAGGTACAAGCTGATGCGCTCCCACACGCTGGCCCACCTGCTCATGGCCGCCGTGAGGGAGCTCTTTGATGAGAAAGTTCCTGTGGTTGGCTCCGGGCTGGGGCCCGAAGAGTCGAGGATGGACTTTAAGGCAAAGATTAGGAAGGAAGACTTAGCGAAGATAGAAGAAATAATTAAGAAGTGGGTCGAGGAGGACAGGCCGGTCCGGATAAGGCTCTTCGAGGATCCCGAGGAGGCCCGGAAGCTCTTGGAGGGCTACGGGAAGCAGGGAGGCGAGCTCACGGAGGAGCACTTGGCTAAGAGGCCGATAAGGATAATCGAAATTGTGGGGATCAACGCCGACCCGTGCGGCGGGACGCACCTAAAGAGCACCGGCGAGGTGGGAAGCTTCAAGTTGGTGAAGAGGGAGAGCAAGGGCAGAGGGATTACCAGAATTCGGTTTAAAGTCCTCTAGAGGAACTCCCGCTGCTGATGGGGCTTGCCGAGCCTCGGGCTGGGGGAGCACTTGCTAAGCTTCAAGTCTATAACTGTCTGGGCCACGCGCGGCCCGACGGTGCGCACCAGCCTGACTCCCTCGACCTCAAAGGAGGAGCACTTCGACTCCACCAGCGGCAGTCCGGCCCTCAAGGTGGCAGTCTTAGGCCTTTCGCCTCTCCTAACCAGCACGTGGAGGTACAAGTGGAGTCTGCCCGGATACCTTAAGGAGAGGAGGGCGTAGTCCAAGTACTCCGGGGCGAGCTCCGGCAACGGCATCAGCACCCGGTCCGCCGAGCCCTTGAGCCAGTAGCTCACCCACGCCGCGTCGCCCAAGATAGGCACTACCTTATCCTCGACTTTATTCCTCTTGATATTTTCGATCATATACCAGTACGCGTCCGGATTTATATCTACCGAGTATACCTTCGCCCCCTTCCTCTTAGCTATTATTATTGAAAAGAGCCCGGCGCCGGCAAACATATTGAATACTGTCTCCCACGGCTCCACAAGCTCCGCTATCCTTAGATGCTCCCCGGAGAGCCTCGGCACTACGAACACCTTCCTCACGTCGACCAAGAACTCGCAACCGTGCTCTCTGTACACGGTCTCCGTCCTGCGCTCTCCGGCCAAGTGCACCAAGTCCCTGAGGCGGTAGGGCGGCTTGGTGCCGGGCTCTATTGCCCAAACTGCCCTAATGCCGGGCATTCTCTTGACCAGCTCGCGGCCCAAGAGCTCAAGCTTCTCTAAGGGGTAGCCGAACTTCCTGTGCACCAGAGCCACGTCTCCCACTACGTCTATCCTTCCCCAAACGTCGTCCTCCCCGAGGACCTCCCTAGCTATTCTCTTCAGCAGACTCAAAGGGTCACCCTTTCGGTCACGACCTCTTTGATCCCTATAGAGCTCAGGGGGAGCAACTTCTTAGCCTCCTCCGCTACGGAGCAGTCAACGCACTTGATCAGCGCCCTGCTTCCCTCCTTCTTGGCCATGCGCACGAAGCCCTCACCGGGCCTCAGGCTCTCCACGAACTCAAGCTCCTTTGCCTCGCCGCGGGCGAACCTCTCCAGCACCCTGAGCGCCTCCAGACCCTCCTCGCCGAGCATCTCCCTGAGCGGCTCCTCTCCGACGGTCTCCATCCTCCTCCTGAAAACTTCCTCCCTGGTACCTTGCCCTTCAGCCAAGAAGTGGAGAGCGTAGGCCAGGAAGTTTATGTCATCGAAGCCTAAGGCGTTGGCCCAAGTTAGGCCCTCTCCCCAGTGTATGGGGCTGTTCCCGAAGTCGTAGTTGAATCCGAGAGTCATGAAGCTGTCCAAGTAGTTCCCGAACAGCTCCTTCAAGCGGTAGTAGGCTTCGAGGGCCTTCACCGAGGCCTCCGGCAACGCCAGCGGTTTGTCGTATATTTCCCTCAAGACAGATTTGGCCTTCTCGACCGCCTCCCGGGCGCTGAGCCCCTCCTCCCTTATCAAGTACGCGCTCAAGGTTACGAGGCATCCTTCCGGCTCGAAGCCGCACACCACCAAGGCCGGCTTCTTGGAGAGGAGCACCCCAGCGGTGTGGAAGCCCGCCACGTCGGAGAGCGCCGCTTTGGGCGCTTCTGCAACGACGTCGTATCCAGCAAATATATAATCACCATATATTTCGCCGAAGTATAAGTCGAGGAGCACGAGCCTGTTTATGCCCGTTTCTTCGATTATTTTGTCGAGGTTGGGCCCTTTGATAAAGACGAGGTCGCAGCACTCCGCCCTCTCGGTCAAAGCCCGGTTCCCGCGCTATTCGCGGGAGCTGAGCCTCTTTAGTAGCTCTGAGAGGTCCGAGACCTCCTGGGGCACTTCAAGTTCCCTCAAGCTCCTCGAGACTGCCTCCTTCCGCTCGTTGACGCACTTCCTCAAGCACTCGCCGTCGCTACACTTCTCCAAACAGCTCTCCAAGTCGAGAGTTACTATGTAGTATGAGGCCTTGAGCTTTACGTTCTTTAGATCGAGCTCTACCTCGCCCAGGCGGGCGACCCTAAGAGTTTCGCTGAGCTTGGCCGCCTCTAGGACCTTCTGAACCGTCTGCAACTCCTCGCCCTCAAAGATGAAAAATCCGTACTTCTCGAAGGCTCTCGCCATTCTATGAGCCACGTCCTTCAAGGCTTTGCCACCCTAGGGCTCAGTGGAGGGACCGAGGGATCTACCACTATCTTCACCTTTTTGCCCACCCTCCTTTCCAGCTCCTCCTTCAGCTCCGACGCCACCTTTTCCTCATTTATGTAGTAGACCCTTTCCCTCCACTCGTCGCTCAGCTTCATAGCCCTCTCGACGACGTCCTTGGGGAGCGCCTCCAGCTCCTCCCAGACCCCCTCGTCCAGCGCCGCTACCGCTTCCTTCAGCTTCTCAGTCTTCTCAGAGGGCGCCACGAGCAAGGTCACCTCCTCGCCGGAGCCCTTCTTCGCCGCTTCTACCAGCAGGTCGAAGTACATCTCCTCGGCCTCCGCTTCGACGTCCCTCTCCAGCTCCGGCCACCTCTTCTCCGCGCCCAGCTCCTCGGCCACGGAGGGCAAGAAGGGGTAGAGCGCCGAGGCCCACGCCTTTATCACTTCGCTCAGCGCCGAGGAAGGCTCGAGGCCCTTGTCCTCGAGCCTCTGGAAGTACCTCTTGAGATCCCTCGTGAAGCCCACCACTTGGAGGGCCGCCTCCCTCACGTCCCCGCTCTCCAGCGCGAACTCGGCTCTCTGGAGCCGCAACGCTAGCGCCGAGCGGAGCCACGACTCCAGCTTGCCGGGAGCTCTGGCACCCTCTGCGGCGATCCTCTTCAGCTCCTCAACCCTCCTCCGGGCCGCTACAAGCTCCTCTTCGGAGAAGCTGGCCGCCGACGTCACCTTTGAGGTGGTCAGCAAGTAAAGCCTCAGCGCTTCTGGGTCAAGAGACCAGGGGTTCTTGCGGACTCCTTTGACCTCACCTACCGAGAATATCTTCTTCGGCACGTTCGATGTCTTAAATATTGCCGCGTGGTGGAAGAACATGTATACCACGTGGTTTCTGAGCAAGTCTTCGTGGACCACCCTCAAGTCGAGAGGCATCCACTCCACGAACCTCTTCCTTAAGTACTTCAAGCCTTCGATGTTTCCGCGCCCCAAGATCAAGTAGTCCCACTCCTCCGGCTTTACGTCCTTATCCCTCAGCTCGTCTGCAAAGAGGTAGAATATGTAGTACAGCGTCGAATCGCTCAAGCTGTCTATTACTTGCTCCTCGTCCCAAGGGAGCGCGGTTCCCAAAGCTCTGGTTGTGGTGAAGGCCCTCTTCCGCGCGCTGTCTATGCCTTCGGCTACTGCCTTGGCCGCATCCTTAGGGACGAAGTCGCTGAGGGCCATCACTTCGGCGGCCTTTCTCTTCCAGCGCTCGTCGTCGTAGTTCAAGAACCACTGGTCCTTGAGAACCTTCACCACCACTTCGTTGCCGAAGCGCGAGTACACGGGTCCGTTGAGTATGTCGTAGAGCTCCAGCGCCACGCCGCCGCGCAACGAGGCCTCCTTCACCAGCTCCGAGGCCTCCGCGAGCGGTCTCTCGACGAGCGAGGCCAGCAGCAGTCCTCTCAAGAAGCCGTCGCCTTTGAGGGCCTTGAGCACTGCCTCTTCTTTAAGCCTGCCTTTGGACCTCTCCGCCAAGACCAGCTCTCTGTTGTTCTTGAAGCAGCGGGCCGGCACGTCGCACTCCGGCAGCTCTATCGCAACCTTGGGCTCCAGCTCGGAAGGGTCAACGCCCAAGCTCTCGAGCACCGACGGCCTCTTCTTCAGCCTCTCCACCTCCCTTAGGTCGTTGACGTCGTGGGCCGGCTTCGAGGCGACCACGCCGCTTCCGCGGCTGGGGTCGACGATTTCTGAAGGCAGGACCGGCACCTTTTCCCGGGTGATCGGGTTGGTCGCCCTCTTTCCGAAGAGGCTCTCCGGAGATACCTTGCCTACCTCCACCACCTCGTCGAGCTGGAACCTCATCTTGTAGGCCGCCTTCTCGCTTACTATCATTCTCTTTCCCTTAACATCAATTATTACATAGTTCGATTTGGGATTCAGCCATATGTTTGTTACCGCGAACGAGGTCTCTGGGCGCGTGGCGGCCGGCAAGTATAGGTTCGGGCCTACCTCAAAGAGGAGCAGGAAGAACGATCCTATCTTTATCGGCTTAAACCCTTTGGTGTCGTGCGGGCTGACCGGAACCTCCTCAACCGGGTCCCACGGGACCGGGTACGTCCCCCTGACCACGTAGCCCTCTTCCTTCAGCTTCAAATATATCCAGCGTACGAACGACTTGAAGCCCGCGTCTTCGGTAGTGAAGGAGTAATCCCAATCTATCCTCAGCTTCAGAGCGTCCATGAGCTCCTTTAGCTTCTCAACCATAAGGTCCCCGAGCTTCTTGGGGGAATCAACTTCCTCGGGCCTCAAGCCCAGCTCCCGAAGCTTCTCCGCTGCCTCCGGAGACCCGGACTTCAGCTCTTCGAAGAAGGAGAGTATTGGGGTGCCGCTGTAGTGGAACGCCATGGGATAGAGCACTTCCTTACCTTTCATCTCGTTGAACCTGGCATACACGTCCGCGACCACAAAGGCTCTTAGGCGCGTCACGAGCTCGTCGTAGTCGAAGGGAAGTGCATAGGGGAACGCCGCAGTTACGAAGAACTTCTGTTGCAACTTCGTCCCCGGGCAGAGAAGCGTTATAGGGATTAAGCGCTTAGCTTCGTGAGAGAGACCATGTTCGGCGAGGCCTACGAGGACGTCATGGAAAGGTCGCGCAGGCTGGGCATACCCCACGTCCCCTTAGAGGATGCCTACGTGCTTCAGGGCATAGCCTTCGCCTCCAGCACCCGCGAGGGGCTGGTGCTGGACCTAGGCGCCGGGATAGGCTTCTCCACGATATGGGTAGCGGAGGGAGCCAAGAAGTTCGGGAGGAAGGTAATAGCCGTTGAAAAGGACGAGAGGCTCTTCCGGGAGCTCTCTGAGGTCGCCGATAAGTGGGGCTTTGAGGCGGTTAATGCAGATGCCGTGGAATTCCTAAGCAGACTCGAAGACGGTTCGGTGGCCTTCGCGTTTGTTGACGTTGACAAGCACTTGTACGTGAAAATTGCAGAGCTTCTGAGCCGGAAGCTCGTTCCCGGTGGGGTTGCTGCCTTCCACAACGCCTTCGTTCCGGCGCCTCCAAAGGAGTTCTTCGACGTGCTGAAGAATAACTTCATCTACACGATAGTTCCGACCTCGCTGGGCATAGCAGTTGCTGCGAGGGAGTCGGGTTGATCCGGCTTCCCCCTCCCCGGCTCAGCTCCGGGATCAGCGTGGAGGAGGCGCTGAGGGCTAGGAGGTCCCAGCGGAGCTACCTGCCCTCGCCGCTGGCCCTAGAAGAGGTGGCCCAGCTGCTCTGGGCTGCGTACGGGATAACGAAGCCTCCGAGGTATAAGACCGCTCCGAGCGCCGGGGCCACCTACCCGCTGGCAGTCTACCTAGTCTCCGGCGAAGTCGAGGGGCTGGAGCCCGGGAGCTACAAATACTTGCCGGAGGCTCACGCGCTGGTGATGGTTAGGAGGGGAGATCTGAGGCCAAAGCTCTACGAGGCCTCGCTGAGACAGCCTTGGGTTCTGAGGGCCCCGGCCTCTCTGGTGCTGGGCGCGGACTTCGGGAGAACCACGTCCGTGTACGGCAAGAGGGGAATCCGCTACGTCTGGATGGAGTTCGGCCACGCCTCACAGAACGTATACCTCCAAGCGGTGTCCCTAGGTCTGGGCACTGTGGCGGTAGCGGCCTTCTACGACGAGGAGGTGAAGGCCGTGGTGGGCATGGAGGAGGACCCGGGCTATGTCATGCCCGTGGGAAGAGCTCGCCATAATTACTCCCCCGAGGACCTGCCGTGGGAGGGTCCTTGAGGCTGGGCATCGTGGTATCCGAGTTCAACTACGACATAACGAGGCTGATGCTCGAAAAGGCGGTGGACCACGCGAAGTTCCTGGGAGTGGAGGAGGTTCTGGTTCTCCGCGTACCGGGCACCTTCGAAACCCCTCTGGCAGCCAAGAAGCTCTTGGAGGACGGCTGCGACGCGGTGGCCGTGCTCGGCGCAGTAATCAAGGGGGAGACGGACCACGACCGGGTGGTTGCCGACCAAGCGGCTAGGAAGCTAATGGACCTTTCCTTAGAGTACGGGAAGCCGGTCGCCTTGGGTATCATAGGTCCCGGCGCAACCAGGGAGCAGGCCGCCGAGCGCTTGGAGGAGTACGCGAGGAGGGCCGTGGAGGCCGCCGTGAAGGCGTGGAAGAGGCTCCGGGAGGGGCCTCAGAGGGCGTGAGTGGCCAAGTGGTTTATTAAAGACGGGACGTCGAAGAAGAACCTGCCCACGTCCTCGAACTTGCTCTTCCTCTTTGACCTCATCTCGTGCATGCATATAGGACACGCCAGCAGGCCGGTTTCCCTGTCCTTGAGGACCCTTATCCTCATGCCCTCGTGTTCAATCACGACGACCTCCCAGACGGGCTCCCAGACTATGGCCAACGCTCACACCTCGGCCGGATCCTTTACGTACCTTATGACCATTCCTTGAAGCTTGTTTGCGTACCACTTGAGAGACTCTTGGGTCCTCTCCCTCTCGGTCTCGCTTACGTGGAACCTCCTCCGGGCCCAGAGGATCTCCTCCTCGCCTATCTCCCCTTTGCCCTTGGCAGCGGCCATTCTTATCAGTGAATCTATCTCTGCGTTGCTAAACCACTTAGTTACCCTGACTATCTTGTCTATCAGCTCGTCGCCGGCTCTTATATCGTACCTCTTTAAGATTCTCTCAACTATCTTCCTCCTGAACTTCTTGTCCGGATAGCCGACTATTATTGCCAGGTCGATCCTTCCCGGCCTGACGAGCGCTTGGTCCAGCAACTGCGGATGGTTCGTCGTCATAACGACCAGCGGCCTTTCCTTGTTCTGAAGCATCTTTAAGAACATGTTCATCTCGCTTATGTATCCTTCATGTATTGCCAGCCCTCTGTCCATAAGGAACTCCGCGTCGTCGATCAGCACCACTACCTCGTCCTTCCTCTGCTTAATGGCGCTGAATATCTCCCTCAATATTTTCTCCGTCTGACCGTACCACATGCTCCTATACATCCCCGGCTCGAGCTCCAGCAGTCTCTTCTCCAAGCCACCGGAGATGGCCTCCACCAGTATGGTCTTGCCCACTCCGGGAGGTCCGACCAGCAGTATGCCCTTCGGGGCGAAGGAGAGGCCCTCCCTTATCGGGTTGATTACTAGAGTCTTCAGCTCCTCCACGAGCTCCTCCGGAAAGTCCTCGAGGCTCCACGACGGCTTCTTCAACGGGATGGTTATCTTTACTGTGTCGTGGCCGTCCCTCACGTGGACCTTTATCTCGTCTTCCGGAAACTCTAGGGCGACCGCCACCACTACGGATGCAACTACCTTCGGCTCTCCCCTCACTCCTATCTCCTTCCAGTGCTTCTGGAGGAATTCCATCGCTAGCTTTTTGGTCTTTTTGAAAAGCGCCTTTGGATCTTGCTTCTGATGCACGTTCTCGCCGAAGAACAGCGTGTTCACTGCCACAAAGCTGGAGCTGTTAGGGTCCTTCACTGCTACGGCCACAAACCTCTTCTTGAGCTTATCGCCGACCTTGTCCATAGCTATCATAATTATGTTGCTCTTGTTCGCGGCCGCGAGCTTGTGCAGGTAGTAGTTCGTGAACGCCTCGAAGAGGTCAACAGAAGCGGCGTTTATGAAGCTCTTGGCCTTCACGTACACGCTCTTCCCGGAGCTGTTGTACCTCATCTCCTCCAAGACGTCCTCGATCAGCTCCTCAAGCTTCATGTAGAGGGAAGCCGCGAACGTGGGGTACTCGTAATCCTCCTTCTTGAAGCCGCGGAATGTAGTGAACACTACTTTCGTCCCGAAGGTATTGCTATAGACGCTTCCCAACTGCTCGTCCTTGACGACAGCCTTCTTCGCTCCGACCACTCCGTCCCGACCGGGGGACGCGCGATCCCGGAGGTTATTAGCAAGAGCTTGCAAGAGTTGTGCGTTCGTTGGGAGGCCTACTTGCTGGAACTGCTAAGGGACCTAGGATTGGACGTCGAAAGAGAAAAGAGGGCTTGGAGCGTGAGCTACGCGCTCCGCTCGGCCCCGCTGCCCAGAGCTGGGTGCGTCGAGGTCGTGGGCCCCTTCGGGGGCCCGCGCACGGAGTGTCCCAAGCTGGCCGTCGACGGCGCGGCGAACTTGCTTAGCCAATACGACTTCCTGCTGAGCGACCTCGACGGCGCGAGAGAGGACGAGGTGATTAGGGCCTCGGAGGAAAAGGTCCTCTTCTTGGTCCTTCACGGCAACAACTTTGAGCGGGCTTTGAGGATGCCGTTGGGGAAGAACGTAGTCTACGTGGTCCAGAGCCCTAGGGCGAAGGGGCTCTGCTTGCCGGCCTTCAGCGACGGCGACAAGGCACTGCTCTTGGCGGAGCTTATCTCCGAGAGGGTATACGTGAGCGGCTTCCGGGAAGGAGAGCAGCCGCGCGAGACTAAGGGAGCCCTAGTGCACCCTTTGAAGGAGCTGAAGCTCTCCCTCTCTAGGGCCTACGGCGTTGAGGGCGCTCTGGGCCGTTACGGGAGCCGGCCACTGGATGAGGGAAAGCGCCGAGGTCTTCGAGGAGTTTGCGAAGAAAGCTGAGGTAACAGTCATATTCACCAAGGCCGGTTATGAAATAGCCAAGCTCTACGGCGTTCTGAAGAAGTTCGAGCTCGCAACCGGAGGGTACTACAGAGAGCTGGAGGTTGACCCGAAGCCTCTCTCCCACGTCTACGGGAGGGTAATGAGGAGGAGGTACGACTTGCTGGCGGTGGCGCCGATGTCGGCCAACACTATGGTAAAGTTCGCGCTGGGAATAGCAGACAACTTGGTTACCACGTCTCTTGCAATGGCAAGGAAGGCTGGACTCAAAATTCTGGTCCTCCCTACAGACGCCCCCTGGGTCAAGGAGACGACCCTTCCTTGTTTGATAGAGGGTTGCGAGGCCTGCACCCAGTGCCCTCCCCAGAGGGCTTGCCCCACGGGGGCCGTTGTCGGGGAGGGGATCCGAAGAATACTTCTGGAAAAGTGCGTGGGATGTGGGCTGTGCGCGGAGCTGTGTCCCTTCGGGGCCGTGAAGTGCTTCGCCAAGGCCCCATTTGAGGCCGACGAGCTGGAGGTAGGATACTTAAAGAGGATCGAGAGGTGGGCCGAGGTGCTCAAGTCCCCGGAAGAACTGCGGCGCGCCCTGCTGGCCCGATGAGGACCACCAGGCCGGACCGGAGCGGTGAAGACCCCCTAGCCTTTCCGAGGGGCTCAGAGGTACTTCCTCGGGTCCGCTATCTTGCCCTCCACCGCGCTGGCCGCTACCGTTGCCGGGCTCGCCAGGTAGACCTTGCTCGTCGGGTGGCCCATCCTTCCGCGGAAGTTGCGGTTGCTGGAGGATATAGCCACCTCCTCGGGTCCCAAGACGCCCAAGTGGCCTCCTAAACACGGACCGCAAGTGCTGTGGGCCACGAAGCATCCGGCCTCCGTCAGTATGTCAATTATACCCTCCTTCAAGAGCCTCGAGTACTGCTTTATGGATGCCGGTATGGCTATGCACCTAACCCCGTCGGCCACCTTCCTGCCTTTCAGTATCCTCGCCGCCTCAACGAAGTCCTCGTAGCGTCCGTTGGTGCAGCTACCTATGAAGGCTTGGTCTATCGGGGTGCCCTCCACCTCGCTCACCGGGTGGACGTTGTCCACGCTGTAGGGCGCCGCGACTTGGGGCTCCAAGTTGCTGACCTCAAAGTTCCACTCGTCCTCGTACCGGGCCCCGGGATCCGGGCCGAAGGGCTTTACTTGTATGCCGGCCTCTTCGAAGTACCTCACCGTGACCTCGTCTGCCGGAACCATTCCGGCCTTGCCGCCCATCTCAACGGTCATGTTCGTTAATGTCATCCTGTCCGGTATGCTCATCCTCCTTATAGTGTCGCCGTGGAACTCAACCGCCTTGTACGTGGCGCCGTCAACCGTGACGGTTCCTATTATGTTCAGTATTACGTCCTTCGAGTAAACGCCTTTCGGAAGCGTACCGGTTACGTTGACCTTTATGGACTCCGGAACCTTAAACCAGAGCTTGCCCGTGAGCCACACCATAGCCATGTCGCTGGCCCCTATGCCGGTGGCGAAGGCGCCGACGGCCCCGGAGGTAACCGTGTGGGAGTCCGCCCCCACTACAAGCATTCCGGGCCTGACGTACCTCTCCTCGACCAGCACTTGGTGGCATATTCCGCCCCTTCCGACGTCGTGGAACTTGCTTATGCGTAACCTTCTGGCGACCCTCCTCATTATTGCTTGCAGTTCAGCCGCCCTTATCTTGTCCGCCGGGACGTGGTGGTCGAAGATTATAGCGACCTTGTCCGGGTCCCAGACCCTCACCTCCCCGGCTATCTCCTCAACGACTTCGACGACGTGCGGCCCCGTGAGGTCGTGGACCATCGCCAGATCTACATTCGCCTCCACTATCTCTCCGGGAGCGACGTCCTTCCCGCTGGCCCTTCCGAGTATCTTCTCAGCCATGGTTTTGGCCACGACTCTGACCCAGAGGGCACGGGGGCGGAAGGATTTTTGCTTTGCGGAGGTCCGAAAAGGGAATTTTCATCACGCCTCAGCGCTTGCACCCTCAGATCATCCCTTCCTCCTGCGGCGCCTCCTTCTGCCGACGTCGACTGTGGACTGGAGCGCCGCCAGAGTCTGCTTGAACTCCTCTATTGATATCTTCCCCTCTAAGACGCTGTTCCACAGATCAGCGAGCTCCACCGACACTTCCAGTGCCTCAGCCGGGAAGGACTCGCTGGTCTTAGCGGTGCTGGAGGAGCTCTCCTCTCCGCCCTCCCCCTCGCTGCTCTCCCCGAACAAGTAGCTCTCATCTTCCTCGAAGCTCATTGCGGGCCCCCGCTTCCATAGGGCTTATTAAAAACCTTACGCGGCGAGCGCCGCCTTGAGGCGGTCCCTCTGCTTCTTCAGCTCGTACCTTATCCTGCCCAAGAGGGCGCTGCGGTCCGTTATCACCACCACTATAGCCTCGCCTATGTCGGTGAGGAGCATCATGTTGCGGGTGTACTCGGCAGTTGCCATATCCATGTCACCCAAGTTGAACTCCTCGGCGAACCTCTGGAGAGCGCCGTACACGCTCACCACCATAGCGGCGATGCTCTCGGGGTCGATTTCTTTGCCCATCTGGGAAGTGTACTCTATGAGGAAGCCGTCTTTGGAGACGACGAGTATTGCCTTCATCCCTTCTACACGCATCATCTCGTTGAGTATCATCTTCAGGGGGCTCTCTACTGCCAACCCTGCTCCCGTCTCTCGGGCGTAGGTGATCTATTAAATCACGCTCTACCCTTAGCGGCGTTCGAGCCCGGTCGCCGCCGGTGGAGGCTCGTCACCCCTCCGGGACGTGCAATCCCGCTCATCCCCTCGGACAAATGCCTTCTCGTCACTCGTCTGTACCGGGAGTACTCCTCACCGGGCCCCTTCTGGGAGCCGGGGGGTGAGACTCCTTAAGACTCTGAAGCGAGGGCGCGGAGGGGGCTAGAAGTGTACGTACTGAGCGAAATCAAGGAGAAGTTCGTTGCGGAGGTCGAAAGGGGACTGGAGGAGCTCGGAGCTGAGCCGAGGGGTCTCGAGCGCCTCGTCGCGAAGCCCCCGAGGCCCGAGATGGGGGACTTGGGCATATCGCTGTTCAAGTATGCTAAGGAGCTGGGCCTGAAGCCCCACGAGCTGGCAGGGAGGCTAGCGGAGAGGTTGAAGATAGAAGGGGTCAAGGAGGTTAAAGTAATTGGCGGTTATATTAACATAGTGATAGACATAAACGCCGTAGCGAGGAGGATCTTGGAGGAAGCCCTTGCAGAGGGCTACGGCTCTTGGAGCTTCTCCGGACGCGTTGTGGTCGAGCACACCTCCGCGAACCCCATCCACCCGCTCCACGTGGGCCACGCGAGGAACATGTTCTTGGGAGATTCTTTGGCTCGAATACTAAGGAACTACGGCCATGAAGTTCAGACGAGGTTCTATATAAACGACATGGGAAGGCAGGTAGCGATACTGGTTTATGGCCTCCTCAAGATGGGAAGGCTCCTCCCGCCCGAGGGGGAGAAGCCGGATCACTGGTACGGAAAGGTCTACAGCGTTTCCAACACCTTGGTCGAGCTGGCCTCGGCAGTGAGGAGGGGAGACGAGGAGGCGAAGAAGGAGTGGGAGGAGGTTCTGAAGGAGCTAGAGGGCAAGTGGCCCGAAGTGGTTAGGGCGCTGAAGGACAAAATAACGCCGGAGACGGACCACGAGAAGGAAATATCTAATTTAATGAAGAGGTACGAAGAAGGGGACGAGGAGGTCAAGAAAGCCTTTCGGACAGTGACGGAGAACGTGCTCAGAGGCTTCAGAGAAACCATGAGGAGGGTAGGCGTTGAGGTCGACAAGTGGGACTGGGAGAGCGACCTCGTGTGGAGCGGCGACGTGAGCAAGATAATTGAGCTGGCCAAGAGGAAGGGACTGCTGAAGGTTAAGGAAGGCGCACTGGTTATGGAGTTCGACGAAGTCAGCGACGAGCTGAGGAGGCTTCTGAGGATACCGAAGGGGCTTGAGATACCTCCCTTGGTGCTCGTGCGCTCCGACGGCACGACCCTTTACACCACGAGGGATATTGCATACACGCTGAAGAAATTTGAAGAGTTCAAGGCCGATAAAGTAATAAACGTCATCGCCTCCGAGCAGAGGCTTCCCCAGATCCAGCTCAGGCTGGCACTGTGGTATCTGGGCTTCAAGGAGTACGCGCAGAACTTGATACACTACGCCTATGAGATGGTCAGCATACCCGGAATGAAGATGAGCGGCCGGAGGGGCAGAATGGTAACGCTGGACTGGCTCTTGGACGAGGCGGAGAGGAGGGTGAGGGAGCTGGTCGAGGGCCGGAGCGAGGCCGAGGAGCCGGAGAGGGTCATTAAGGCCGTTGCCGCGGGCTCGATAAAGTATGCAATGGTCTCGGTTTCGGCGCAGAAACCGATAACCTTCAGGTGGGAAGACGTTCTCAACTTCGAAAGGAACTCCGCGCCTTACTTGCAGTACACCCATGCCAGGGCGAAGGGCATACTTAGGAAGGGCGGGGAGCCGGATCTGAACAAGGCTTCCTTCGAAAAGGCGGAAAAGTACAAGCATTTGCTGATCATGATAGCGGAGTTCCCGGAGGTCGCCAAGAGGGCCGCGGAGGGGCTGGAGCCGGAGAGGATAGCCGTCTACTTGAACCAGCTGGCCGACTCCTTCAACGAGTTCTACCACAGAGAGCCCGTCGCGAAGGAGGAAGATGAAGGGCTGAGGCACTTGAAGCTTGCCATAGTAAAGGCAATAGCGAACGTGCTCAGGAGGGGGCTGTGGCTCCTCGGGATAGAGGCCCCGGAGAGAATGTGAGCTCCTCGCCGTCCCACAAGGCCTTGAACTTGCCGCCCTCCGCGGCCCTTCTGCACTCCTCGTCGCCGTGGACCAAGTACACCTCCTCGGCCCCCACCTTGGATATGAAGGTAAGGAGCTCTTGCCTCGACGCGTGCCTAGATATCTCCAAGTGCAAGTCCGGCGGCCCCACCGTGCCGACGTTGCCCAGCGGATCCTCTAAGCTCACCTCCTCGCCGGCCAGCAACTGAGACGCCGGTTCGAAGACGTGGCCCAAGAGGACGTACGGCAGACCCTTCAGCGCCCACCAAACGCTCATCCCGCCGCTCAGAGAGCCGGACGGCGCCACCACGACCGTTCCGGGAACGGTCAGCTCCACCCTCTCGCCTAAGCTGGAGGGGTTCTGAGCAAACTCGGTGAGCTTCATCCTGCTTCCGTTGAGCCAAGAGAGCACCTCGCTTTCCTTCAAGTATTCGACCATTTCATCATACACCTTTGAGGCCCTCCAGCCCATCCCCTCGAGGATTACGTTCTTCATCGGCAGGCTGTTCCTGTAGTTCATCAAGAACTTTACAACCTCCTGCGCCTTCCCGACCGCGTTAGCGGCTATCAGAACCGGGCCCTCCTTTAGCTTCTGCTTTAAATAAGCGTGAAGACGGGACCACTCCTTCTTCGCCGACGGCCTGTCTCTGCACAAGTAGCTGCTTTCAGTAATCAGTATATCAGCCTTAGGAACTTCCTTAACCCAGTGGTCAAGCAAGAAGCTCGCCGTGCCCAAGTCGCCGGTGTACAAGAGTCTCCGTCCGGAGCACTCCACCAAGATCATTGAGCTTCCCAGCACGTGGCCGGCGTTGTAGAACGTAACTAAGGCGTCGCCTATCCGGAAGGGCCTGCCGTAGGGAGCCCTCTTGGCCGAGCTCAAGGTTCGCTGGACGTCCTCGACGGTCCACGGTAGCTCGGGATTTAGAGACTTGGCATCTATCCACAGCTCCCTCGCCAGAGCCAAGGTCGGCAACGTCGCGTACACCTCCTTGCCCGGGGCCATCAGGCTGTGATCTAGGTGGGCGTGCGTCAGGACGACCTTCTCCGTTCCAGGCTCCGCGCCCGCGTCCAGTGCAAAGCTCTCACCGCACTCGACCGTCAGCGACACGCCGCCGAAGCCGGTCGCTACTGCCTTTACCCTCAAAGCCCCCTCACGCCGGCTGGGGAAGCCGTGCTAAAGGTGTGCGGCGTGACGAGGGCCGAAGACGCCGAGCTGGCCGTAGAAGTGGGGGCCAGCTACGTGGGAATGATAATAGATGCGCCATCCCCGCGCCTCATACCTCCGGAGAGGGCTAGGGACGTCGCCTCGGTGCTTCCGGGGCACGTTAAGGCTGTGGGCGTGGTCGACGCGAGAAAGGAGCTCGACTTGGAGAGGATCCTAAATTCCGGGGTGAGCGTGGTCCAGCTCCACTGGGCCACCCCGCAGAGCTTCGTGCGGGCAAGGGAGCTCCTCGGCGGCTACGGCATTTCAGTCGCCGTAGCTCCGCTGGAGGCCGGCGCCTTCAAGTACTCCGGGGCGGAGTACGTTCTCTGGGATAAGAAGGACTGGGAGAGCAAGTTCTTGTTCTGGGGAATTAGGCAAGGCATAAGCGGGATAGCCGGTAAAATTACGCCGGAAAACGTGAAAGAAATAATATCAGCATTCAAGCCGGACCTAATAGACGTCAGCAGCGGCGTTGAAAGGGAGCCCGGCATAAAGGACCCGGAAAAGGTGAGGAGGGTAGCAGAGGTGGTCGGCCTCGCGCTGTGAGAGGGTGCCTCTGTCCTCGGTCCCGAAGCCGGCCGAGCTCTTCAGCTCCATCGAGGGGCCCTCGTTCATCCTCGAGAGCGCTGTGGGCGGCGAGACGAAAGCGCGCATCAGCCTGGTTGGGTGGGAGCCGGAAGTGAGCGCTGTGGTCAAGGAAGGGGAGGACGTGAGGGAGGTGCTGAGGGAGCTGAGCGCTGAGCCCCTCGACACGGGAACCCTCTACAAAGGCGGCCCCGTCGGGTACGTCAGCTACGAGGCAGTCGAGGCGTGGGAGGACGTGAGGCACGAGGGCCTCAACGACATGGGGTGGCCTTGGGGCGAGTTCGTGGTCCCGAGCAAGTTCGTCGTCTACGACCACGTGCTGGGCCACGCCTCCCTATGCGGCACCTCCAGACTGAGCTCCGGAGAGCCCGAAGAGCTGAAGGTGTACAACGAGAGATTGGACGTGGAGAGGGAAGAGTTCCTCAAGTGGGTGGAGAAGGCAAAAGAGCTCGAGGAGGAGGGCGAAATACTTCAAGTCGTGCTTTCGAAGTCGTACACCTACTCATACGAGGGCGACTTGAGGCGATTGTACTTCGAGCTGAGGAAGATAAACCCGTCGCCCTACATGTTCCACTTAAGATTCGGTAGCGGCGAAGTGCTGGGCAGCTCTCCGGAGCTCCTCTTTAGGGTGGAGAAGGGCAGAGTGGAGACCTTCCCCATAGCCGGCACCAGGCCGAGGGGGAGGGACGAGTGGGAGGACTTGAGGCTGGAGGAGGAGCTGAGGGCCGACCCTAAGGAAAGGGCGGAGCACTTGATGCTCGTCGACTTGGCGAGGAACGACGTCGGGAAGGTGTCGAGGCCCGGAACGGTCAGAGTGAGCAACCTCATGTACGTGGAGAAGTACAGCCACGTCCAGCACCTAGTAAGCAAGGTTGAAGGCGAGCTGGACCCGCTCTTCGGGCCCGAGGACGTGCTCAGCGCCACCTTCCCCGCCGGCACCGTCAGCGGCGCTCCCAAGCCCTCTGCCATGGAAGTGATCGGAAAGACGGAGAAGCTCAAGAGAGGTCCATACGCCGGCGCAGTGGGCTTCGTCACGGGGAGCGAGGCCGAGTTCGCAATAACCATAAGGAGCTTCTTCGCCAGAGCGGGGAAGCTGAGGGCTCAAGCCGGCGCGGGGATCGTGTACTACTCAGTCCCCGAAAGGGAGTGGGAGGAGACGGAGCACAAGCTCGGTGCCTTAAAGAGGGCCCTACTTCCCTTCTTGCGCTGACTTCTTCCTCCAGACGTCCGGATACGTCCCGGGCTTCATTATCACCCTCCTGGTCTTGGCCACCCAGCCCTTCTCCATTTTTAGTGCCTCTTCCGCCGAAACCAAGGCTTGGGCTATAGCCACGAGCTCCCCCTTCAAGCTCACAACAGCTACCGTGTCGCCCTTCTTCATGTTGTCGGTGAGCGCGGCGACGCCCGGAGCGGCCACGTTGGCGCCGTGGGCTATGGCATCGACTGCCCCGTCCTTTACCATTATTTTAGGCATGTGACACACCGCCGCTTCGCACGGCATTATGTACTTCTTCAACAACGTATCATCTTTGTGCACCTCGTAAAGGTATTTGGCTTCGCTTAAATCCTGCATCCTCACCAGGTTCCACTCCTCGTGGAACGGCCCGCTCCGCGTCCTCCTCAGCTCCCTCATGTGCGCCCCCGTGCCCAGCAACAGGCCCAAGTCGTGGGCGATCTTCCTCATGTAGGTTCCGCTTTCCGAGCCTATCCTCATGAGGGCCATCCTCCTCTCCGGCCAGAACTCTATCAAGTGGATGTAGTACACCTTCTTGGTCCTCAGTTGCCTCTTCACGCTGCTCCTCAGCGGAGGCCTCTGGTATATTTCGCCGACCAAGTACTTCAAGTTCTCAACCACGTCCTCCTCCTTAACAGCCTCGTGGAACTGCGTGACCATTACGTACTCCTTGCCGGAGAGCATGACGTAGTGTATTACCTTAGTGGCCTCGGATAGCGCCACGGGGAGCACGCCGGTTACCTTAGGATCTAAGGTTCCTCCGTGCCCCGCCCTCTCGAGGTTGAACATCCTCTTGATCCACGCCACCACTTCGTGGGACGTCGGTCCCGGCGGTTTGTCCAAGTTCACCACTCCCAGCTCCAGCAGCTCTTCCACGGTCCTCCTCCAGGGCTCCTTGCCGTACCTAGGGTCCGTCTCGGCCTCTTCCTTGACGACCCACCTGCCCTCGAAGCCGCACTTCTCGTGCATCTGCTCGTACCACTTCAAAGCATCCTTCACGAAGCTTCGCCCTCCTTAACCTTCAGTATCCTGCGCAAGCGCTCCTCCGGGACTTTGAAAACCTCGCGCGCGATTATGTAGATATAGTTATCGTCTGGTATTATCTTCGGCAAGTTTATTCTCAGCGCCAGCGACTGCTTCATGGCCTCCTTCTCAACTCTGCTCTTCACGTCCCCTTTTGCTATGGCTTCGGCCACCCTGAAAGCTATGTAAAAGCGGGCGTACTTTCTTATGGTCTTGTCCATCTCTGGGAAGGCCTCCAAGGCCTTGTGTAGCAACTTTATGAGGTCCTCCTCCGGTCTGAAGCCCAACACCACCGCTGTGAAAATTATCCTAAATATCCTGGAAAGTACGTTGCTGTCTACGGGTCCCAGAAGCTCGAGCACCTCGTCCCTGGCCTCCTTGCCCTTTTCCAGCAGGGCCTTGGCCGCGCTCTCCAGCTTCCGCTCGAACTCTATAACCTCGCCCAAATCCTCGTCCAAGCCAAGCCCGTACTTCGATATGACGTATATTGTGGCCATCTCTTTATCCAAAATGTCCGGAGGTAAGGCTATTCCCCTGAAGGGCGAGATCCCCTCCTCGCTGTACCTCTTGTAAATTTCCCTCTTCACCCTCTCGCGGTCCCAGCCTCCCTCCAAGGCTTCTGCTATCAGGTCGGTGACCAGCTCGACCCTCTTTCGGTGGACCATAGCGTCGCCCCCACCTAATTTCCCGGAGAGGCCTTTACTTCTCAAGGGGTAAGTTGCAGTTCTCACCAAAAACAATAGAGAAGTTGCTTTCCGCAATAAACAAGGCCGCAAAGGACCTGAGGCCCAAGATAGGGTACCTGAGGGTGGAGAGGGTAAAGGTGGGCAGGAGCGAGGTCAGGGTGTACTGCACGCTGGAGGGTGCAGAAGGCGAGAGGAAGATCTTGATCAAGTACTCCGGCGAGGTCTGGGTGGAGGGGCCGAGGTGGGTCAGCCTGCCCTTGAAGAACAGGATTTCCTACCATTTGAGAAGGCCGTAGGCGACCCTCTCGCCGGCCGCCACTAGAGCTATTCCCAAGCCGACGCTCAAGCCCGTGTACAGAGCCATGACCTCCCAGTTCGCTTCCTTTATCAAGAAGTAGTCGTCGGCCACGAAGGTAGAAAAGGTACTGAGGGCGCCGCAGAAGCCCGTGGCCAGAGCCAGCTTGTAGTGTCCGGGCAGGTTGGCCTTGGCCTCGAAGATTCCTATTATAAGACCGAGCAAAAAGCTGGCGATCATGTTGACCGCAAAGGTGGCCAGCGGGAAGCCGTAGGGCTTTGGAAGGAGCTTGTAGAGGTAGTAGCGGGCCACCGCTCCCAGAGCCCCGCCCAAGGCCACCCACAAGACAGCCTCCACTGACCGCACCGAAAGCGAGCGCCCCGGGGTCTTAACAGCTCCACCTAACCACGTCCCCAGAGAGGGAAACCAGAGGTTCGGCCTTGCCCTCTAAGATCATCTTCTCGAGGAAGTCCGGATCTATTACGTAAGCATAGGCCTCCACGACCGAGCCCGTATCTTGCCTCTTTACCTTTACCTTCACCCTTTTGTACTCGCCTTCCGTAACCCCCTCGATCACGTCCAGCCTCTCCAGACCCTCCTCTGGGACCAAGTAGAGCTCTCCCATGACGTAGTGCTCGCCGCCGCCAAGCAACATGGCCGGGTAGCGCTCGCCGCCGGAATAGACGTCGTAGAGCGTGTGCCTTTCAGCGGTCACGGCCGGCGACACGAAGGTAGCGCCTATCTCCTCCAGCGCCCCGTGGAGCGGACACCCTCTCATGAGTGTGCCGTAAACGAACAAGTACGTCATCCCCAACCTTCGGCTCCCCTTCGGAGCGTCCCAGATTATTCCAACCCCAAAAGCTCTTCGGCCGCGCAGACCAGCTTGTAGGCCACCGTCCAGGCCTTCAAGGGCCGGCCCCCGGCGACGGAGTACCTCTTCAGCGCCTTGCGGAGAGTGCTCCTCTCGAAGTCCCCGCGGGGAAAGGCACCTATCCCGACCGGCAGTCCGGTGCTCAAGGCCTCCCCCGCAACGTCCTTAAACCTCTTGGGCTCGCCCTTCTCCCAGAGGAGTATCAAGCCTCCGTGCTCCTTAACGAAGTCGGAGAGGCTTTCATAAGCCTTCCACATGAGCGGGTTCTCCGGCGGCACGGCGCCCTTCTCAAGCATTATTGCAATAATTTCCTTGAACGCGTCGTAGTGCTTCGGCAACCTTTCCTCGGGGCTTATGAAGTACACGCTCCCGTCGACCGTGTGAACGTAGACCTCTAGCTTTCCTTCCATGTTAAGTATGGAGTCCAAGAGAACCAGCAGCGTAACGTGCACTATGTCTGGCCTTCCCCTCTTCCACTTGCGGGTGAAGGAGGCCAGCTTGTGGTAGTGGTATCTCTTGTCTATCAAAGGGCCGCGGGGCCACGAAGGAGGGGCCAGCTCTAGGGGTGCTTCCAGCAAGATTACCTTAAGCTTCTTCAAGCCCCCCTATCCTCCGGAGCAGCTTGTAGAGCTCCTCGGGCCTCTTGGAGTATATGCGGTAGCTCGGCTGTCCCTCCTTCTTCGATATGAGATCTACTGCACTGCTTTCTTTGACCAGCCTCAGCTCGTAGTCCTTCAGCGGGAACTTTATGCCGCCGAACGGCTTTATGTGGATCCCTTTGTTGGTCACCTTGTACTGGTACACGGGTCTGACGGCCTCTTTCATCTTTTTCATGCTATATTTAGAAATGATAAAGTTCAGCAGTGTATAGCTCTCGAAGTAAGCGAAAATTGCGATGAACCTCATCCACGGGTCCGGCAGGTGGTATATTATAGGCCACAGGGTGAAGGCCAGTGCCAAGAGCATTATCAAAGGCAACATCCCGAGCATGTTCTGCTTCATCTGGACCCTCAGTATTTCGCCTCCTTGAGGATCTGTGTCGAACAGCTCCCGCGCGTCTTCCTCGTGGAGCGTTTTTCCTTTCTCCGGTCCCCTCATCTCCTTTATCTGCTTGGACATATACCTAGCCATTATTATAGGCATTATAATGAAGTACGCTAATATTAGATACAGGTAGTAGTCGGGGAAGAAGGAGAGGACCGCAGCGAATACGAGCGTGCTTATGAACGAGAATACGAGCATTTTCTTGTTGGCGTATGGGCTCTGCAACTCCTCCGTCCCGACCCGCTTTCCGGCGGTTGTTAATAAGATGCGGAATGAAAAAATAAATACCACCGAAAGGCCGGTTAAGCCGAAGCCTCCCTAGAACCTCCGAGAGCATGCTCGGGCTGAAGCGCCCGCTCTTACAGCTCCCCTTAGAACCCTACAACCAGCTGCCCTCACGCTTGGCCCTATACCACGCGTGCCAGAACTCGCTCTACACCTTGAGCCTTGCACTCAGCTACGTCAAGGAGTACGGGCCCTACTGGCTCGAAGCGCTCAAGGACGACGTAGCTAAGGAGGTGGAAGCTGAAAGGGACGTAGCGCCGCAGGACGCGGAGGAGCTCTATGTAGCTCTCGAGGTGGCCCTTGACGAGCTGGAAGCCGTTCCCTCCCTAGCGCTGATAGAGCTGCTGGGCTTGGGCTCCTTGGCTTATTTGCCGGAGGTCGTGGGCAAGAGGGATCTCAAGAGAGCCGTCTTGGGAGCCAGCTTGGGACTCCACGTGGAGAAGAGGCACAAGAGGGCCCTCGCTAGGGCGGTCCGGTGCTTGGCGGCGATGAGCGGGGCTGTACTCGGGGAGGCGTGACCGAGCCTTTAAGTGGCGAGCCCCTCAGAGCCACGGCGCCTCAACCGGCCTCTCGAAGACGCCCATAATCCTCAGGACGTCGCAGTCCCTCCACCGGGCGGCAACTGCTTGAAGCCCAACCCCCTCAGCTATTGGCGCGCTGCCCGCGGGGAGGCCCGCCAGGTTGGCGGCAACCGTGAGGACGTCCATGGCGAAGAGCTCCCTCGGCCTCCTCTCTCCGGCCAAGGAAGGTGGCTTGGTGGGCATCGTCGGCATTAAGACTACTTTATCCTTTACAATATTATAGAGTTTCTCGCTTATCTTCCTTCTGGCCTTGAGTGCCCTCAAGTACAGCTCCTCGCTGTAGCCGGCGGAGAGCACCGTGGAGCCGGTGACTATTCTCCTCTTCACCTCCCACCCAAAGAACTTACCTCTCACCTCTGCAACGTATTCGTAGAAATTCTCCGTGAGGGGCGGCAGCTCTTCCGGCGGGACCCCGTACCTTATTCCGTCGTATCTAGCCAAGTTGCTCGATGCCTCCGCCATCGCTATTACGTAGTACGCCGGCACCGCCAGCTCCAGCTCCTCAAGGTCTGAGAACTCCAGCTCCACTCCGTCGAGCTTCTTCAATGCCCTTTCGAACTCAGCCTTAACGTCCTTATCTACCATGTCCAAAGCGTTCTCCGGCACAAAAGCCTTCATTCCCTCCACGCCCTTCTCACTGCAACCAGACACCTCGGTCTTCCCAACAGTTGTAGCGTCCTTATCGTCCTTGCCGGCGATGATTTCGAGCAAGCGCTCCACGCTCTTGGCCGTAGGGCCTATTGGTGATATCTGCTCGAGCGAGTCCGCGTAGGGCACCAAGCCGTAGCGCGAGACGGAGCCGTAGGTAGGCTTTAGGCCGAACACGGAGCACCAGGCCGCGGGGGCGCGGACGGAGCCGCCCGTGTCGCTCCCAAGACCGGGCAGCGAGTAAGCTCTGGCAGCCGCCCCGGCCCCGGAGGAGGAGCCTCCGGGGACCTTGGAGGGGTCGAGCGGGTTCTTGGTAGGCCCATAGGCGCTGTTCTCGCCGGTGCTCCCCATCCCGAACTCGTCCATGTTTGTCTTTCCAATGATAATGTACCCATTCCGCTTGAGCTTCTCAACTACTGTGGCGTCGAAGGGAGGCACGTAGGTTTTCAAGATCTTGGAGCCTGCAGTGGTCCTTATTCCCTTAGTACTTATGTTGTCCTTAACTGTAATCGGCCTCGGGATCAAGCCCTTCCGCAACAGCTCCTCGGCCTCTCTGAGGACCTCCTCACGGCTCCTCAGAGTTATGAACGCGTTGAGCGGATCCTCCTCCAGCCTGTCGAGCAAGCTTTCGAGCTCATCTATCATGCCGCGCCCCTCCAGTTGCCGAGGAGCGCCTTATTGTTCCCGCCGGAGGCCTAACTGGGGACCAGCGCCGTGAGGTGTTGTCCGGTCTTGACTGTGGACACCGTGGTGTTTCACGAGGGGAAGGTACTTTTGATCAAGAGGGGTGCGGAGCCCTTCAAGGGCAAGTGGGCCCTGCCGGGCGGCAGGGTGGAGTGCGGCGAGAGGGTGGAGGACGCGGCGCTGAGAGAGCTCAAGGAGGAAACCGGCATAGACGCTGAGCTGGTAACTCTCATTTCCGTCTACTCCGACCCGGACCGCGACCCACGGGGCCACTTCGTCAGCGTTGCCTTCTTAGCTGTCCCTAAGGGGAGCGCAGAGCCGAAGGCCGGAAGCGACGCCGCAGAGGCGAAGTGGTTCCCGCTTGCCGAAATACCTTGGGAGGAGCTCGCCTTCGATCACGCGCAGATAATTAAAGATGCCTTGAAGATGCTGCTCCACTTGAAGGGTGAGGCTAAGTGAGGGCGCTGGGCGCGCTCCTGATCCTCGCGTCCGCATCGCTGGCCCTTACTGTGGTCACCAGCGTTAAGTCTCTAGCAATTTTGGCAGAGCCAATAGCCGGGGAGGTCAGCTACCTCATGCCTCCCGGCGCAAGCCCGCTGTTCTGGAAGCCCGGACCGGATCAAGTGAGGCAAGCCCTAGAGGCAGATATCTTCATAATCACGCTCCACTGGCCCTTCGAGAGGCAGATAGCCCAGAAGAGGGAGGGGACCACCTTGCCCCCTCTGGTTGAGGGGACCCCTGGCGAGGGGCTGCTCAAGCTGGGCTTCGCGGTGCTCAAGATGCCGGGAGGCGGCCTCAATCCCCACGGGTGGTGGCTCTACGCCCCGAACGCCTTCCAGATCATGGCCGAGCTGGCGGCGAAGGCCTGCCAGCTGGAGCCTCAGAGCTGCCTCAACTTCACCTCTTCCTTTGAGAAGGAGGTCAGCCTCTCCCGGGAGGCGATATCGTCTTGCATAGCTGAGAAGAAGGCTGTTGTTTCTATGCCCGGCGAGCAGTACGTCGTGGCCAACTTCGGGGTCGAGACCGTCTTCGTGCTGATGGAAAAGGGTCCAACTGTGACGGGCTTGACCCTTAGGAAGGCGGTGGAAGCGCTGAGGGACGCGGACGTGCTCGTGGTCTCGGATGCCAGCGCCGACGTTCCGGCCGCGAAGTACCTAATTGCTCAAGCTAAGAGGATGGGGAAGCCCGTGGTTAAGGTGTACCTACTGAACCCACCCGTCAACACTTTCCACGAGTTCTTAAGGATCACGTGCGAGGCCTTGGGCGGAGGAAGATGATAGCGGAGGTAGCGATACTGGTAACGCTGGCGCTGCTCTCGCTCCCCCGACCGGTGGCGCTGGCATCGTTCTCTCTGGCCTCGCTCTCCGGAATAGTCGGTTGCGAAGTGGTGTGCATGGAGTGGGTCAGCCCCTTCCTCTCCTCCGCCGTGCTCGGCTTCTTCATATCCATACTCAGCTTCGTCCTCGGGCTCGATCCCGCGAGCTCCTTCTTGCTCGACGCGCTGGCGAGCGCCGCGATCGCTTTGGCCTTCGCCAAGAAGTTCCTAGAAGGGGGCTTGGAGGGCGTCGCTGAGTGGGCGGCCGTGCTCCTGATCCTCGCCTCGGTGGGTCTCGCGTACGCGAGCCCGGAGGCCGCTACCCAAGCCATGCTCAGCTTGGGGGGCTCTCTGTGGGTCGTCGATCCCCAAGCGGCCCTCCTGCTGACGCTTACCACCGCTTTCATAATGCTCGTCAGCAGCGCCTACAAGCCCCAGCTCGCTGCGGCCATGTTTGACCATGAATACCTAATGATCATGAGCAAGAGGCCGCTCTTCTGGGTGTGGATGCTCTTCTTCTTCGTGGTTCTCGGAACCTCTTACGCATCCTTCGCGGTCGGCCTATTGTCGGCGCAAGTTTTGCTCGTCTTGCCTGCGGCCCTTAGCTTAAAGGCGAGGCTCAAAGAGGTCGAGGTCGGCGCAGAGGCCACCTATGCTCTTGCCTTGGCCGTCATCCTAGCGGGGCTCTGGGCCTCCTACTCGTGGGGGCTCCCGGAGGTTGGGCTGGCCGGTGCAATCTTGATCTTACTCATAGTATCACTTGACCTCTTGGAGAGGATAGGGAAGGTCCGCCTACTGATAGAAGGGTTACGGCGTGGAAGCTCTCCTAAAGGCGATGAACAGCAAGAAGCTGAGGGCTGAGGTTTGGAGGAAGGCTAGGGAAGTCGCCAGAGAAAACAAGGACCTTATTGTAAACGTTGTAGAAGCTCTGATGAACGACGAGAGGATCAGCGAAAAAGAGCTTCAAGCGGGGATCGAGGCGCTGGCCATAGATCCTCAGTACCTCCACTTCAAGGGGATCAAGATCGTTACGCCCATCGGATTTTACTTAACTAGAGAGTACGACTTGGAGACGATCTATGCAGTGCCCGGCGAGCAGGTGCTCAAAGGCGACTGGCTGTTCTTGCATCCCACAGTCAAGGACTACCACGAGTACCTGTTCAGCTACCTCCTCGAAAGGCTGGGGCCGGGGGAGGTGGCTCTAATAACGCCGTGCTCCAAGGTAAAGCCCTACAGGGACAGCTTCATGTACAAGAAGATCGAATCTATAATAAACAAGTACGGAAGCGACGTGTGGAGATTCGTCATGAGCGAGCCGCTTGTGATAGTTCCCCGGTACTTCGACGTCTACTTCCCGGCCGCACACTACGACTATCCCCCGGAGAAAGTCATGCCCGAAGAGGTCCCCATATACGTGGACCTCCTGAGGAAGTCTCTCGAAGTGATAAGCATGAGGTTCGAGAGGGTTGTCTACACCCTCCCGAGGAAGCACAAGAAAATATTCGAGATGGCGCTTGAGCAAGTGCAGCTCGGCGTCACGTACACGCCGTACAACGTCTACTTCTTCCCGAAGCTGAAAGAGGCCATCACTTAGCCGCCATCTTCTTCTTGAGCCTCTTCACGTGCTTGGAGGCCTCTAGGGCGGCCACCGCGCCGTGGCCGGCCGCCACCACTATCTGGAACCCTATGCCGGTCACGTCGCCGACTGCATAGACTCCGGGAACGTTTGTCCTCATGTGCGTGTCCACCTTTATGAATCCTCTCTCGTCGACCTCCACTCCGGCCTTCTTGAATATCTCCGTGCTGGGAACCTCGCCGTAGGATATGAAGACCGCCCTAACCGGTATGGTCTTGGTGGTCCCGTCCGGGAGCTCTATCACTATGCCGGTGACCTTCTGGCCGTCGCCTATAATCTCCTTCAGCTTTGCGCCCTCGTATATCTCTACCTTGGGGTTGTTCCTCAAGACGCTCATGTGCGCCTCAGAGGCCTCTATCTTCTTGCCGTGTGTTATTATATACACCTTGCTGGCTATGGAAGTCATGTATACTGCCTCCTCCATCGCGTGGTCGTCGTAGCCTATGAGGGCCATGGGCTCTCCTTTGAAGAAGGGGGCGTCGCACACGACACAGTAGCTCACGCCCTTCCCGAAGTACTCCTTCTCGCCCTTAACGCCGAGCCCTTTCGTGCTCACTCCCGTGGCTATGATCACTGCGGGCGCTTTGTACTCCCTGCCCTTGTGGGTCGTAACAACCTTCATGTCGCCGGAGAAGTCCGCGTCTACCACCCTCTCTCCGAATGCCACTTGGGCGCCGAACTTGGTGGCTTGCATGAGGAACTTCTGGGCCAGCTCCTCGCCGTTTATCCTATCTATGCCGGGATAGTCCTCCACTATGGGGGCCAGCGCCGCCCTCCCTCCGGGCTTGTTCTCCTTCTCCAAGACAACAGTCTTCAAGCCCAGCCTAGCTGCATACATGGCGGCGGAGAGCCCTCCGGGCCCCGCGCCTATCACCACGACGTCGAACTCTCCGCCGACGGGCTTTTTTACCGGTGGCCCGAGCCTCAGCACGTTCTCGCACCCAGCCTCAGTTAGGGGCGCCGAATTTCAATTGAAAGGGTCGCGCTACCGGCGGAGTACGGACGAGAGCTCCTCTGCGATCTCCTCCAAGCACTTCCAGAGGTCGAATTTCTCCGAGCTTCCCCAGCACCCCTCTGGCAACTTGGGCCTCGTTACCTTCCCCTCCGGCCACCCCTCCTCGAACTCTGCTTCCCCGACCTCTATCCCTAACTCCTTGGCCACGCCCACCTCCACGCCGTCGCAGTGCCCCACCTTAATTCCGCAGGCCCTCCAGAAGTCTACTACGTAGAAGCCCTCTTGCCTAGCTATGGCTTGCACCAAGCCGGAGTTGCCGCCGTGGGCGTTCACCACTACGAGCTCCTTTCCGAGCCTCTTCAGCGAGCTGTTGATGTCCCTTAGGATGCTGACCAGCGTCTCTACCCTCAAGCTCACGGAGCTCTCCCACTCCCAGCTGCAGGAGTAGGGGATCGGGGGGAGCACTTCTCCCCCGACCCTCTTCGCGAGCTCTTCTGCGACCCTCACAGCTATTTTTGTGTCGAGGTCCCAGGGCAGGTTGCCGTGCTTCTCGTAGGAGCCCAAGGGAAGAAAGGCCGGCAACGCGTCAGCCGGGAGGGGATAGGCGGAGCCAAGTTAAGGTTGGCGCCCCTCCGACGCTCACCGGCACGCTCTGCCCCCACTTGCCGCAGGTTCCCGGCCTCAAGTCATGCTCCCTTCCAACGGCTCTAACTTTGGAGAGCATTTCCAAGACGTTCCCAGCTATGCCTATGGGCCTCAAGGGGTGCTTGAGCTCGCCGTTCTCCACGTACCAAGCCTCCTGGCTCATGAAGAAGAACGTGCCATCCATCTCCGCGTTGCCTCCCGAAGTATCAACTATCAGCACGCCTCTCCTCAGCTCCTCCAGCATTTCCTCCCTCTTCCAGTCGCCCGGCTCCACATAGGTTACCCTCATGCGGGGTATGGGGGGCTTGCTCGGATCCTCTTGCCTCCCGTTCCCCGTGGGCTCTAGGTTAAGCAAGGCAGCATGCTTGCGGTCGGTCAAGAAGCCATTGACTATGCCATTCTTTATTATTTCCACCTTCCTCGGCTTCACTCCCTCGTCGTCGTAGAATATGGATCCCCACTCGTCCCCGCTTCCGGGAGAGTCGCTCACCGTCAAGATCTCTGGGCCTATCCTCTCCCCCCTCTTGAGGGGAGATCCGGAGGCCACGTGGTCGGCCTCGGACATGTGGCCGAGGGCCTCGTGAACCATTACCCCTATGGCCGGAGGGTCGAGCAGAACTTCCCAGAGCCCGGGCTCCAGCCCCTTCCCCTCCAGCTGGAGCTCGGCCTTGCGCCGGGCCCTCTCGAGCGCCTTCTTGGGGTCGGTGGTGTAGCCCCTCCTCGACGCCTCGCTCCAGTAGCCGTTGCCCCTCCTCCCAGACCTCTCCAAGGTAACGCTGGCCGCGTGGAGGCTGTAAGATACCCTCTGGACTATCTCCCTCCCCTCGCTGGAGGCGTAGACCTTGTACCCGTAGGACTCGCGGTAGCCCAGCACCACGTGGCCCTCGGCCTCCTTGAGCGCCTCCCTCACGTCCTTCACCTTCGTCTCAATGTCCACCTCCCAAGGAGGAACGTCGAGCCTCTGGGAGACGCGGTCGACCAAAGGGTCCAGCTCGACGAGCTCCGATTTGCCCAAGGCCTTGTACGCCTTGATCGCCTCTTCGAGCGCTTCAGAGAGCTCGGAGGGGGAGGTGGCGAAGGAGTGGCCGGAGCCCTCGACTCTGATCCCGGCGAGCCACCGGAAGCCGCGGGCCGCTCTGTGCTCCTCCTTGCTGGCCAAAATTCTTGTGGTGACCAGCCCCACTATTGTTATTTCTGCGAAGACGTTCCTCTTCCACGCCTCTTCGAGGACCTTCCGGGCGGCCTCCAGCGCCTCGCCCTCACTTGGCAGGCTTGAAGGTAAGCTCCACTCCGCCATCTTTTTTCACCGCCTCTATCCTGCCCTCAAGCTCTCTGTGGCCGCACTTCTTGCACACCCACTCGTACACTATAGTGAACTTCCCGTTCTCGTCAATCCTCTTGGGCTTCAGCTCGAGCGTTGCCCTCTTGCACTTGGTGCAGAGGTACTCGCCCCAGTCTATAATTAGGCCCACGTCTGCTTCGACCATGACAGTTCCCTTCTTCCCCTTGAACTTCTCCTCCGAGGAAAGCTCCACCGTCTCGTGCCCCCTAGGCCTCATCTTGAACTCTTTAGAGGCCTCGGGGTTCTCCTTCAAATATATCTTTACATTGGCCTCCAAGGCATTTGGATTCGTCAGCAGTACGTAAAACGTGCCGCCGTCGTACAGTCCCAACGTCATCTTCGTGGTCAAGCCTTCGCTCCCGTCGCCCCACGCGCGCGAAAAATAATATGTAGCGCGCCCGCTCGCCGGCGCAAAGCGCCGGGCACGCTCGCGACCGTTTTAAACCACCGCAAGAAGTGCGGGCGGGGCAGACTAATGGCCAGAGGGATGTACCACTTCCTCAGAGAGCAGTGGAAGAGGCCGTTCGACGGAGAGCACGGCGAGCTGATGAAGGAGAGGCTCCGCAAGTGGAGGAGAGAGCCGGCGGTGGTGAGGATAGAGAAGCCTACCAGGCTGGACCGTGCGAGGTCATTGGGCTACAAGGCTAAGCAGGGAGTGGTGGTAGTAAGGGTAAGGGTTAGGAAGGGCGGCCTCAACAGGCCCAGGCCGGACAAGGGCAGGAGGCCCAAGAGGATGGGCGTTTACGGATACGCGCCGGCCAAGAGCACCAGGCTCATCGCGGAGGAGAGGGCCGCTAGGAAGTTCCCGGGCCTCGAGGTGCTGAACTCCTACTGGGTGGGCGAGGACGGCATGTATGAGTGGTATGAAGTAATACTTCTGGACCCGCACCACCCGGCAATCTGCAAGGATCCCGAGCTCGGATGGATATGCGAGAAGCAGCACCGCGGCAGAGTATTCCGAGGAAAGACCAGCGCCGGAAGGAAGATGAGGGGCTTGCACAAGAGCAGAGGCCTCAGGGGCACGCACAAGCACAAGTGGAAGAAGAAGCAGAAGGAGAGGGAGATGCGCAAGAGGCACGAGGCCTCCGGCAAGGCGAGGCCGCTGGAGCTGGACATACGCGAAAAGCCGGACTACCACAAGGGCACTCAATAACAACAAGATTTCAACTGCTACAGTATACCAAAAACGCGATCATAGGATACTTTTGGTAGATTCCGGTCCTCTCTTCAGAGCTCACCAACGTTGACGAGAGCACCGACTCCGACGTATATAGAAACCGTCCGCGGGACGTCACGTAGGTGCACAGAAGGTGGAGAACAGAATATCATAATATCATAAATAACTACGGAGTTGCGGGCTCTTATAGCCAAAACTCTTCATCTTCAGATTTACCTTGAAGGCCGGCTTTTAGGGCCTCACGAAGCACACTTCTCTCTCGCAGGGGCCCTTTGAGGGAACCTCGAACAGCTTCGCCAGCAAGTCGTCCTCATAGGGAACTCCTATGAACTCGACGCTTCCGTTGATGGCTATTGCCGGTACGCTCATTACGTTGTACTTGTTCGCAATGTCCTCGTTCTCGTAAGCTTCGACGGTATCGGCAACTATGCAGGGCTTTCCTTGCTTTACGGCCTCAAACGCAAACATGTTGATCAAGAGCGCGGCGTAGGGGCAGTAGGGGCACTGAGGAGTTACGACGTTCTCTATGTAGTAGCATCCCTCCAGCTTCCTCAACCCCTCCTTGGTGGACTGCTCCAAACCGCTCTCGCCTTCCGAGATTCTTATTACGGTTTCCACAAATCCCTTGATCTCCTCGCCCCCGGGTATGCCGGTGTAGCGTATGTAGCCGTCCAAGAGCAGAACCGAGGGAACGCGGTCTACCTTATACTTGTCGAACATTTCGTCGTCCTTGCCCCTCCAGTAGACCTCGTAGTCGAACAGATGCTTTCCGTCCACTACCGGGCTTTCCTCCTTCATTACCTTCAGTATCTCCACAGTGGCGTCGCAGAGCTCGCACCCCTCCTCTACGAAGGCCAGCGCTTTTACAGGCCTCTTCATATCAGCTAAGGCCTCCCTCAAACCGGCCCTCGCTTGGGCGTCCCACTCCATACCGAACGCCATTCACGTTCCACCGGCTCGGGGCGCTAAAGCGTAATTTAAGAAATGTCGCGTTCGGAGCGTTAAGTTAGGGAGAGACGAGGTGCTCCTCCGACCCCATTGCGAGATAGCCGCCAGCGAGGTGTTGCCGGCGATCAGGGCCGCTGTGGTGTATTACTTGAGCAACCACTACCACTTGAGCAACTACGTAATAGCTAAGAAGATAGGTACGACGGCGTCCACGGTCAGCCACTACCTAAAGGACAAGAGGAGCAAGCTCGAAAAGGTGAACGAGATACTCGAGGACCCGGAGACGGGGAAGCTGGTAAAGCTCATGGCAAAGAAGATAGCGGAGGACAGCGCCACTCCGGAAGAGCTGGGCTACCTCATGTGTATTACCTGCCGCACGCTGATGAAGAAGTGGCAGAAGAGGACATGCCTTCCGGTACCGTCCTTCTGATAGCCTATTCCGAGATAGCGCTGAAGGGGAGGAAGAGGGCCTACATGGAAAAGCAGCTCTTGAAGTCCGTGATTTCTTGGGCCCGCAGGAGGGGGGCCGAGGTCCGGGCGGAGCTGGACCAGGGGAGGATAGTGGTTGAGGGAAGCGCGTCCGAGGGGCTGAGGAGGCTCCCCGGCGTGCACCACGTAATCCGGGCAAAGGCGCTCGAAAAGCTCGGCCCGGAGGAGCTGGCGGAGGCCATAGTGAGCTCCTTCACGTTGGAGCCTCCGATAGCGGTGAGGGTTCGGAGGGCCGACAAGCGGTACCCCCTAACCAGCATGGAGCTCGCGGCGAGGCTGGGCGAGGCCTTCGGCCTCCCGGTGGACTTGAAGGAGCCCAGAACTGTTCTCTATGTTGAAATCAGGGGGCGGGTGTACGTTTACACGAGCGCGGACGTGCTGGAAGGGGTCGGAGGCCTCCCGTACGGGGTAGAGGGGAGGGCGTACGTGGACTACGAAGACCCGCTGAGGGGGCTGATGGCCTCAGCCCTCCTAGCGAGGAGGGGAGCCGCCGTTTATCCCTCGGCCCCCTACCCTTTTTTGGACCGCTTGGATGAAGCCCTCCCGAGGCCGCTCGTCGTCGGCGCCCCGCCGTTCGAGCCGAGGGCCTCCCGGCTCGGGCCGGGGGAGCCGTGCGTCCCCGGCAGAACCCTGGATAAAGTAAAGCTCATGCTGGGAGGTGGGGAAGTTGAGGGTCTTGATAGCTTCAGATGCCCACGTCCCCGACCGTGAGCCCGAGGTTCCGGAGGAGATCAGAGCGTTCTTGGCCGAGCAGGCTCCGTTCGATCTGGTGCTCTACGCCGGCGACCTGACGGGCCCAGAGGTCTTGGAGTGGCTGAAGAGCTTGGGGGAGGTCAAGGCCGTAAAGGGCAACATGGACTATCTCCCGCTGCCCGCAGAGGCGGTCGTGGACATAGAGGGCGTAAGAGCCCTTCTGATCCACGGGCACCAAGTGCGCCCGAGGGGGAACTTGAGGGCCCTCGCGGAGATCGCCGTCGAGCGCGGCGCGAGGGTGGCGATCCACGGGCACCTCCACAAGCCGCTGATAGCCAGAGAGGGCGTCCTCCACCTAAACCCGGGATCGCTGACGGGGACTTGGGGCGGCAGTAGCCTCGGAGGCGAGCCGACCTTCATAATATTGGAAACTGAACCTACATGGACCGCCCACTTGTACTCGTTGAGGAACGGAGAGCTCAAGAAAGAGACCTTCAACCTAAGGATATAAGACTTCCTTTTGAGGGGTGCAGGGTCAAGAGCTATTGTGTGGGGTCGCCGCCGCTCCTTGGGCTGACGAGGTCTACGTGCTCTTGGAAGGCCTCCAGCACCGGGGGCAAGAGAGCGCCGGCATAGCTTGGGTTGAGAACGGCGAGATAAAGTTCGTCGGGGGCATGGGGCTTGTTAAGGACGCCATCAAGGAGGTGCCCCACAAGGGCCCCGCGATCGGGCACGTGCGCTACTCCACCTCCGGCGGATATTCGAGGGTTCAGCCCATACACAACAGAAGGCTGGCCTTAGCCTTCAACGGCAATATAATCAACTTCAAGCTGATGGAGCCCGACGCGTCGTGGGACGCCGAAGCTCTGCTCATGAGAATCGTAAGGGAGCTCAACAAAGGGCACGAGCTGGCGGAAGCCGTTAGGAGGACCTTGGCAGAGGCCAAGGGTAGCTACAGCTTCCTCCTCCTCGAAGCGTCCGGCAAAGTTGTAGTCGCCAGAGATCCTTGGGGGTTCAGGCCGCTGGCCTACAGCTGGCCCGTCGCCGCTTCGGAGACTGCGGCGCTCGAGGACATAGGTCTGAGCTGGAAGGAGATGGAGCCCAACAAGCTCGTCTTGCTCGAAGAGGGCGTGCCGACCAAAGAGATGGAGATAGGCGAGGAGAAGAGGAAGGCCTACTGCGCCTTCGAGTACGTCTACTTCCAGAGGCCCGAGAGCTACTTCAACGGAGTGAACGTCCACGTCTCCCGCGTCCGTATGGGAGAGAAGCTCGCCCGGGAGAAGCCCGCAGACGCGGATGTAGTCATTCCCGTGCCGGACTCCGGGAGGAGCGCGGCCATCGGCTACTCCCGGGCCTCCGGCATAACGCTGGACGAGGGACTAGTGAAGAACAGGTACTTGGGGAGGAGCTTCATAATGCCGCCGGGCTTGAGGGAGGTAATAGCAATGAGGAAGTACGGCGTAGTGAGGGATGTAGTCTACAATAAGAGGGTAGTGGTGGTGGACGACAGCATAGTGAGGGGAACGACTATGAAGAGGATCGTAGAACTCCTTAAGGAGAAGGGAGCCAAGGAGGTTCACGTGAGGGTCGCCTCGCCGCCGATAAGGGCCCCCTGCTATATGGGCATAGACTTCCCCTCCAAAGATGAGCTAATAGCAGTGGGAAGGAGCGAGGAGGAGCTGGCGAGGCTGTGGGGTGCCGATAGCGTCGGGTACTTGAGCGTGAGGGGGCTCAAGGAAGCTATAGGCTTGAGCGAGCTCTGCGTGGCCTGCTTCACCGGCACTTATCCCTTCTCGATCAAGAGGGAAGAGGTTGAGCTCATGCTCGGCTCCCATAAGGGCTAGAGCGGTATGAACTTCTCCACGATCCTCCGGACGTTCGCCTTTATCCATATGACCCTCACGTTGAGCCCAACCATGCCCTTGCTAACCTTCACCTCGAGCTCCCTCTGGACCTCCTCCCCTGTGCTGAGGGGGCCTAGCCGCTCTCTGGCGAGCGGCGTGCCCAAGGTGTAGACCAGCACTATCACTTCGTCCGCCCTCTCCCCCAAGTTCTTTATCCTCACCCTCACCCTTCCGCCCTGGTACGAGGCTTCCTCGATCACTATGCGGGGGAGCTTGAGCACGTAGGAGCCCGTCAGGAGGCTGAGGGGAACGAAGGGGCCCTCCGCTTCCACGAAGTATGCCTTCGCTCTTTCACACTCCACAGATGTCTCGTCTATCTCCTCCACTTCCAGACCGTTCTCACAGGCCCCAACCTTTACCTTTAGGGAGGTTTTCGGAAACGCTTTGAAGACTCCGTAGAGGTAGCCGCTCTTCTCCCCGTCCAGCGGGCCCCAGAAGCTCTTGTGCTGGTCTACGGACACGTAGTAGCTGTAGTCGAGCTCCCCCAAACCTTTGTACTCGTAGAACACGAAGAGCGAGCTCTGAAGCAACTTTATCTCTTCGCCGCTTTCGTTCAACACCTTGAGCACCGGATCACCCATAACTATATGGGCAATGGGAGTTACATCGAACACGAACTTAGATATGACCTCGTCCCCGTAGTCCCTCTGGAGGAGGGGCTTGAACACCTTGGTCACTGAGAAGTCCCCCAAGAATACTCTCCACTTGTCCGTCACCCCGCTGACCGTCAGATCTAAGTACATGTTCTTCGGCTTTGCTCCTTGGGGAAGCTCGAAGTTCAGCGGAACTTCGGCCCTCTCGCGCGTGCCCGCGGACACGCTTTCTCCTCTTAGGGACGTCACCACTTCTACCCATCCCTCCAGTCTGCCGCTGTTGACGGGCTCCATCTTCACCATCCTTTTTACCTCAGAGGGGAGTGGTACGAGAGGGTTTAGAAGCTCCCGGATGGGGAGTTACTCCCGGCCCGAGAGGTGAAGACGACTTACCCGACCGACGGGAGCCCCTTCGACTACGGGGAGCTCATACTGAGGGAGCTGGAGGAGCAGTTCCCCTTGGAGAAGCTCTTCGAGGCCCTCCGCTCTCCCGGAAGGCACTTGTGCGTGAGGGTAAACGTGCTCAGAGGCACTCCAGAGGCCGTCATGAAGGAGCTTCGCGAGAGGGGGTATGAGCCGTACGTGCCCTACGAGGCGGTCCCGGAGCTTGTGTGCGTGCCCGTCGAAGGCCCCTTCGAGATTCCGAAAGCAGACGCGTTCGTCGTCGCGGACAAGAGGGCCGCTGAGAGCGTGCTGGTGGGCGCCGACCTCTACGCCCCGGGCGTGGTGGGAGGAAGGGGCTTGGAGCCGGGAAGGGAGGTAACGGTGCTGGCCGAGAGAACCCTAGAGCCCGTGGGGTACGGGAGGAGCTTGGTGGGAGAGAGGATCCCCTCCAAGGGGAAGGTAGTAGACGTGGAGATCAGCAGATTCAGGGGGCCGAAGTTCAGAGAGCTGAAGGCCTTCGAGGAGGGCCTCATCTACCCGCAGAGCGCCCCCTCCGTAGCGGCCGTAAGGGCCTTGGAGCCGGAAGGGCTTGTAATAGATATGAACGCCGCACCGGGAGGCAAGTCATTCCACGCGTTCGAGCTGATGAGAGGAAAAGGAAGGCTGATGGCCTTCGACGTGTCGCGCAGGAGGATAGAAAAGATGCGGGAGGAAATGAAGAGGCTCGGCCACTCCTTCGAGGTCTTCAGAGCGGACTCGCGGTACTTGGACTTGGACTTCCCCGAGCTCGTGGGGAAGGCGGACCGGGTTATGGTGGATCCGCCGTGCACCTCCATAGGCGTGATACCGAAGGTATGGGACATTAAGAGGGATAGAGACATGATAAACGCGTTCAAGTACCAGATACAGTTCGTAAAGGTCGCACACAAACTGCTGAAGAAGGGAGGAATAATGCTGTACTCCACATGCACGCTTACCAAAACCGAAAATGAGAAGGTGGTTGAGTTCGCCGAGGAGCTCGGATTCGAGATCTTGGAAAAGGAGGTCCCGTGGGGCACCACCCCCATCAAGGTAAACCCAGTTGATCACAAAGAACCCGGACTGTTCATATCCTTGCTGAGAAAGGCCGAAGGGTAGAAATGCGAAAAGCGCACCTCGTGGACCGCGTAGACAGCGTAACCCACAACGTTTCAAAGGCTACTCAGAGGCCGGTCGGGTACGTCCATGGACGGGAAGGATAAGATCGTTATGGCACTTTTAGCAACCATGATGGCCTCGCTGAGCGCCTCAATAGTGGTACAGCTCGCCACGCTGAGCGCCCTCTCCAAGGTCGAGGTCGGCGCGGAGCTGAAGAAGCCACAGCAACCGAGCGGGCCCGTGTGCGTGCCCAACAAGTTCTACTTGCCGAACTTAAACAAAACCGTGAGCGCCGTTATATGCAACCCAACAGAGGCCCAGAGGGTCTTCGACTGTGTATCGAAAATTGTCGTCAATGGAACTGTCGTTTCCGATGAGTGCGCGAATCTTCTGAAGGCCGACGCTAGTATCCAAAGAGCTTCCTGAGCACCGCTTGCTCCCAAGCGTCCTTCCTCTCTGTGTACTCCCTCTTGGGCTCCGGATCCTTGCTGCCCTTAGGCTTGCCCTCGCTGAAGTCCAAGCTGAACTGGACGCTGAGGGTCTCCAGCTTCCCGCTCCGGTTGCCCACGTACGCCCAGCCGGAGAACTTGTAGTCCACGTAGCTGGCCTCCAGCCCCAGCTCCTCGGAGATCTTCGCTACGGCGTTGAGGGCGCTCTGGGTGGCGATCTCTGCGTTCTTGGGGAACGGGAGCTTCGCCACGTCGCCTATTGCATAGACGTCGTCGTAGTCCTTGAGCCTCAAGTCCTTCGGTCCCCTCACTTCCAGCCAGTCTTCAAACAGCACGGGCCTGTTGGGCGGCAGTATGACCTTGTAGTCGGCCTTTATCTCTGTTCCATCGTCCAGCACTACCCCGCTCTCGGTCACCTCACTTACTTGCTTGCTGAGGTGATACTCTATCCCAGCCTCCTCGAACAGCTTGAGCCACACGTCGGCTATAACCGGAGGTTGGGGCTTGTCGTTGCCGTCAACGTATATCAGCTTCACCTTGTCCCTAACTTTCCTATGCCTCAATATCATGTCTATGATCATTACGGTCTCTCCCGGCGCTGGGGCACAGCGGTACGGCTGCTTGGGCGCGTTAACCACCACCGTCCCTCCGCTAATTCCCCACACTAAGTTCTTCAAATCGAACAGCCTGCCAAGATCGTATACGTTGTAGACTCTGTCCACAATTTTTATGGCATCGTAGGCGTAGCGCAGGCCCAGAGCCACGATCAGCCTTTCATATTCAAGCTCCCTACCGTCGCTGAGGACGACCTTACGCTCCTCCGTTTTGACATCCTTTACCGAGCCGTAGACCACCTCTATGTTCTTGGGAAGGAAGTTGTACCCCCTAGTTATTCTGTCCAAGCTCTGCTCGCCGCTCAGTATGAGGGGCCTCGAGGGCCCGCTCACGTAGTAGTCTTGAGGAACTACAAGCGTCGGCGAGAGGCCCTTGGATGCGAGCTCTCTGGCCGCCGTGAGCCCGGCTACTCCGCCGCCTAGCACCAAGATCTTCTCCAATTTGTCACCGTGCACATCCTTAGGAAGAGCTCTATAAGGGGTGCTGTTAGGACAAGCTAACTTCCTCTGGCCAGCCCTAAGAGCTCCTCGAACTCCGGGTCCAGCTCGACGGCTCTGGCCGCCCCTTCCAGCCTCTTAAGCACCTTCTCCCTCTCGGGATATTTGCGCGGCCTAAAGGGCCTCTGCCTCTGAAACTCCTCCATCTGCGGGAGCTTCAGCAGGCTCTCGGGCACCTCGTAGAGCAACACGCGCTCCTCTCCCAAGGCATTAAGGGCCTCCCGGTTGGCCCACACCCAAGCGACGACAAAGGCCGCCTCGAACGACCTTCTCAC
>JAADDE010000002.1 GCA_013154085.1 Thermoproteota archaeon | reverse complement strand
CTGGCGCCCCCGCCGGGATTTGAACCCGGGACCACGGGCTCCGGAGGCCCGCGCTCTTCCTGGCTGAGCTACGGGGGCCGGGAGGGACGGTTCCAACATGGTTATATTAGCCTACCTCAGCCCGGGCGCTTCTAGGCTGAAGAACTCAATGCTAACTCTTAATCGCGCCGTTACGCCCTATAGGAACGGTCGGCGGGAGACTTGAAGAAGGCGTCCTCAGAGCTGGTCGCCGCCCTGCTGTTAGCAATGATAACCCTCGGGCTGGTCATAGCCAGCGTGATGCCCGGCCTCAAGGGCATGATGAACGTCGGGGAGGGAACGAACAGAGTGCTCCAGCTCATAGACTTAAGGGAGAGGCTGGCGGAGCTCGTCTACGCGAGGGTTGGAGCAATCCCTTCGGCGGACTGCTGGTACAACGCCACAATAAATGCGATCTCGTGCACGGCGCAGATCCCCTACGTAGGGGAGGCGGGAGGAATCTTGGTGGACAAAATCTACATCGTGAGCTCCGGGGTGGTCGAGTGCGTGGCGACCGGCATAAGCCAAGCGTACGTGAGCGTGGTCCCGACGGTCGTAGCGTCGCTTACCGTGGAAGCCACGGTGCCGGACTGCACCTACACCGGCTACAACACTATAGTCTTGGAGGTCGTGGCCCCTCCAGTAGCGAACAGCGGCACCGTGACCTTCGCCGTGACCCACCCGCCGCTCCTCATACCGGTCTTCGACGACGTGGGCCAGCAGGGGTGAGAGAGTGAAGCGTGTGAAGGGCCTCGAGGCGCTCCAAGTGGCCGTTCTGATGGCAATAGTGGCGCTCGCCGCCACCGCAGTATTCTCAATGATGAGGGACGTGAGGCCCCCGGAGGCGGGAGGCGCCGTGCTCGACGTGGAGGCGGTGGCGAACGCCACCATATACAGCAAGGTTAAGGACCTCTTCAGCAGAAACGTGGTCCTCTCGAACGTGACCGGAAGCGTGGTTACCTACGTGGGGAAGGCCAACGTGGTGGAGCTCCCCAGCAACGGGAGCTTGGTTGTGGTCGGAAGGGTGCTGGTCGGAAGGGGCCTGATCCACGGGGTGAGGATAATAGACATGAGGACCGGCACGGTGCAGGCCATAACGCTCCTCGACAGGCCGGCGGAGGTGAAGGAGGGGGACGTGGTGATGATAAACGTCTCGCTTCCGGCGTTCTCAAAGTTCTACAAAGTAGAGTTCGTGGGGAAGGGATTAAGGACCGTGGACGCGTGGTCCACGCAGATACGCTGATTTTTGGGCCCCACCTAAAAGGAACCTTGAAGAGCGGCGAAGGGGCGCGGCATGATCAAGTTCGTGATAGACACCAGCGCCGTCACCGACCCGCGCTTGAGGCAGCTCTTCGGGGTCGAGGAGCTCTGGCAGGTGGTGGAGAAGTACTTGGAGCTTATGGCTCTTTCGAAGCTGAAGCTGGGCTTCTCCTTCTACACGACTCCTTCAGTAATGAAGGAGATAAAGGGCTTCTTGGAGAGGTCCCAAGGCCCTCCGGAGGTAATAAGCAAGCTCGGAGTATGGATCATGGTAAAGGACGTCAGTCAGACGGAGGTCAAGATACCGGCAAGGGTGTTCCTCGAGTACGTGGCCGAGGTGAAGAGGAGGCTCGACAAGGGCTTGAGGGTAGCGGAGGAGAGCACGAGGAAGGCCATGGAGGGGGGCGAGATAGGCGAGCACATAAGGAGCTTGAGGGAGAAGTACCGGGAGGCCACGAGGAAGGGCCTCCTCGACTCCGTGGCCGACTTGGAGGCGGCGGTGCTGGCCCTTGAGCTCGGGGCGGTGCTGGTCACCAACGACGAGGGCTTGTGCAAGATGGCCTCGAAGCTGGGTGTTACCTGCATAGACCCGCTGACGTTTGTGAAGACCTTAGAGGAGTACTTAAATTTGATCAAAAAGGCCTAGCCCTCGCCCACCACCACCTCGCCCTCCAGCTTGACCACCTTTATGCCGAGCCTTTTCATTATTTCTCCTATCTCGCCCAAGAACGCCGCCACCATCTCCGGGTCCTCGGCTCCCTCCGCCTCTAAGGGGAGGCCCTCGAACGCCTTCACCCTCACCGCCGGCCCCCGTGGCTAGTAGGGCTCCTCTCCCTTTCTTCCGGGTGACCGGGTAATACTGGCCAGGGCCTTCTCTATGCCTTTGAACGTTGCCTCGGGTGCGAGCTCGTAGGGTATCCCGGCCTCCTCCAAGGGCTTGGCCGCCTCGGGACCTATGACAGCTATCTTCATATTCTTCAGCTCCTCCAGGCTGGCGTACCTCTCGAACGACTCGATCAGGGCCCTCGCGATCTCCGCGCTGCTAACCGCTATCGCGTCCGCCCTCCTGGCCTCCTCCACGACCTCCTTGGACGGCCTCCTCACAGTCTTGTATATCACAACCTCCACAAGCCTCTCTCCCAGAGCCTCCCTCAAGGTCTTGGAGGCCTTGTCTGACCTCAAAGCCACGACTTTCTTATAGCCCTTGAGGAGCTCCGCGAGCGCCCCGGAGTGGAACTGCCCCGGCACCCTGGCCCTCACTCCCCTCCTCTCGAGCTCTTCCGCGGTCTTCGGGCCTATCGCTATCACCTCCTTTCCCTCCAGCGCCTCCGGGCCCACCCTCTCGAAGAAGATCCTCACCCCGGTCTTGGACGTGAACACCACCGCGTCCGCCCCCTCGAGGGCCTCCCTGACCTCCTCCGGGTCGAGGGACTCCACCAGCTCCAGCGCCGGGACGTTCACGACCTCGAAGCCCCTCAGCGGGGGAGGTCCGTGGGGGCTCAGAGCGAGCACTCTAGGACGTCCTTGGCCAGCCCGCTCTCCCAAGCCCACCTCACCACTTCTCCGAAGACGAGCACGGACGGCGGCTTAACGCCGTTCCTCCTCATGGCCTCCGGAAGCTCCGAGGCCCTGGCTATGACCACCTTCTGCTCCTCCGTGCACCCCTTCATTATCGCGGCCGACGGAACGTCGCCCGCGGCCCGGACCACGTCCCTAGCTATTTCTTCAACCTTGCTCACTCCCATAAGCACGACCAGCGTGTCGACGACCTTGAGCATCTCCCCGTACTTGGGCCTCTCGCTCCCCTCCGCCGCCCAGCCCGTCGCCACCGCGAAGGTGTTGGCCAAGTTCCTCCTCGTCACCGGTATCCCGGCGCAGGCCGGCACCGCGGTGGCGGAGGTGGGCGCCGGAACCACCTCGCACTCCACTCCGGCCCTCAGGAGCGCCTCGCACTCCTCGTCCCCCCTCCCCAGCACGAAGGGGTCCCCTCCCTTCAGCCTGACTACCACCTTGCCCTCTCTGGCCAGCCTTATCATCAGCTCGTTTATCTGATCTTGAGTCATGGAGTGCCTTCCTACAGTCTTCCCCACGAATATCTTCTCAGCCTTAAAGGCTGAGGAGAGCAGGGAGGGGTCCACCAAGCTGTCGTAGAGCACCGCGTCGGCCGAGCGGAGGAGCCCGAAGACCCCGGAGGGGGCCAGCCAGGCTCCCCCCGGTCCGGCCCCCACCAAGAAGACCTTGCCCTTCAAGACGTCCCGCGGTCCCCTGCGGGAGGGCGCCTTTAAGCGGCCCTCAGGGCTTCCAAGTTCCTGCCCGGCCCCCAGGCCTCCCTTATCACCTCCTCCACGTCCTCCGCGCTGAAGAACCCGTCGAAGGCCCCGACCTTGAGCGCTCTTCCCAAGAGTATCACATTGGCCACCCTTACATCGCCCATGTCTAGGGCCCTCTTCGTAGCGTCCACCAGCTCCAAGCTGAAGTTTTTATTCAAGAACTCCACCAGCTCCTCCCTCTTCGGCGGCTCCAGCCCCGGGAGGGGGGGAGGCACGAGGTAGTCGTTCGCCACCACCCTTGCGCCGGGCTTTAGGAACTTGGAATAGCGGACCGCCTCTATAAGCTCCATGGCGAGCATCAGATCCCCCCTCCCCTCGGAGACCAGCGGGGCGGAGCCGTTTATCCTCACGTAAACCACCACGCTCCCTCCCCTCTGGCTCAAGCCGTGGGTCTCCGCAACCACGACGTCGTTCCCGGCCCTCCTGGCAGATTTGGCTATTAGGTCGGCCAAGGTGATTAGACCTTGGCCGCCCACGCCGGCTATTACGACCTCGAGCTTCAAGCCCCTCACCCCGGCCTGGCGGTTCTGAGCAAGCGCTCCCACTCCTTCACCCTCTTCTCGGGCACGAACGCGCCGAAGGGGCATATCTGCTCGCACTGGGCGCACCCGACGCACAGCGCCGGGTCTATCCAAGCCTTGCCGTCCTCCCTCTTCAGTATCGCCGGGCAGTTGAAGGCGGTGTAGCATATTCCGCAAGCAGTGCACTTCGACTCGTCGACGTAGTACTTCGGGACCTCCACCTTCCTCTTCCTAGCCTGGGCGAGGGCCACGAGGGCGCAGGCCCCTCTGGCTATCACGACCGCGGGCTTCTTGTTCTCCAGCACGTACCTCAGAGCCTCCTCCGTTCCCCTCTGGGACTCGAGGATGTTGAAGGCGTCGACCGTCACGACCTTCTCGACCCCCAGCCCCCTCACCACGCTCTCTATCTCTATCCTCGGGGCCGGCCTCATGGCGGCGTCGACCCCTATTCCGGGGTGGGGCTGGTGTCCGGTCATGGCGGTTGTGAAGTTGTCGAGCACTATTACCAAGAGGGGGGCTCTGTTGTAGACCGCGTCGGCGAGGGCAGTCATTCCGCTGTGGAAGAACGTGGAGTCCCCGATTATGGATATCACCACGCGGTCCTTCAAGGCCTTTGAGAGGCCTATCCCGGCCCCTATGCTGGCGCCCATGTCAATTATTATATCTTGAACCTCGAAGGGCTTGTTTATGCCCAAGCTGTAGCACCCTATGTCGCCGCTGTACACGGGCTCCACCCTCAAGCGGTTGACGGCCCTCTTCAGGGCGTAGAAGTAGGAGCGGTAGGGGCACCCGGGGCAGAGGACCGGGGGCCTCGGGGGCATCTTCGGGGGCTCCAAGGCCTTCGGCCTCCCGTACTCTACGCCGAACACCTTCGCAAGCAGTTCCTTCACGTCCTCTAAGTCCAGCTCTCCGTAGAGCCTGACGGACCCGTCCGTCTTCCCGAACACCTTTGCCTTGGAGCCGAGCTCTTGGAGGGCCGCCCTCAGCTGGAGCTCCACCACCGGCTCGCCCTCCTCCACCACCACAACCTTCTCAAACTGAGAAAGCTCCTCTGCGAACTTGTCCGGGAGGGGAACCGGGGTGGAGAGGCCGAAGACCTTCGCCTCGAGGCCCAGCTCCTCCAGCGCCTCCTTCGCGTAGCGGTAGCCTATGCCGGACGCCAGGACCGCCACGTCCCCCTCGCCCTCCACCACGTTCAGGGGGAACTGGTGGGCCTTCGCCTTCAGCTCCTCCCAATACCTCAAGAGCTCCAAGCGGTGCCTCCTGGCGAACTCCGGTATGAGCGTCCACCTCTGGGGGTTCTTCTCGAACCTCCCCTCGATAGGGATCCTCTTGAGGGGGCCGAGCTTGAAGGAGGTGCGCGAGTGGGCTATGCGGGTTGTTATCCTCAGGAGGACTGGCCTCTTGAGCATGGCGCTCCACTCCAGAGCGTGGCAAGCGGCTTCCTTCGCGTCCTGAACCCCCTTGGGCTCGACCGTGAAGACGTAGGCGTGCACCCCGTACCACCGGTTGTCTTGCTCGTTCTGGCTGCTCCACATCCAAGGGTCGTCGGCGCTGACCACGACCAGAGCCCCCTCGACGCCCAAGTAGGCAGAGCTGAAGAAGGGGTCCGAAGCCACGTTGAGGCCCACGTGCTTCATCCCGGCGAAGCTCCTCAGCCCCGCTATCGCGGCGCCCAGCGCGCTCTCCAGCGCGACCTTCTCGTTGACGCTCCACTGCACCACCGGCCAGCCGAGGGTCTTGTACGCATAAGCCAAGGCCTCGGTTATTTCTGTGCTGGGGGTTCCGGGGTACGAGGCGGCGAACTGGAGCCCCGCCTCGAGGAACCCCCTAGCTATCGCCGCGTTGCCCAGCATCACCGCTTCGCCGGGCTCTCGGACTACCTCCCGGTATCGGGGCAAAGTGCCGTACCCTAGCGGACTCTGCTGGCGCAGAAAATTAGGCCTCTGCTCCCGGAGTCCTAAGCTATCTTACCTCCCCGCGGCCGGCAGAGGGGGGTCGAAGTAGTGGCCAAGTGGGTGGTGGGAAGCGCGTGGCCGTACGTCAACACCGTGCCGCACCTAGGAAACCTGGTGGGCTCCGTTCTGTCCGCCGACGTGTTCGCGAGGTACTTGAGGCTGAAGGGGGAGGACGTGCTGCTCGTCTCGGGGAGCGACGAGCACGGGACGCCGATAGAGGTGGAGGCGAAGAAGAGGGGGGTGGAGCCGAAGGAGCTCACCGACAAGGTCCACGCGTACGTCAAGAAGCTGTTTGAGGAGTACCTCATATCTTTCGACAACTACACGAGGACGCACAACCCCGTGCACATTAAGTTCGTGCAAGATATATTCATGAAGATATACAGAAACGGGTACATATTCACGGAATCCATGATAATGCCGTACTGCCCTAAGGACAAGATGTTCCTTCCGGACCGCTTCACTGTGGGGAGGTGCCCGTACTGCGGCGCCCCCGACGCTAGGGGCGACCAGTGCGAGAGGTGCGGGAAGCTCCTGGACCCGCCGGACCTGGTGAACCCCCGGTGCGCGTTCTGCGGCTCCAGGCCTATCTGGAAGAAGACCAAGCACTGGTTCTTCGACCTCCCGAGGGCGGCCGAGGGCTTGGTGGAGTGGCTGGAGAGGAGCAGCTTGCCAGACAACGTGAAGAAGTTCACCTTAAACTGGATCAAGGAGGGCTTGACGCCTAGAGCCGTCACCAGGGACAACAAGTGGGGCATACCGGCCCCCTTCCCGGGAGCGGAGGGCAAGACCATCTACGTGTGGTTCGAGGCGGTGCTCGGGTACCTCTCGGCTGTTAAGGAGCTGGACGAGAAGAACGGGACCAACCTCTTCGAGCAGTTCTGGAAGGATACCAAGAGCAGGCCGGTGTACTTCATAGGGAAGGACAACATACCCTTCCACTCCATAATACTTCCCGCGCTTCTGAGGGCCACGGGCGAGGAGTACCCGCTCCCCTACAACATCTCCGCGACTGAGTACCTCATGTACGAGGGGCAGAAGTTCAGCAAGAGGAGGAGGATAGGGGTCTGGATAGACGAGGCGCTGGAGCTGGTGCCCAACCCGGACTACTGGAGGTTCGCGCTGATCCGGATGAGGCCGGAGGAGAGGGACACCAACTTCACTTGGAGGGAGTTCTACCGAATAGTGAACAGCGAGCTCAACGACGACATAGGCAACTTCGCCCACAGGGTGCTTACCTTCATAGAGAGGCGCTTCGGCGGGAGCGTCAAGGGGAAGGTAGACGAGGAGGTGAAGGAAAAGATCAGAGAGCTCCACGAGAAGTTCGTAGAGGCTATGGATAAAATAAGGCTCAAGGAAGCATCCGGCTACGTCTTGGAGATGGCGAGGCTCGGCAACAAGTACCTAAACGAGAAGGAGCCTTGGAGGCTGCTGAAGGAGGGGAAGGAGCGGGAGGCGAGGGACGTGCTGTACACCACCTTATTCATACTGAGGGAGGTGGCCCTCCACCTGGCCCCCTTCGCCCCGCTGGCGGCGGAGAAGCTGTGGAGGATGATAGGCGAGGAGGGGAGCGTGCACGAGAGGGGGAGGCTGGGCGAGAGCGGGAGGGAGCCGCCGGAGAGGATAGGCAAGCCGGAGCCGCTCTTCCACAAGCTTCCCAAGGACTTCTTGGAGAAGGTGGACCAGCTCCTGGAGGAGGCGAGGAGGAAGGTTGAGAAGAGAAGGCCTATTTGAGTACAGAGGCTAAATAAGGAACCCCCGACCCCCCGCACGGGAGGCATAGTTGAAGAGGATCCTCGCCCTTTTCCTCCTCCTCTCCTTCGCTTCCCTAACCCTCGCCCAGTGCTTTCAGGAGGTGACCCTCACAGTAATCTCGAGGCACCCGACGGAGGTGCTGGAGAAGGCCAGAGAGATGTTCTTGAAGAGCGAGTACGCTAAGGAGTACTGCGTCAAGGACGTCAAGTTCGTCCAGCTCCCGCCGGGGTGGTGGCCGAAGTACATAGAGCAGCACGCGGTGGACATAGCTTGGGGAGGGGGGCCCACGCAGCTGGACTTGCTTTTCAAGCTCAACTTGTTGAGACCCCTGCAGACCCGGATGGCCCTCGAGGCCGCGGCGCAGATCCCGGACACCTTGGCTGGCTCGCCGATGAAGAGGGTGCACGACGGCAAGATCTACTGGGTGGCCAACGCGCTGGCCAGCTTCGGATTTACCGTAAACACCGAAATAGCCCAGCAACTGGGCTTCGACTGGCGCCAGCTTAGGAGCTGGAGGGACTTGGCCTCGGACCAGCTGGGCCTTCTGATGCTCCAAGTCGGCGTCCCCGTGGTGGGCATAGCGGATCCCACGGTCAGCACCAGCAACACGAGGATGTACGAGATTATGCTGCAGGCCTACGGGTGGGAGGAGGGCTGGAGGACCCTAACGCTCCTCGGCGCCAACTCTAGGATCTACTCCGGCAGCTCGCTGGTGAGGGACGCGGTCGTCAACGGAGAGATAATGGTCGGAATTACGATAGACTTCTACGGCTACACCGCCCACCGGGAGAACCCGGCGTGCGTCTACGTGCTTCCCCAGGGCGAAACCATAGTGAACGCCGATCCCATAGCCGTAACCGTATCCACCAAAAACCCGGAGGCGGCGGAGGCCTTCGTGGCGTGGTCTCTGACGGACGGGCAAGCGATATGGCTGGACCCCAACATAAACCGCCTCCCGGCCAACCCAAAGATTTTCGAGACGCCCATAGGCCGGATGCGCCAAGACCTTTACGAGGCCTACAAGCAGCTTCTGAACGCAAGGTCCATGAAGTTCAACGACACCTTGGCTCTTGCTTATGAAGACGCTATGAGGCTTTACTTCAAGGCTACGATAGTGGACCTGCACGACCTCCTCCAGCAGGCTTGGACGGAGCTCCTGAGCGCCTACTACGTGGAGCACAGAATAGACGAAGCGGCCTTCAGGGAGCTCAAGAGCCTGCTGACCTCCCTGCCGCCCTTCAAGGACCCCCTGACCGGCCGGGAGACGCGCTTCACCGTGGAGTACGCTATAAAGGCCAACAAAGAGATACTGCAGAACCCCCAGCTCATGGATGCCTTTATGAACGCTTGGAGGTCTGCCGCACGCGAGAAGTACTTAGAGGTGCTGAGGGCCCTTGGTTGAGCTGGGGAGGAGGTTTAGGGACAGGGTAGCTCTGGCTCTATTTTTGTTGCCCACGGTCTATTTGGTCACCTTCTTCGTTTTCCCGGTAGCCAGCGTCCTCCTCGGCTTGAAGGACTTCGACTGGGGCCTGCTGTTCTCTCCGTTTTACTTCAACTTGGAGCCGGTGGGCAAGATGATTGAGATAAGGTCCTTCGGACCGCGGACCTTCGTGATAGTAAAGGGAGTCGACGTAGGCGTTGTGCTCAACAGCCTCATCAACTCTGCCTTGGTAACGCTCTTCGCCACCCTCATAGGGGCCTCGGTCGCAGTACTGACGGCGCTGTTCGACTTCCCCGGCAGAAGGGTCTTCATCTTTCTGGCCTCCCTGCCTCTGCTCGTGGCGCCGTTCGTCAACGCGTACGTGGTGAAGCTCCTCTACGGCTTCAACCTCCAAGGAAATACCATAAGCTTCCTGCTGAAGTCGCTGGGGTTTGACGTCGTCGTGGGCTTCACGAAGCTCGCCGGAGTAACGCTCGCCCAGACCCTCGCGTTCTTCCCTATAGTATACATAAACACCTTGGCGGCGATAATGGCGATAGACGCGTCTCTCATCGAGCAGGCGAGGAACTTGGGCGCGAGGGGCTTCACGGTCGTTAGGAAGGTAGTTCTCCCCCTGGCGATGCCCGGCATACTGGCGGGCGCCACGCTGGTCTACATACTGAGCTTGGAAGACGTGGGAGCTCCCATAGTGTTCAACTTCAAGAACCTCGTAAGCTACCAAGTGTACGAGTTCTTCCAAGAGTTCACCTCCATAGGAGGGGTCGGAGCGGCGGCGGCGCTGTGCGTGATAATGCTGGTTGCCTCGCTGGTACCGCTTGCTGTGGTCAAGAAGTACTTGAGCTTGAGGTACTACGCGAAGCTGAGCAGAGGGGCGCCGAGGCCCTTCGAGAGGATGAGGCTCGGAAGGGTAGGCATGGCAGCGGCCTACCTCTTGGTGCTGCCAGTCTTGGTGGCGGCCGCGGCCCCGCAGCTGGGGGTCTTCGTGCTGGCCTTCTCGGAGAGGTGGGTGGGCGCCCTCCCCCAAGGGTTCACGCTGGGGAACTTTGAGATAATATTCTCCAAGCCCGGCGTGTTCCGAGGAATAGTGAACAGCCTGACCTACGCCGCCATGGCAGTTCCGCTCATAGCGGTGCTCGGCTTCTCGGCCGCGTACACCGTAGCGAGGGAGACCGTGAGGGGCGCCGGCGCGCTGGACCTGCTGTCAACTGCTCCCCTAGCAGTCCCGGGCCTCGTGGTGGCGTTCGGCTACTTCATCTTCCTCCACTCGGTCGCGCCGGGGAGCCCGCTGGACCCCCTGACCCTCCCGGCGGCCGTGCTGGTAATAGCCTACGTGGCGAGGAAGATGCCGTTCACCGTGAGGGCCGTGTTCACCGGCCTCTTGCAGACCCCTAAGGAAATGGAGGAGGTCGCGGAGAGCTTGGGGGCCACGAGGGGGACCGTGCTGAGGAAGGTGGTGCTCCCCCTAACCAAGAGGAGCCTCCTGGCCGGCCTGCTCCTCAGCTCCATCTACGTGCTCAGCGAGGTCAGCGTGAGCGTCACGATAGGCGCCCTGGGCGGGGACGTGGTGGACCCCAACCACGCCGGCCCGATAACGTTCGTCATAATGAGGCTCATCCAGGCCCCGGCCTTCGGCGGAGGGGCCCAGCCCCAAGCGGTTGCTGCAGCGATGGCGTCCATATTAATGTTGATAGAGGCTCTGGTGCTCTTCGTTGCGACGAACAGGCTGGCGCGGAGGGGCCAGTCCCTGATATCGGTGTGAGGTGGGAGCCGTGAGGATAAGGGTTGAGGGAGTAAGCAAGAGGTTCGGAAAGTTCCACGCGCTGAAGAACGTCAGCTTGGAGGTCAGGGACGGCGAGTTCTTCGCCATCCTAGGGCCCTCCGGCTCCGGAAAGACCACCCTGCTCAGAATACTGGCGGGCTTCGAGTTCCCGGACGAGGGGAGGATCTACTTCGGCGACGAGGACGTCACCTTCAAAGGCCCGGAGGAGAGGGGCGCGGCGATGGTCTTCCAGAACTGGGCCCTCTGGCCCCACATGACGGTCTACGAGAACATAGCGTTCGGGCTGAAGGTTAGGAAGCTCCCCAAGGAAGTGGTTGACCAGAAGGTCCGGTGGGCCCTCAAGCTCTTGGGCCTCGAGGGGCTGGAGAACCGCTATCCCCACCAGCTGTCCGGGGGCCAGCAGCAGAGAGTTGCCTTGGCCAGGGCGCTTGTGGTGGAGCCCAAGGTCCTCCTTCTGGACGAGCCGCTCAGCAACTTGGACGCGAGGCTGAGGCTGAAGCTGAGGGGGGAGCTCAAGAAGATACAGAGGGAGCTGGGCATAACTGCCATCTACGTGACGCACGACCAAGAGGAGGCCCTCGCGATGGCCGACCGGCTGGCCTTGATAAACAAGGGAGAGCTGGTCGAGGTCGGCACGCCGGAGCAGATATACCGCGACCCCCAGCACCCCTTCACGGCAATCTTCATCGGAAAGACCTCTACCGCTAAGGGCAGGGTCGTGGAGCGGGGCGACGGCTTGGCGAGGATAGCGGTGGGGGAGAACATAATAACGGCCAAGGCCCACGGCCTGAACACGGAGCGGGCGCTGGTGGTCTTCAAATCGGACTTGGCCAAGGCGAGGCCTAGGGAGGGGTACTCCCCCCTCACCGGGAGGGTGACTGTTTCGATGTACATGGGCTCCCAAGTGGAGGTCCGGATGGTGCCGAAGGGGTCCGAGGAGGAGCTGGTGTTCTACTTGGCGGAGCAGGAGCCTCCGCCGCCGGGCTCGGAGGTCACGGTATACTTGCCGGTGGAGGGAGTGCACGCTTACCCGTTATAACCTCCCTTTTGCTCCCCTCCCACGAAGGGAAGGGTTCATGAGGAGGCTGGTCCCCCTCCTTCTGCTCGCTGCTCTCGCCTTCGCCGCCCGCCCCGCCGGGCCGGTGATACTGCTGGACTTCTCCCACGGAGAGAATACAAGGGGGCTCTGCGAGATGCTCGCCACCGTGCCGGAGGCCTACTGGGTCTTGGTGGTTCCGGAGGGCTTCCAGCTCCCCCAGTGCGGCATATCGCCCACCAAGGTGGTTACAGGGAACTTCGAGAGCCCCAGCGTAGTCGAGGAGCTGAAGAAGGCCGACGTGCTTATAATAGGCCAGCCCACCAAGTACTTCACCGACGCTGAGATAAAGAACATAGCGAACTGGTTCAAAGAGCCCGGCAAGGTGCTCTGGTGCGCGGCCGACAGCGACTACCCGGCCCAAGGAGGAACCATGGAGGCCGCCCAGCACGCGTGCAACGCCATCTTCGAGGCTGTGGGCACAAAGCTGAGGTTCGACTACGTGAGCGTCGAGGACGTCAAGTGCAACGCCGGGGCTCCCTATAGGGTAATAGGCAAGGTCAAGCCCGACCCCAAGTACGACGCCCAGATAATAGCCTTCGGCGCCGAGAAGGTGCTGTTCCACGGCCCCGGCGCCGTCGCTTGGGTGGACGAGCAGGGCAACTGGCGCAAGCTGACCGACCCTGAGACTCCGGAGAACCTCATCAAGATAGTGGTCACCACCGATCAGGGCAGGATAGTGGAGCACCAGCCCAGAGCCCCCGGAGCGCCCGGCGAGTTCGGGAAGGCCCACGCAGTCGGCGAGACCGGCACCTTCGTGCTGATGGCCGCCGAGGTCATAGGGGAGGAGGCTCCCTACAACGTCGTAATAGCCAGCGGCGAGAGCCCCTACGGCGGCTACCAGCCGATGGTGACCTTCCGCTACAAGGACAAGTCCCTCGACGGCCCGCGCTTCGTGAGGAACGTGCTCCTCTGGTCCTTGGACTACTACTCGGAGCTTAAGGTCGCCAAGCAGATGGCCGAGGGTCAAGCACAAGCGATGGCTGCCTTGGGAACCGTGCAGACGCTGAGCTACGTCTCCTTGGGCTTGGCCGCTCTGGCCTTGGTGCTGGGCGTGCTCCTGGTGCTCGGAATAATATGACCTTTTTCTCTCCTCGCCGACCCGCTCCCGGTGCAGTCGGTGAGGTACGCGGCGCTGTTCCTCTTCCTCCTCGCGCCGGCCCTAGCGTGCGTGCTGGACCCCACGTGGGCGGTGCCGGCCACTCCCCCGCCCGGAGGGGCCTTCGAGATAAGGGCCGAGAGCCCGGTGAAGGAGGTTTACGCGATAGCGAACGGCACGGAGGTGAGGCTCCCGCTGGTCCCGGGAGGCGCGAGGGCCGAGCTCCCGCCGGGCCTCTACGACCTCAAGGTGGTGACCGAGGGCGGGACGTGCTACCAGCACAACGCCCTCTGGGTGGTGCCCGAGGGCCTCAGCTCCCTATACGTGATGCACTTGACCGACGAGCACTTCGGCGTCTACACGGACCGCTGGGCCTACCAGTACGTGCTGGCCGCCGTGTTCATAGCAAACAGCCTCCCGGTTCAAGCAATCTTCGTGACCGGCGACATTGCCGACACAGCCATGGAGGTCCAGTACGAGAAGGCCGCGCTCGTGCACGGCCTTTCGCTGAAGCCCGTGTTCGCGGTGCCGGGCAACCACGACCACGTGAACCCCTCGGAGCCGTATCCGAAAATGGTCGGCCCCTACGTGTGGAAGAGGAGGGCCGGTGAGGTCCTCTTGGTGGGCCTGGACACGGGCGGCAAGGGCTACTTGAGCTACTCCCAAGCGCTGAAGGCCTACGAGATGCTGAAAGATAATGCAAAGGTTAAGGTAGTTCTCTTCCACCACCCCTTCATCTGGGGGGCCTTCGGGGTCGAGCTGGACTTCAACAGCTTCGAGGAGTTCTACCAGAGCATTGCCGCCAGAGCTTACAGAAGCTGGTTCACGGACCCGGAGGGCTTCAAGAAGTTCCTGGAGGCGATATACTATAACAACGTCACCGCGACCTTCAGCGGCCACGTGCACGTAGACGAGTGCGCCCGCGGGAAGGGGTTCTGGGCTGTGGTAACCACCACAACCGGCGGCCCCGTGAGGGAGGGCGACTACCGCGGCTTCAGGCTGGCCGAGGTGGGGGAGGCCGTTGAGACCTCCTGCGAGGGGAGGCACCAGAGCTACAGCCTAGAGGGCGCCTACGCTCAGCTCGGGAGCAACTCCAAGGTCAGCGCAGTGATATTTAAAATAAGCGATGAAAAGCTGATAAACATAATGCCTAAGGTTGTGCTCGCCGTCCCGGTGCCCTTTGAGGAGTACGAGGTCTACGCGCCCGGCGCGACGGAGGTCTGGAAGAGGTGCTCCCCGGCCTTCTGCGCGGTCTACGCGTCCTTCGAGCCCCAGCTGGGCAAGACCTACCGCTTGGCGGTCTACACGGAGCCCGACGAGGAGCCGCCGGAGGTGCTCGACTTGAGCTACCCGGAGGCCGTGGAGGTGGGCAAGCCCATACCGATAAGCTTCAAGGCTAGGGACGACTCTTGGGGCATAGCAAACGCCACCGTGGCGGCCAGCGGGCCCGGGTACAGCCTGAACGTGATGGTCGCCTCCTACGGAGGCTCCTACCGCCTCCAGGCGCCCCCGCCGGAACAGCCGGGCACCATAAAGTTCAGCGTAGTGCTCGAGGACTACTACGGCCACAGGACGGTGAAGCAGTTCGAGGTGGAGGTGAGGGCCCGCGAGCCTGCTCAGCAGCAAGCCCAAGCGCCCCCTCAAGCGGTCCCGGCGCTCCCCGCCGCGCTCCTCCTCTTGTTGCTCCTAGGGGCGGCTCTGCTGCTCCTCATCTGATTTTTCTGCTCCCCCTTCCAGCGCTCCCTTCGGGGCCCGAGCTTGTTCTGGGTGAAGGTGCACGAGGCGGACGGGCACGTTATAGTCACTGTGGTTGATGAGGAGCTCATGGGCAAGGAGTTCCGCGAGGGGGACGCGGTGCTGAAGATCGACGAGTACTTCTTCAAGGGGGAGCTGTTGGACGAGGATTTGGCGCTGAGCAGGATGAGCTCCGCCACCTCGCTCTACGTGGTGGGCGAGAGGGCCGTGGATTTGGCCGTAAAGGGCGGCTTCGTGCACCCCAAGGCGGTTGGGAGGATAGGCGGGGTGCCCTACGCGCAGATGATCCTAGTTAGCCCTATCTAACCCCCTCTTCGACTGCCCGCGCGGGTAGGGAGCGTGAGGAACCCGGCCCGCGAGATATGGAAGTTCGACGAGGCTCTGGAAAGGCTGGAGAAGAAGGGAAAGACAATAGTTGTGACGGACCACCTCGACATACCCCACCACGGGGAGGCCAGCGCGCTGATAGAGGACCTGGAAGTCTTTGAGAAGCTCGCCGACAAGAGCGATGTGGTGGCGGCCACGGTGGCCTACGAAGAGAGGGCTAACATACTTGTAATTTACGGTCTAATAAGGCTGGACTGGCTCTACGTGCTGTACGACAGGCACGTGCACGTGAGCGCCAGCGGCTTCCGCTTGAGCGGAGCTCCCCAGCTGAAGGAGGAGGTTAGGAGGGCCGTAAAGCAGTTCTACCAGAAGTGGCTGGAGAAGATGAGGGCTTGATGGAGGGCACAGTAGTTGTTCTGGACTTGGACGATTTTTCGAGGGTCGTCGCCGAGAGGGGATGGAGCGAGTACGAGCCGAACGACGCCACCGCGAGGCTCACAGAGCTCGTAGACCAGTTCTTGAGGAAGCACCAAGCCTTCTTGGTCTGGGGCCTGGACGAGGAGAGGGGGACTGAGGAAGCGGTGATAGAGGTCCCCTTCAAGGAGCCGGAGGAGCTTGAGGACGATCTGAGGAGAATAGAGGAAGAGATGAGGAGTCTCGGGGTCGGCATAACGATCGTCGCAGTGAAGGGCTTCTTGCTACTGAAAGAGGCGAAGGACCGGAGGGAGGCCTACTACGCGACCCCCGACCGAAGGAGGGCCAAGAAGCTCTTGGAGAGGATCAAGAGGTCCAAGAGGCGCAGCACCTAGCTGCCAAATCCGCGAGCTGCACCCCAGCCGGCTCCCAAGAGAGCCTCACCTTGAGCCCGCAGAGCTCGTGCGGGCCCCCTCTGCTGAAGTGGGAGCGGGATGTCTTGACCTTCGCCCTCAAGGCCTTTCTTATCTTGCCCAGCTCCTCGGGGCCGTAGAGGCCCTCGTCCACTATCAGAGCCTTCACCTTTAAGTCGCTCAGCGCCTCAACGAGTCCCTCCCTCTCGGCGCACCTCAGCACGGCTCCTCCTAGGAGGTGGCAAAACTCAATTCCCTTCCTCGACAGCTTAGATGCCTTCAGCTCGACTTTATTATTCTTTATCTCGAAGACATCTGTGGGCTTCCTTCCCTTGCACAAGCTCTTTACTGCCTCTAGATAAAGCCTCAGCACGTCTTCCTTCTCCTCGAAGCATACTACGCCTATCGCTTCCTTGCTGTCGTCGGCGAAGCAGTACAGCGCCTTTCCCAACTTATTAAGGATCCCGCGCGATTATATTGCGGAAGCCGATGTGGTCCCCGGATGCCCCCCCGGTCAGGGGAGGAAGCAGGGGACGAAGGCTGTTATAGCCTCTCAGCGCGCCTAATCCCCGGAAGGTACCCTTGAGCTTCCCCTACTTGAGGCCCAGGAGGCTGAGGAAGAAGCTCTACCTAAGGGACTTGGTCGCCGAGACCCGGATCTCCCCGAGGGACTTCATATACCCCATCTTCGTGAGGGAGGGCATCGAAGAACCGGAGGAGATAAGCGCCATGCCCGGCCAGCACCGCTGGCCGGTCAACGAGAAGCTCGTGGAGCACGTGCAGAAGGCCTTGGACCTCGGGGTCCACTCGGTGCTCCTCTTCGGGGTCCCGGAGAGCAAGGACGAGCTGGGCTCCCCCGCCTACGACGAGAACGGGGTCGTCCAGAGGGCGGTGAGGCTCCTTAGGAGGGAGCTGGGCGACGAGGTCGTCATATTCACCGACGTCTGCCTCTGCCACTACACCACCCACGGCCACTGCGGGCTCTTGGGCAAGAGGTGCGTCGGGGGGTTCTGCGAGTACATCGTTGAGAACGACACTACCTTGGAGCTCTTGGGCAAGGTTGCGGTTTCCCACGCGAAGGCCGGGGCAGACGTGGTGGCCCCCTCTTCAATGATGGACGGGATGGTGAAGGCAATAAGGGAGGCCCTCGACAAGGAGGGATTCACAGACGTGGCGATAATGAGCTACGCGGCGAAGTACGCGTCTGCCTTCTACGGCCCCTTTAGGGCTGCTGCCGAGAACGCGCCCCAGCACGGCGACAGGAGGACGTACCAGATGGACCCGAGGAACGGCGAGGAGGCCGTAAAGGAGGTCGCCCTGGACGTCCAAGAGGGAGCGGACATACTGATGGTCAAGCCGGCGCTGGCGTACTTGGACGTCATACGCAGAGTTAGGGAGGCGTTCCCCCACTATCCATTGGCTGCATACAACGTGAGCGGAGAGTACAGCATGCTCAAGGTCGCAGCCCGGGAAGGGCTGGTCGACGAGAAGAAAATCGTGTTGGAGGTTCTCCACGCAATAAAGAGGGCAGGGGCGAACATCATAATAACCTACCACGCCCTCGAGGCCGCGGAGTGGCTGAGGGAGGGCCTCGACCAGAAGCTCTTCTGAGGGAAGGAGATGAGCCCGCTGGAGCCGCCCTCGCCGGCCCACCCGCTGGGCACGGACCCCTTGGGGAGGGACGCGCTCTCGGCCCTCCTCCAAGGGGTGCCGGCCAGCTTGACGGTCGGCCTCATAGCCTCCTCGGCCTCGCTGGCGCTTCTATCAGCCTCGTCCCTTCTTGCCTCCTCCAAGAGGTCCGGGGCCGCCGCGGCCCTCGGGGAGCTTCTGGCAGCGGTTCCCAGGCTCCCGCTCTTGGTCTTCCTCTCTGGCCTCTTCATGCTGGGGCCGGCGGGCGTGGCGCTCTTGGTGGGGATCCTCTCATCAGCCTACGGCCTTAGGACTGTAGCGAGGGACGCGGAGAGGCTGAGCGCCTCCCCCTTCTTCCTCTCTTCGCTGGCCTCCGGGGCGGGCGCGCTAACCGCGTGGAGGCTCCACGTGCTCCGCAACCAGTGGAGCCTCTTGGCCGGCTACGCCGGGCTCAGCGCCGCCACGGCGGTCTACGCGGACGCCGCGCTCTCTCTGCTGGGCCTGAGCGACCCCTCGAGCCCCGGAGTGGCCAAGCTGGCGTTCCTCGTGCTCTCCACCCCCGGGGCCGTGCTCACCCCGGCCGGGATGGTCCAAGTGCTGGCCTCCGCCCTCGCTACTGTTCTCGTCGCGTACGCCTCGTACTGGGTCTGGAAGGGGCCGCTCTCGAGGCTCTTCTGAATATCCCCCCGTAGAGGGTTTCGAAGCCCAGCTTCACCTCCCTCAGCTCGATAAGCTCGAAGCCTTCCAGCTCGAAGCCCGGAGTGAGGGAGCTCCACACGAGCACCAAGTACCCGCCTTCTTCAACCCTCAAGCCCCTCAGCACCCTCTTGCCCCACTCCCAGCACGTGGCCGGGTCGTCGGCGCACGGGAGGTAGGGGAGGTTCGCGACGGCCAGCCGGACCGGCCTCCTCAGGCAGGTAAGCGAGTCGCAGAGCAGCGCTTCGAAGGAGCACCTCCTACAAGCCTCCGCCGCGCACGGGTTCACGTCTATTCCCACCGCAAAGTCGACCTTCTCCTTCAGAACGTTCATGAGGGCGCAGGAGCCGGCGCCCACGTCGGCCCCCAAGCCGCCCACGCGGGGGAGCCGCTCCAAGAGCTCCCAGGCCAGCCACGTGTCCTCCGCCGGGGGGTAGGCGTCGCCCCAGCAGAAGCACGGGCTTTCTGAGCAGACCAGCTCGCACCTCATCCGGACACCTTCTTTAGGAAGATCAGCGAGGGGAGGAGTACGTCGACCAAGTCCTTCAGGCTCCTCAAGGCATGGCCCATGTCCGGGATCACGTGGGCCTCGAAGGTCTTTCCCTCCTCCGCGAGGACCTCCATGAGCTTCAGCACGGGTTTGAGCGGGGTCCGGGTGTCGTTCTGCGGGTGGACCAAGCACAGGGGCGCTCTGAGGTTCTTTGCATAGGTTATGGGGCTTCTCTCCTTGAACAGCTCCTTCCTTCCGGCGAACAGTATCTCTATGAAGCTCTTGAAGAGCGAGTCGGAGAGCTCGTACATCTCCTCCCAGTCCGCCACGCTGGCCCCGGCGACGCCGGCCTTGAAGAGGTCCGGGAGCTTCGTCAGCGCGCAGAGGGTCAAGTAGCCGCCGTAGCTGTAGCCCATTATGTACTCCTCAGAAGCTACCTCCCCTTTGAGCTTTAAGGCTACAGAAGCTATGTCCTCCAGCTCCTTCCCGCACGGGTCCCCTATTATGGCCCTCTCGTAGTCCGGCCCGTAGCCGGTGCTCCCGCGGTAGTTCGGCTTAACCACGTGGAAGCCCAAGGCCAAGAGGGAGTAGCTCATAACGTCGAAGCGGTCGTCGTCCTCGGTCCAAGGGCCGCCGTGGATGAGGAAGACCGCCGGCCCGGGCACCTCCGCCCTCGAGCTGATCAGAATGAAGGTCGGCACCTTCAAGCCGTCGGAGGATGGCACCTTCTCGTACCTCACCTCTCTGAGCGCGCCCCTCAAGGCCTCCGGAACCCTCGGCTCGACCACGAGCCTCCCTCCGGGGAGCTCGGCTATGGTGGCCGGCGTGCCGGAGTTCGTGAACGTTGCGAACGTCCTTCCGCCGAAGCGGAAGGCGGTGTAGTAGTTGCCCAAGGGCCCCTCGAGCTCCGCGCCCTCCACGAAGACTCTGCTCCTCCCGTCCCTCTTGGCAATTACTATGAGCTCCCCTTCGGAGCCCGTGCCCAAGTAGGTGAACTCGTAGGGGGAGAACCTCTCCACGTCCTCCAAGGCTAGGGGCTCCAGCTTCCGTTCATCCGGGTCGAGGAGGTACAGCTTGGGCCTCCCCTCGAAGTTGCTGGAGAAGAGGACCTTGCCCTTGTAGAATATCGGACTTTCGTTGACGCTGCCCTCCTTGGGAGTGTAGACCTCGTAGCTGCCGTCCTCCCTGACGAACAGCAGCTCGCTGCTCTTCGGACCCCTCAAGGGCCCGTAGCCCAGCAGGAGGCCGTCGGAGTAGTCGGTCAGCACGAAGAACGACTGCAAGGACAAGAGCTTCCTCGCCCTTCCGTTCTCTACCACATAAATTGAGTTCTCCTCCCGAGATCCGGCGAAGAAGACCTTGTCTCTGTGAACTACAGAGCTCACCCTCACGGGCTCCATGTCCACCTCTTCGACGCTCCCGTCCAAGCGGAGCTCGAAGAGCTTGTGGAGCTCCTCTCCCTTCGTGACGTCCCTCGTGAAGTATACGGCGTCGGAGAAGTAGGGCGGCCTGGCGACGGAGCTCACGAAGCCCTCCACGAGCCTCTCCGCAGAGCCGGAGTCCGGGTCCACCGAGTACAGAGAAAGGTCCGCCTCCAAGGTGGAGACCGCTAGGAGCCTCCCGCCCCTCAGCACGCCGGCCAAGTGGGTTATGGGAACCCTCGACACTGCCTCTAGGACTTCCGCGACCTCCCGGATCAAGGGGTCCGCCGGAGGCCCTAGGGGTCCGGGAGTAAAATCAGACCGCGCCGTGGAGCTTGAACCACTCCTCGTACTTCTTAAGCATGTCCTTCCTTATGCTCGGCTTCCTCCTCTTCAGCGCCCACAGTATGTCGTCCATGGTGACGGGCCTCGGATCTCCGATGCCTCCGTTCTTCTCGAACAGCTCCCTCACGACCCTCATGTATGCATCTCTTATTAGAGCAACGATGTCCGCGGCCGAGTAGCCCTCCGTGAGCTTGGCCAGCGAGTCTACGTCTACGTCCTCGTGCTTTACCTTTGAGAGCGCTTGGAGGATCAAGCTCTTCCTCGCCTCCTCGTCGGGGGGCGGGACGTAGATCCTCTTCTCGAACCTCCTTATGAAGGCCTCGTCCAGCCTCCACGGCTTGTTCGTGGCTCCTATCACGTAGACTTGGAGCGCGCTCCCCTTGTCTTGGAGGCCGTCCATCTCCTTTAGGAACTGGTTCCTCATCCTCGTCTCGCCCCCCACCTCGTTGGCGTAGGGGCTGAAGAGGGAGTCGACCTCGTCTATGAAGATTATCGCCGGCCTGCCCTCCCTCGCCACCTCCCTAGCCTTATTGAATATCTTTGCAACGTTCTTCTCGGCCTGGCCGAGCCACTTGCTCATAATCATTGCCGCATCTACGTAGATGAACTCCGCATCCAGCTCGTTGGCCACGGCCGCGGCCAGCAGCGTCTTGCCGCACCCGGGAGGGCCGAAGAGGAGGATCCCCCTCGGCCAGCCCAGAGGGAATAGGTCCGGCCTCTTGCTGGGGAACACTATGGCCTCCTCTATGGCCCTCTTCGCGTCATCGAGCCCCACTATCTCGTCGAAGCTCACCTTGGGCTTGGAGGCCAGAGCTATCTCCGCCTCCTCGCCCTCGCCCACCGCCTCGCTCATCATTTCATCTTGGAGCTCCTTCAGCTTCGCCCGTATGTTGCTGAGGGACTCCACGTAGACCCTCTTGAGGGGGTGATCTGGATAGAGGTTGAGGAGCTTCTCTATCACCTCGGCGGCGCTCTTGTAGTTGGCCAGCGCCTCGTCCCTCCTGCCGCTGGCCTCCGCTTCCCTGGCCCTCTTCAAGTATACTTGCACCAATCTGTCCAGCTTCGTCATCTCTTGGACCTCCTAACCTTTATCCTTCCCTGCCTCTCGAGCTCCTCCAGCGCCCTCTTCACTTCCTCCTCGCTCACGCCCACGTGCTGGGCGATCTTCCTCACGCTGAGCTTGTCTTGATAGCCGTGCTTGACGTAGAGCTCTATAACCTTGTAGACCTTTTCCACCACGTCCTCAAACTTGTACTTGGCGACCATGCCGTCGACCACCAGCACGGGCTGAGGGACGGCCGGCTGGGGAGCCGGGGGCTCGACGGGGCTCGTCCGGGCGTAGGTCTTCAAGATGAGCTCGCCCTCCGGGTCCGGCAGCCTGGCGGACTTGGAGGTAGCGAGGATCTCCTCTATCCTGTCCAGCACGAGCTCCGCCTGCGGCCTGAGGACGTCTGACATTATGCTCAAGTTGCTCCTCATAGCTCCCTCTATCCTCCTCAGCGCCACGAGGGCGTCCGCGTAGGAGCCCTCCCTTTCCAGCCTCCTCTTTTCAGACTCCATTACCTTCAGCATCTTCTTGAGCTTGACTATGCGGTTGCTGACCTCCTCAAGCTCCTCCTCTAGGAGCGCCACCCTCTCTCTGTCGCCCCTCCTCTTGGCCGCCAAGAGCTCTGACCTTATGCTGTCCCTCTCCCTCTCGAGGCTGTAGATTTCCTTCTTGAGCCGCTCGCTCCACTCGAATATTTCGTAGAGGTTCTTGAGGTAGACGTCCTTGAGCCTTCGGCCCTTCTTCTTTCCGAAGAAGAAAATCACGTCTACCACCTCTCAGCCTCCGCTGAAGGGGGACCTCAGTCCTGCAGGTCTATGGTTATGGGCGCCACCGTCGTCGCGGCCGTCTGGGGCACTTGGCTTACCTTCTCCTCTTGCGCCTCCACGGGCTCCCTCTCGAGCCTCTCCAGCTTCTCCATCCACTCCTTCAAGCTCTTCTTCTCCTCGAAGGCCATCTCCTTCTGGTGCCTTATTGCGGAAGCCGCTTGCTGGTACCTCCTCTCGCTGATCTCGCCGGCTATGTAGCTCATCTGGAGGTTCACCAGCGCCTTCTCCATCTGGAGTACTTGGTCCTCCAGCTCATTTATCCTCTCCCTTATCATCTTCTTAACTTCGCTGAGCTTGCCCTTGAGCTTGCCCATCTGCTGCTCAACCTTCTTCCTCGCCTCCTCCACTATCTCCGGGTTGAAGTCGCCGTTCTTGGCCATGCTTTCAAGCGCCTTCAGCCTCTTCATTGCTGTGTCGAGCCTGCGGTACACGCTCCTCGCCTCTGCCATCCACTCCGGCATTATTACCAGCTTCTCGTCCTTCTTCATGAGCCTCTCGGCCGGGACCGTGGTGAACTTGTTGCCGCCGAGGGCCACCTCGACGGCCTCCACTTCGCCGTCCACGTTGGAGTATATGCTTACGAGGGTGCCCACGACCCTTCCGAAGGGGTCGCGCACTTGGGATCCCACAAACTGCTCCACGAAGCCTAGCTCCATCCCGCTACCCCGCTGGAGTATTAGCTACCTCTCCGCGCTTTTTGAAGCGGTGGGGAGCGCTAGAAACACCTTTTTAATACACCCTTCCTCCCGGCATCTAATGTAGGCCATCTTGACGTGTATGCCGGGGCAGAGGAGGACGAAGCGGGCCCCGCTGTGGTTGAGCTCCTTGCTCACCACCTCACAGCCGAGCTCCTCAAGCTTGGAGAGCAGCTCCAGCACGCCCCTTTCGGCCTCGTCTATCAACCCCTTGTAGTCCGGGACCACCGCGAACAGCACGCCGTCCTTGACCGCAACCACGGCCTCGCTACTGTGCTCGAGCTCTGCCAAGGCATTTCTCCCAAGGGTAGAGGGCGCTCAAAGCCTAAAACGGAAACGCGTAGAGCTTGAGCCCCCTCAAAGAGGCTCTGAACTCCCCGGGGCTCAAGACAACCTTCTCCTCTACGTCCCCGAAGTCGTCCAGCGGGAGCCTCGGGCACGAGAGCACCACCACCACCTCCTCCGGCAGGTTGAGCAAGTAGTCCTTCGTGAGGATTAAGGTTTTATACACGCTTACCCTCTTTCCGGCCCTCTCAGCCTCTGCCTTCAGGGCCCTCAAGAGGGGCTCCCGCGACTGGCCCTCGTGGCCGTCCACCAAGGCCACTTCCCTAGCCTCCGCGGCCCTCTGGGCGAGCCACATCCTCTTCATGAGGTGCCTCTTCGGGTCCAGCCTCTCCCTCCTCGAGGTGTACGGGTCCAGCGCGAGCACGTCCCTCTGCAGATAGAGGGCAGCGCCCAGGGCGTGGAACCTGCCCCCGGCCACTATCAAGTAGTCGTCGTACCCCCTCCTCAGGTTGCGGTAGTCGCATCCAAGCACTTGCCCCTCCTCCAAGCCCCTGCTCTTGAACGTGAGGACCTCGAAGCCCTTCCCGCGCAAGTACTCCTTTATTTTCCCAATGAGCTTCAAGTGCTGAACCGCCGCGCCCAGCACGACCTTCTTCCCCTTCAGCTCCTCCTCGATGCCTTCCAAGTCCGGCTCCGCGTGGGAGAAGGCCTCCACGAACAGCGTGGGCTTCTCGGGCCTCCACCACGGATAGGGGTTGTGGCCCAAGTGGATTACCGCATCTGCCGGGAAGAACTCGTAGACCAAGCACGAGCCGAACACGGGCATGGCAGACGCGAAGCACTCTACCTCAAGCTCCCTGCAGACCTCCTCGGCGTACCTCATGAGGCCCGGAGGGGCCTCCACGAGCACCCTCCGGGCGCCGGTGCCCTCTACGAACCGCTTTATCTTCTCAAAGGGAATTTCGTACACCGGAGGCTCCCGCGGAAAAAGAGCTCACCTCTTGAATAGGATGTAAGTAAGGTACCACATGGCCACTATTACACCTACGCTCATCGCGAAGCTCAGCAGCAGCGCGAGGATGCCCTCCGCCAGCTTCCCTCCCACTATGGCGACGGTGGCCCCCA
>JAADDE010000045.1 GCA_013154085.1 Thermoproteota archaeon | reverse complement strand
CTCTCTACCTTATCCACGTCAATATATTTCTCTATCGCTTGTTTCATCGCCTCTTCGAATATTATCCCGTCGTCTGGGGTTACCTTTCCGAGCTTGCCGAAGCTCAGCTGGATCTCCTTAGCAGTCTGCACCAGATAAGGCGACCTCTCCATAGCCTTCTTTATGGCATCCCTCACGTCTTCTATTTCTTTGAGAAGCTTTATGGGGTTCGGCGCGTTGCCGCTCTCCACGGTAAGGGCCACCCCGGTGAAGGAGGACCTAACGCTGACCGCGGCCGTGTACTCAGAAGAGACCTTGTACATGAGTAAGTGTGCCAAGCCCTCTGCCAAGCGCTGGTCCATGAAGCCCGTCATGACGTAGCCTCCCGGCACCTTCTCTATGTAATAAAGATCTTCCCCGGGGATGTCTATCTTCTTTCTACGGTAGCTGTCGAATATCTTCTTTATCCTTTCCATTGCCTCTGCGCTCACGTGGACCTCCGGCGGCTTCTCTTCCTTCAGTACCCTCTTGGCGTACTCCGGTATAAGGGACGAGCGGTGGAACTCCTCGCCCCTCCAAAGCGGGATCTCGCCTCCTTGGTCCGCCGCCGGCTCCACGTACACCTTCATCCCGTCGTCATCGATGCTTATCACCTTCCACGTCTTCCCTCCCAGCCTTATCTTCGTCTCCGGCCTTAGGTACTTGTACACGTAGAACGCGTCCAGGTCTCCGACAACCTTGCTGCCCCACTTTACTACGAACACATCCCTCTCTGCTATTACTGAGAAGAACTCGCCGAAGGAGCGGCTCCACCACTTCTTCTCCCCGCCGTCGAAGGACCACAGCCGGTAGAACATGTACCCTACCTTCAGTTTGTCCCCATCCCACGAGAGTAACTTGTTCTTCACTAGGACGTCGATCAGAGCCTTGAACTTCTCCTCAGTCAAGTTGCGGTACGGATAGGCTCCCCTGACTATCTCGTACGCCTTCCTAGGGTCCAGCCTCTTCTCTTGAAGAGCCATCCCTATCACTTCCCTCGCCAGAACGTCCAGGGGAGCGTCCAGTATCTTCGGCGGCTCGACGATGCCCTTCACTGCCAGCACTGCTTCCGTATACCCGTCCAGCGTCTCGATGTCGTCCGTGGTAATTATAACACCTCTCGAAACGTCGCCGAGCTTGTGGCCGGCCCTCCCAACCCTCTGCAGAAGGGAGGCCACGCTCCCCGGGGGCTTGAAGAGTATTACCTTCTTCAGCTTGCTTATGTCTATTCCTAGCTCTAGGGTTTTGGTTGCTATGACCACATCTATTCTCCCGTCCTTCAGATTTCTCTCTATTTCTTGCCTTATTTCCTTCGATATGGATGAGTGGTGCACCTCCACCCTCAGCCCCTCGATCTTCGAGAGCTCCTCGTGGAGCCTCTCGGCTGCGTACCTAGTGTTAACAAATACCAAGGTGGGAGGCTCGACGTACTCCAGCACCTTCTCCGCCGCCTTCTGCCAGAAGCTCTCCTCCTCACTGACTTCTCCGATATCGCCAATTACCAGCTCCACCCTCCTCCTCGCCCTGCTCCTCACAATCTCCGTCGCTCTCTTAGAAGAGCCGAAGAGGAGCTTGGCCGTAACCTCAGGGTCGCCCACGGTTGCCGAGAGCGCTATCCTCTGGAAGTCGCGTCCGGTGAAGGCCTTGAGGCGCTCCAGCAACAAGCTGAGCTGGACTCCTCTCTTGCTACCCACGAGCTCGTGGGCCTCGTCGACTATCACCCAGCGCACGTTTTTGTAGTACTTGCGGAACTGGGAAGCCCAGTCCATATCTATCTTGAAGCCCTCTGGGGTGGTGAGCAGTATGTGGGGGACCTTCTTCAGCCTGGAGCTCCTCTCGGAGGCCGAGACGTCCCCGTGCTTTCTGGCCACCACGAAGCCCAGCTTCTCAGCCCACCATTCTATCCTCATCTTGAGGTCGTTGATCAGGGACTTGAGGGGCGTTATGTAGAGCACCGCCAGGGGTTCCGGCCTCTCTTCCAGCATCATTTTGAATATCGGCAGCATAGCTGCTTCTGTCTTGCCGTAGCCTGTAGGAGCCATTATCAGCACGTTCTTGCCTTCCACGATCGGTTTGAAGGCCTTCTTCTGGATCTCCGTTAGCTCCTTCCAGCCCTTCTCCCTTATCAAGTTCAACAGCTCGGGCGGCAACGTCTCGACGTCAGCCACGCTCATCTTCGGATCCACCTCTCACTTCCTCGTAGCCTAACCGCTTCACGTCTGGCCGGTTATGCCTATATAAGTACTAAGAGGGACGTGAGAGGGGCAGATAGGGTTGGGTAAGAAAAACAAGATGAAGTGTATGTACTGCGGAAGGACCTTCTTCGAGGGGCAAGGAGTTACGATCGTTATAGGAGGGGAAACATTCCGCTTCCACAGCAAGAAGTGCGCGCTGGAGTTCTTCAGAAGACTCATGGAGAGGATACCGCCCGAGTCCGCGCTGCCGGCTGCTAAGTCCTTAGCCAGGGAACTTGAGGAAGCGATCAAGAAGAAGGAGGAGCTAAGCGCGAAAAAGTTCTAGGTTACTCCTCCACGGGTTCCACGTGAATTATCTGAACGGGACAAGCTGCCGCAGCCTGCTCAACACAGTCCTTGAGTTCCTCGGGCACGATGCCCTCTGTGGGGTTGTCGTTGACACGGTACTGGGGAACGATCGTAGCCTTGTACTCCTCATTCATCTCGAATACGTCGGGACACAAGTGAGCGCACACGGCGTCAGATATGCACTTCTCGTTCTCTATCCAGACCTTGTACTTGACCATTCCCCGCTCACCGGAAGGAGGCTAGAGGCAAGCGGTTTATTTCGCTTGTGTTGGAATAACACGCGGCCGATGAGGAGTGTGGCGGACACTGAAAACCCGGATGTGGACTAGGAGCCCTCCGAGGCCGTTAGACCATCTTCACCTTCGTTTCGAACTCGCTTATGGGCGCCGGCTGGTCCTCCGGCGCGTCGGGACTGAGCTGGCCGCGCTCCACGAGCACTTGCCGCGTAAGCAACCAGTATATCAACGCCAAGCTCTTCCTTCCTTTGTTGTTGCCGGGTATGATTAGGTCAACGTTGTCCGTCTTGTTGTCTGTGTCGCAGATGGCCACCACCGGTATTCCTATCTCCGCGGCCTCCACTATCGCCTGCTGGTCCATCCTGGTATCAGTCACTACTATGACATCTGGCTCGTAGTAGACCTCGAGGGCGGGGTTAGTGAGGGTTCCGGGAACGAAGCGCCCTATGACTGGCTTCGCGCCGGTGAACTTCGCAAACATAGTGACGGGCTTGTGGCCGTACTGGCGCACCGACACAGCCATAATCTTCTCGGGCTCGAAGCGGGAGAGGAACTTCGCGGCGACCCTTATTCTCTGGTCTATCTTCCTGACGTCCAGTATGGCGAGTCCGTCTATATTCCTTCTCTTATATACGAACCTCTTCATGTAGTTAGTTACCATCTTGGTGCCTATGTGAACTCCGTGCTGGAGATATGTCTCAAGCGGTATGAGGAGCTCCACTACTTCTCCGCTCTCCGCGCTCACGGCTACCACCTATGCACACGAGTGCTGAATTTAATAATCTCCTTCGAGATGTCCACCGCTGCGAGCATGGTCCTTCTGCAACAATACCTCCTTATCCCCAAGTCGTCCAGCACCTTGCCCGGATCCTCTCCGGCCTCAACCCTCTTGCGGAACTCCTCCATCTCGGGCCACAGCGGCCTGCCGCACGTGTAGCAACGGACCGGCAACATCAAGCTCCCATCACCTGTAGCTCTTCTGCTTCCTCCTCCTTGCGGAGTACCTCATCCACTTCTCGGGCTCCGTCCTCCTCGGGTCCCCGGAGAGCATGTGGCGGTCGTGCTCCTCGTAGAGCGCCATGAGCTCCTCGCTACCGGTGTACTTGACCAAGCCCCTTGCTATCGCCATCCTGGCGGCCTCGGCCTGAGCCATGAACCCTCCTCCCTTGACCATAACCTTTATATCGACGTTCTTCATGACCTTCTCTCCGGCCAGCAGCAGGGGTTCTAAGATCCTCCACCTCCTTATTTCCGGCTTCACGATCTCAACCGGAACTCCGTTTATCCACACCCTTCCCTTGCCCGGATAGATCACCGCCCTCGCTATCGCCCTTTTCCTCTTACCTGTTGCTAGTACTATCCTAACTCCGCCCTTGCCGCTCTGCTCCTTGGCCCATTTTACATCAACCATCATGCCTCACCTCCCTTCCAACCCATGCGCCTGGCGACCTCGCCTACTGTTATGTACTTCCCCGAGAGCCTTACCGCGTCGGCGTCCGGGAACCTTATAACTTCCTCTTGAGGCACCTCCTCCGGCGCGCCTATGTAAACCTTCAGCCTCTTGAGGGCCTCCCTCCCCCTGGCGTTGTGCTTCGGGAGCATCCCCTTTACAGCGTCCTTGATTATCCAAGCCGGGGTCCTGGGCCTCTTTATCTTGTTGCGGTACGGGTTCGTGTGGGTCTTCACGTCCAGCAACAGCTGGTAGCCCCTCACCACCATCCTCGGGTCGCCGGAAAGGACTGCCTTCTCGGCGTTGATCACCTTCACTTCCCACCCTTCCATGAGTAGCTTGGCTATCTTCGTTGCCATGCGTCCCACTATCTGGTTTGTAGCGTCTATAACGACCAACCTCTTCATCTGTCCCACCTCACGTAATTATCTTTATTCCCTTACCCTTGGGGTTCTCCCTAACCAGCTCCAGTATGTGGACTGCCCTCCCACCGGCCGCCTCTATCTTCTCCAGCGCCGTGTAGGAGAACGAAAAAGCCGCGACCGTCACCTTCTTCTCCAAGTCTCCAGCTCCCAGCACCTTGCCGGGCACCACCACTACGTCCCCGTCCTCGGCGTAGCGGTTTATCTTGCTGACGTTGACGACCACCCTCTCCCTTGCGGGCTTGTTCAGGAGCTCGTAGACCCTCCTCCAAGCCGGTGCCTTGGTCTTCCACAGCTCATCCAGCGTTTTCCTCAAGAGGACGTTCGTTATCTTCCTTCTCCTCCTGGCCGGCATCTCTCCTCACCCCTCGGCGCTTTGGAGATGGGTCTTTAACGCGTTGAGCTTCTCGGCCACAGCCCTGGCAGCCTCGACCAAGGTCCTCCTAGCGGAGAGGGATCCGTCGGTCTCCACCTCGAGCACGTATTGGTCTTCTTCGAACACCGGCCTTATCCCTTTGCCTTCGCAGACGTACTCTATGCAGTACATTAGCATGGAGAGCGTAGTTCCCTCCTTCAGTTCGAGCTTTCCTCCCTCCATCTTCAGCGCCTCGGGGCACTTCTCCGCGCACTCCTTCTGGCACTCCGCCCCGCACAGGGTTTCCTTTACAGAGACGCCCTTGAGTATTGGCATGACGACAGCCACCGTGGCCGGCATCCACTTGGCGTGCTCCCTCCCTCTGCCCAGCCTAGCGTACGCGGTAACCTTGACCCTCTGCTCCCCTATGAGGGGCACCACCGGTATGGCATCCACCGCCGGGCGGACGTCCGGGTCCTCGGTCTTCAGGTCCCCGCTGTATACAATCACTTGCTTGCCGTCCGCAGAAGCGTCTAGGAAGAGGCGAACGTAGCAAGGCTTGCCCTCGTGGGAGCACTTCTCCGCCTCTGCCTCTTCGGGAGTGCAGTCGCCGCAGGCCTCCGGGGGAGCGTACCTCTCCAAGGCCTCCTCGCTGGTCAGCGGTATCATCGCAAGCCGGTGGGCGAGCACTTCGTTGAACAGCGTGCTGTCGTTCCTATCGACGGCAATGAAGTCCACTGCCATCTTCGGCACAAGCTCGAACGAGGCCCTTCTAATCGCGTTGAGCACCGCCAGAGGATATCCTTTAGCCAAGAGCTTGATCCTTCTGGGGGATTCTTCCAAAATTTGAATGGGCAAAGTCAGACCCTCCTTCCCCTCCTGCCTCCCGGCCTGCGTATGGTGTCGTGCGGCAGAGGAGTTACGTCCTCGATCCTTCCTATTATGAAGCCGGACCTCGCTAGGGCCCTTATCGCCGCTTGAGCGCCGGGGCCGGGGGTCTTGGGCCCGTAGCCTCCGGGCGCCCTTACTTTGATGTGTATAGCCGTTATGCCCCTCTCCATAGCTTGCTGCGCTGCCCTCGCGGCCGCTATCATTGCCGCATAGGGAGAAGGCTTTTCGTGGTCGGCCTTCACCACCATGCCTCCAGTTATCCTAGCGGCTGTCTCTGCACCGGTTAAGTCAGTTATGTGAACGAAGGTGTTGTTCGGGGAGCTGAATATATGCGCAATTCCCCACCTTATCTCCTTGGGCATCCCTCACACCCCTCACTGCTGTTCCAGCGCCTTTTTGAAGTACGGGCTGGTGGGGGCGTAGCCTATCAGCTCTTCCTCGTCCCTCCTCACGATGTAGCCTGGGCTGGTGACCCTCCTGCCGTTTATCGCTATGTGTCCGTGTGTGACCAACTGCCTAGCGTGGTGTATGCTCCTAGCCAGGCCTTTGCGGTAGACCACGGTCTGGAGCCTCCTCTCCAAGAGGTCGCGGACCGTTAGCGAGAGGATGTCGTCCAGCGTGGCGTCTTTCTCGACCAGCCCTATTTCGTACAGCCTGTTCAGCAGCGCCTTTTCCTCCTTCTCCCTCACCTCGGCCGGAAGGGCCAGCAAGGCCCTCGCGCGGTGGCGGTACTTCCTCAGCATGGCCGCCGCAATCCATATTTCCCTCTTGTTCCTCAGCCCGTACTCACCCATGAGCTTCATCTCTTCAATGAGCCTCTCCTTGACCCAAGGGTGGCCGGGAGGGCTCCACTTCTTCCTAGGCTTGCGGGGATCTCCCATTGCTCATCACCTCTTCTTCTTGCTCACTCCTACGGTCATGCCGATTCTGCCGGTAGTGGCAGTCCTCTGACCCCTAACCTTGAGGCCGAGGGCGTGCCTCACGCCCCTCCAGCTCTTGATCTTCTTCTCCCTCTCGATGTCCTGCCTGGCGTAGAAGATCAAGTCGGCGCCTATCAAGTGGAGGTCCTTGCCCGTCGCGTAGTCCTTCCTCCTGTTGTAGAGCCAGCTGGGGAAGCCCAGCTTTGTTATGTCCCTGACTATGTCATCCAGCTCCTTAATCTTCGCGTCTGCCAGATAGCCCAGCCTCATATGGGGATCTATGCCCATCTTCCTCAAGACCGCTAGCGCGGTCGTGTAGCCTATTCCCTTAATTTTGGCCAAGCCGTAGACTGCGGGCAGGGAGCCGTCTATGTCGGTCTCCCCTATGCGCACGATGTACTTGAACTCCTCCGGCAGTCTCGCCACCCGCCAGCGCCTTCCGAAGCGAGCTTAAAACTGGTTCCAAGGAGCGCCCTTACAAAAGGGATGAGCTGGACCACCGGCACGGAGCGGTGACGAATGGGCTACCAGGGCGACCACAAATAAGGGCACAATCCACCCCTTAGGAGGCGGCTCCCCGGAGAGGGGGCCTGAGGGCCCGCAGTGAACCGGGGACACTCTGTTACCCCGGATACCGCACCCTCGCGATCACCTTCTCTGCCAGCTTCCTCAGCGCCAGAGCCCGGTGGGAGATCTTCTTCTTCACGTCATCGCCCAGCTCAGCGAAGGTTTTATCGTAGCCCTCCGGAATGAAGATCGGGTCGAAGCCGAATCCCTTGTCGCCTCTGGGCTCCTCCGCCACCTTGCCGTAGACCTTTCCGACCTCTACCTCGATCGTGTTGTCGGGGCACACACACGCCGCCGCGCACTCGAAGTGCGCCCGGCGGTCCTCAACTCCTTCCATCAGCTTCAGCACGCCCCCCACACCTATGGTATCGTAAACATACCTCGAGTAGGGGCCCGGGAAGCCGCCCAGCGCGTGCACGAAGAAGCCGCTGTCCTCCAGTATTATGGGCCTGACCTCGTGCTCTTCAGCGGCCACCTCGGCGGCGTAGGATATTATCTCCCTCAAGTCGCTTGACTGTATCTCCACCTTCTTACCCTTCAGAGGCACCACCTCTATCCCGAACTCGGCCAGTATTGATCGAACCTCCTTGAGCTTGTGAGGGTTTGAGGAAAGGAAGTAGACCGTTACCATACCGTCTTCCTCCTCTCCTTGACATACCTTCCCATGAGCTCTATCTGCCTTACGAGCTCCTTCATCCTCTCGGCGTCACCGACCTCGGAGTAGCCCTTCCAGAACTCCTCGACCAGCCCCTCCTTGCCGGGGTGCGCGCTTAAGAAAGACCTTATCATCAAGTGAGCGTCTATCGCTTTCTCGAGCTCGTCTTCGGTGCGCCTGGAAAGGCCGAAATCAATAACGTACACCCTTCTTTCCTTTACAAGCAAGTTGGCCGTGGTGTAGTCCCAGTGCGCGATGTTTATCGAGTGGAGGGACGCAAGCGTCCTGCCGGCCTCCCTCATGGCCCACGCGCTGGGCTCCTCGGCCAGCGGCCTTCCGTCTATATATTCCATGATAATGTAGAATTCATTGAAGTCCACGTCGTAAAGTGCCGGAACGCCGAGCCCCTCCGAGTAGGCCTTCAGCATGTTTGATGCCTCGTTGCGCGTCCTCTCCTTGCGTATCCTCAAGTCCACCTTTGGATGCCGGTAGCTCTTCGCTCTCCTTAACTTCAGTACCGCCTTACAGCCCCAGTACTCGGTGAGATACACCTCCGCCTCAGCCCCTTTGGCTATCAGCTTCAGTAACCCTCCCCGGAGTTTCTGGTAGGGAGAGGGCTTGAAGGTGTTTCCGAGCATAGACGTGTCCGGAGGGAGGGCGGTGAAGAGGGTGAGGGGCGTAAAGGGGACCGGCATAGACTTGGGAGATCCCGTCAAGTGGGCTGAGTTCTGGGCCGCGGAGGGAGCGAAGGGCCTGCACGTGGTCGACCTGGACGGCGCTGAGGCCGGGAGGCCCATCAACACTGACGTGATTAATGAAGTTATCAACGTGGCAAAGTCCAGCGGCCTCTGGGTCCAAGTGGCCGGCGGGCTAAGGGAGCTGGACCATCTAAGGCTCTACCCAAAGGCAGACGCGTACGTGCTCGGCAGCAAGGCCCACAGCGATCCGCACTTCGTAGAGGAGGTAGCCGGCGAGTTCGGGAAAGATAAGGTAATCGTAGCGATCGACCTAAAGGGCGGCAAGGTCAGCATCGACGGATGGAAGAGGGAGGTTCCCGTGGGCCTCAAGGAGGCCTTGGACAGGTTCGAGGGGGCTCCCCTCCGCGGGTTCATGTACACTTACGTGGACACGGAAGGCACGATGGAGGGACCCGACCTCGAGGGAGTTAGGTACATCAAGCACCGATTCCCCACGAAGCTACTCGAGTATGCCGGCGGCGTGGGGAGCAGGGAGCACGTGCTGGAGCTCTTCGAGGCCGGCGCTGACGTGGTGGTCGTGGGAATGGCCTTGTACACTGGCAAGCTGAAGCTGAAGGATCTGGTGTGAGCTATGGGCTTCTGGCCCTCTAAGAGGGAGATCGCGCTCTACTACCTCCTTAAGGAAGAGGTCGGAGAGAGGTTCAACTTGGGGGAGGCGCTCTCGGCCGCCTCCCCTTACTACCCACGGAAGGCCGCGCTCAGCATCATAAGGAGGCTGGAGAAGCTCGGCTTGATAGCCAAAAGGGGTGAGCTCGAATACGAGTTGATCGACATCGACGAGTGGCTAAGGGGCAAGGTTAGGGAGTATCTGGAGGCGCGCAGGAGGCGCTACTCGTCCTCTTCGTAGATCTCCACAACCACCCTTGCCTTTACCTTATCTTTGCTGAACGGAGGAATGCTCTTGCCTAGGTCAACCGCTATCGAGACCGGCTGGCCCATGTGGTCCTTGAACTTGACCTCTGCCATGTACTTGGGCTCTGGCGGCTGCTCTAGAGCGCGGGTTAACTGTTCCATGAGCTTGGTCAAGGCAAACTGGAACGAGAGCGGGGACTCGAGGTCCTCCGGGCTGAGGGTTAGGGCGACCGTGGGGGCGACGACCTTGCCGAGCTTCGCTTCGCCCTCGAAGACTACGACCCTCTTCGTCTCTCCCAAGTCTATCCCGAAGGCGGGACGCGAGAGTCTGTTAAAAACACTGGGTCTGGCCTTACTGCTTGACCCTCTCGAGGACTATGTCGATGGTGCTTATCCTGCTCTGCCTGCCGTCAGCGCTGGTGACGGTCTGGCTGCCGATCCTTATTTCGGCGACCCTCACTTGGCCGGGGAGGAACCTGTTCCTAACTATCTCGACGGTGTCCACGGCCTTGCTGATGGCCCTTCCCCTGGCCTTTATCTCTATCCTGTCGACGCCCTGGTTTAGCAAGGTCAGGGTGGCCAGCACGTAGTTCATGACGGGCTTCTTACCGACCCTAACCTCGTTGCTCTGAGGGACCTGCGCGGCCACGACGTTCCACCGTGACGACCCCCTCTGAGGGGATTAAAAGTTCTCAAGCAACGGCAGGACGTGGTCTAGCCTCGGCGGAAGGCCCTTCGGAATTCTGCCGGGCCCCGCCTCTCTGCTCTCGTTCTCTATTATAAGGACTTCGACATCGTTCTTTGAATAGAATCTGGCTAGGCGCTCCGCAACGAGCAGGCTCCTCGCGTCGTTGTACAGCACCAGCGCCACGTCTGCGAACAGCGCGTACTCCGGGCGGTCGGCGTCTAAGACCCAAGGGCCTTCTAGGCCCTTCAGCAGAGCCTTGAGGTCGCGCCCCTCGATCTGGAGTACTCCGCGAGCCTCATAAATCCTAGCCACCACGCGCGCCCTCCCGACGAGTGCCCCTTGAGGGCAAGCTACGATGCAAGAGCTGCAAGAAGTGCAGAGCCCCTCCAGCGCCAGCGGGTAGCCTTCCCAGTCCCTCACCATGGCCCTCGTCGGACACACAGCAGAGCACAGGTTGCACCTCAAGCACTTCTCCTTGTCAACTGCCGGCAGAACGTCGTAGACCTCCTTTACGAGCTTCCGCTCCTCCAAGAACAGCTCCGCTCTCTCCTTCGCCTCCACGAGCTTCGCGCCCAGCTCCTCGGAGAGCCGGAGCGCAACGGTCGTCTTTCCGGTGCCCCCGGCTCCGGCTACGGCTACCTTAAGATCCAAGATGCCACCTCCTCCACGAAGTCCTCGAAGGCTGGATCTTCCTTCGGGGGCATTTCGAACACGGGAAGTGAGGTTCTAACTCTTATGGGCCCCCGGTAGAGGTTTAGCACGACCGCCGCCTCTGCGCCCGCCTTGCCCGCTTCCTCCTCAAACTCTCTGAGCCGTTCCTCCAGCGAATACGAGCTTCTGAGCACCAGCAGAGCCTTGCGGGAGCCTCCGACGCGCGAGCCCTCTACCAAGTAAGGCGCCCCGGCGTCCTCAGAGAGCCTCTTGGCGACGCCTTTGAGGCCCTCTAGGTAAGGTTCCTCCCTCAGCCCCGGCTCCACGCGGAGCTCCACCGCGTAGCCCTTTCCGGCCTTCATGATCGAGTACTCCGCACCCTTGGCTTGGACGAACTTTATTGCGCCCTTAGGGCAAGCGTAAGCACAAGCCGGGCAGCCCTCGCAGAGCCCCTCCACCACGCGCAAGTCCCTCGTTATCGCTCCCTTCTTGCACGCCTCCACGCACTTGTAGCAAGGCTCGCACCTGTCTGCCACAATCCTAGCCTTGAGAACGTCATATATTTCATGTCTCTCGAGTATCTCATAGCTCCTTAAGAAAAGGCTTATGGGTGAGGCGGTAAGTGCCACAAAGCCCCTCTGGGCCAGCTCTGCTAAGAGCAGAGTCTTCCCGGATCCCCCCATCGGGGAGAGGACGCTCACCCCCATCCCAAGGCCCTCCGGAGGGCCTCCTCGACCCCCGAGCCGGGCTCCCCCTCAACCACCTTTATGCCCATCCTTTCAAGTATCATTGCAGTGGTGGGGCCGGGCATCGGTCCTATCAAGAGGTCTACGCCCTCCTTCTTCAAGAAGGCCGCCAAGGCCGGTCCGGGATGGGACGGGGCTAAGGCCGCTGGGTTGGGAACGGCCTTCACGAGCTTGCCGTCCTCGAATATCAACACGTAAGGGGCTCTGCCGAAGCGGAACGAGACGGGGCCCTCCGGGCCCTCCGCCAGCACGGCAACCCTCATCCCTTACTCACCGTTAGGTCAGCCTAAGAGAGGTTTATCAGTGGACCGTCACGCTCTTGGCCAAGTTCCTAGGCTTGTCCGGGTCGAGGCCCTTCCTAACTGCCATGTAGTAGGCCAAGAGCTGGAGCGGCGGAGTAGCCGCGAACGGGACCTCGTGCCACTCCACTTTGGGGAACGGTATGTCCTTTTCCGGACCCACCCAGTACACCTCGCTCCCGCGCGAGGCGAACTCCTCGTGCGCCACGCTCAGCTTGTCCTCGTCCTCCGGGGTCCACACTATTACCACCGGAAAGCCCGGCTCTGCCAGCGCTATGGGCCCGTGCTTGGCCTCCCCAGCCGGGTAGGCCTCTGCGTGTACATAGGATATTTCCTTAATTTTCAATGCACCTTCCATGGCTATCGGGTAGCTCACGCCGGTGCCCAGGACGTACATGTCGCGCTTCTCGGCTAACGTCCTAGACAGCTCCTTCGCATAGCCTATGCTCATGCTTATGCCCTTGGCCACGATGTCTGGAAGCCTCGACGCGGCCGCCCCAACTTCCTCCTTGCTCTGGCCGGCATAAGCCCTCGCGATCACGCCTAGGACCGCCAGCTGCGTTAAGAACGTCTTCGTCGCCGCCACCCCGACCTCCGGCCCGGCCCTCGTGTAGACCGTCACGTCCGCCTCTCTGTCCAGCGTGGAGCCTACGACGTTCACTATCCCGACTACCTTCGCGCCGTTCTCCTTAGCTATCCTAACTGCCTTGAGGGTGTCGTAGGTCTCTCCGCTCTGGCTTATTGCTATGACAGTTCCCCTAAGGACTTTCGAATAGTGGTGCGCCTCGCTGGAATCTATGACGGGCACAAACCTTCCAGACAGTTTCATCAGCAAGTAGGAGAACACCAAGCCGGCGTGGTATGAGGTCCCTGCCGCCACTACCGCCGTCCACTCCTCCATGAGCCTTACGACCTCCATTACCTTCTCCCACTCGCTTATGACAGAAGTCAGGGTTTCCTTGACGGCCTGCGGTTGTTCGTGAATCTCCTTAATCATGAAGTGCTCGAAGCTTCCCTTCTGCGCTTGAGCGGGGCTCCAGGAGGGCTTGAAGAAGCTGAGCGACTTCCTCTTGCCCTCGCTCTCCACAAAGATCTCTTCTGAATCGAGCCACCCCACGTCCCCGTCGGAGAGGGGCGCTACTTCCTCTGATACTCCCAAGAGGCTAACGATGTCGCTGGAGACGAAGTTGCCCTTGATCCCCCTGCCCACTATTAGGGGACTCTCCTTCCGAGCGAAGAAGACCTTGTAAGGGTCCTTCGTGGTTATGGCAACTATTGCGTAGTATCCCTCCAAGCGCGAGACGGCTCTCTTAAAGGCCTCAAATGGTTCGCTCGTCCTTAGATATTCTTCAAAGAGGTGGGCAAAGACCTCGGTATCGGTCTCGCTCTCGAAGCGGTGCCCCCTTCTGATCAGCTCTTCCTTGAGTTCCTTATAATTAGCTATTATGCCGTTGTGAACCACCGCAACGCTCTCCAAGCAGTCGGTGTGGGGGTGCGCGTTGACGTCGCTCGGCGGCCCGTGAGTGGCCCAGCGCGTGTGCGCGATTCCCGAGCTGGCGTTGAGCCTCACCTTCTCCAGCATTCTGGCCAGCTCTGCTACTTTGCCTTTCTTCTTCCAAACGTGTATCCTCCCGCTGTCCAAGTCATAAACGGCCACCCCGGCCGAGTCGTAGCCGCGGTACTCCAAGGCCTTCAGCAAGTTTATCAGGAGCTGGACTGTGTCCTTCCTATAGGGCGGTTTCAGCGCGGTGGCTGCGATGCCGCACACGCATTTGCCCCTTCCCTACGGGCGCCCCAAAAATTATAGCTTGGTCATAGTGTTGTGAGGGCCTCGTTCGGCGAAATTTTTAAAAAGGGGAACCTGCCTCCCGGGCGTGGAGGGCCGCGGTAGTATAGCCAGGCCTAGTATGCGGGCCTGTCGAGCCCGTGACCCGGGTTCAAATCCCGGCCGCGGCGCCATCCCCCGCCGTGCCCAACCCCCACCGAGTGCTATGCCTCGCCGGCCAGTCTCAAGATCTCCCCTACCATCTCCCCGATATCTCGGGACTGCTGTCCTTGGACCCTTTCGATCTAGAAGCCCTCCTTAAAACGCACCTTCGTTCGCTTCTTGCACCGCCGACTCCCCGGACTTTAAGCTGAGAACTAGTCTAGGGCGGTCAAGCAGTCATGTCTCTGCTGAAGCCCTACTGGGAGCGGCTCCTGAGGAATTTCGCCACTAAGAGGAAGAATGTCGTAAACTTGAGGGAGCTTGGAAGGCACGTCGATCTCTTCGAGCTCGCGAAGATCTCGAAGAGAAGGCCGGAGGCTTTGCTCCGGGACCTCCTCTCCGGAAGGCCCGTAGAGCTCGATCTCTCGGGGAAGGAGCTCGACGAGCTGTACAAGAAGATGTTGAGAATAATAAAGGACGACGCAGCGGCCAAGAGGACTGGGAAGAAGCTCCTCTTCTTGGGCTTCCCCTTCCTGCAGGTGGAGTCAGAGGAAGTCCGGGCTAACGGACCGGCGGTGCTCCTCCCTCTGGAAGGTAGGATTAATCAGAAGCTGAGGAGGGTCGTGCTCCACCGGAGCGGAGACCCCGTCGTGAACGAGCTCCTCTTTGTATTCATAGAGAAGAAGCTGAAGAGGGGGCTCGACGAAAAGGGGGCTGAAGAGCTCGCGGCCCTGCCTCCGGACCCTTTGGAGGCCGTGAGGGCCGCGAGGGAGGTTATACAGCGCTACGTGCCCTTGGACGGGCACTCGGGTCCGGAGCCCTTCGGGGAGGCCCGCCCCGGAGTTCATCTAAGGGGCTTCGCGGTGATCGGAATCTTCGACGTATTTTCCAACTACGTCCTTCGCGACTTAAACGAACTGGTGAAGAAGGATCCAGAAAGCTTGAACCTCCTCCTAGACCAGAGCTTTCGGGTTCAGCACGCGCGGGCGGAGCTCCTGCCGGAGCGCGAGAGGTATTACGCTCTGCCCTACGACCACAGCCAGCACGTAGCAATATCGTCTGCCGTGAAGGGGAGCTGGGCGGTTACCATATTCCAAGGACCTCCGGGGACCGGCAAGAGCCAGACCATAGCCAACCTGGTCTCGCAACTGGTGGCAGAGGGGAAGAGCGTTCTGATAGTGTGTAAGAAGAAGGCCGCACTGGACGTGCTCCACAAGAGGCTCAAGGCCGCCCGCGTCGCGCACGTTTACGTCTGGGACCCCTCGCAGGACAAGAGGGAGGCCTTCGCAGACATGGCCCAGTGCCTCACCGGCTCCGCGCCGCCGCCCGAGGACGCGCTCTCCCCGAAGATAGAGGAGTTAGAGCAGAAGCTGGAGCTGGTGCGGAGGGAGCTCACCAAGAGGAGGGCGTGCGGGCTCAGCCTTCAAGAGCTCTACACCTTAGGATCCAAGAAAAAAGCAATCTTAGACCCGAATGCCTTGAGGGTCCTTACTTCTTTCACGTACAGCGAGTTTGAGAGGCTGCTCACCAAGCTCAAGGACGTCCACGGCTTGAGGCACGCAGAGGCGGGATGGAGGAGGGACTGGTCCGAAGCCACGCTGTACGACAGGGACTTGGCCCTCAGGGCGCTGGAGGAGCTGAGCTTCTTGGACCCGGAGGACTTGGCCTCGCTGATCAAAGCTCTCGAAGCTGAGCCGGTGGCTGACGGCGAGGAGGGCTTGAAGGAGAGGCTGGGGGAGCTCGAGTTCGCAATAGATGCGCTGAGGAGGCTGGGGGCGGCAGAGCTCGACGCTGATTTAATAAAGTACTACTTCCAGAAGAAAAATTCCTTGTTAAGGATCTTTGACTCAAAGTTCAAGAGGGCAAAGGCCTACGTCGAGCGCCTCACCGTCCCCGAGGAAGATCTTCTGAGGCTCGCGGAGCTGGCCGAGAGCTACGGCTTGGACGGCACGGATGTTGACGAAGCATTGAAATTATTACTAAAGGTAAAGAGAAATATAGAAGCCAATTTGGAGAAGCTGAGGCTAGTTAGGAAGTACGGCTCAATGCCCAGAGCTCCGGAGGAGCTGGCAAGAGCCTTGGAAAAGCTGTTCTACTTGGATGAGGTCGAGGATTTCGGCGAACTGAGGGAGGCCTTGGAACAGTTCGAAGGGTTGAGATACTACGACTTGCTTAAGAAGGAGCTCGACTCCAAGTCCGCAGAGCTCCTCAAACTGCTGACCGAACACGACCCCGATACTCTGCGGCACACCTACGTCTACGCGTGGATTGTGGAGATAGAGAAGATACCAAGCGTCAGCAAGGCGCTAGCATACATGAAAGAATACGAAAACATCATGAAGGAATACGCCGAAGCCAGGGAGGCAAAGCTTGATTGGAGCAAGGCCGCGGTGGAGCACGCCAGCAGGGCAGATGATCCGCTACTGCTGGAGGAGGTGGAGAAGGCCCGGAAGAGGGGTTTGAAGGTATCAACCTTCGTCAGGCCGAGAGCCTCAGAACTCTTGGAAGAAATCAAGGTGTGGCTCACCTCTCCCCAAGGGGCTTCTGAGATCTTCCCGCTCGCGGAGAACCTCTTCGACTACGTCATAATCGACGAGGCCTCGCAGATGGAGGTGGAGTATGCCCTGCCGGCCCTATACAGAGCTAAGAGGGCCGTAGTGGTGGGCGACGAGAAGCAGCTGCCCCCGCGGCTGGGCTTCGGCCAGCGCGACGGGCCGGAGTCCGTCCTGGAGCTGGTGAGGGGTAGGTTTCCGTCGTTTATGCTGAAGACCCACTTCCGCTCAAGCTACGAGGAGCTGATAGCGTTTTCAAACTACGCCTTCTACGACGGCCAGATGGCATACCCGCCGAACGTCGAGCAAGCTGGGCCGCTGAGGTACGTAAAGGTAGATGGCCTATGGAGAGATGGAGTGAACTACGAGGAGGCCCAGAAGGTGGTCGAAATAGTGAGAGAGGTGCTCGAAGAAGACCCAAACACCTCTATAGGCATAATCGCGTTCAACTTGAAGCAGAAAGAATTGATAGCGTCAATGTTAGAAGAAGAGGCAAAGAAGGATAAAAGGTTTGCAAAGCTCTACGAGAAAGCCCTCACCTTAAAGAAGGACGGGGTCGATCAAGGCCTTGTCGTTGAGAACATTGAGAACATCCAAGGAGACGAGCGCGACGTAGTGATATTCTCCCTCGTGCACGCCAAGGACGAAGAGGGGAAGCTTAGAGTGCACTTCGGGAGCCTCAACCTTCCCGGAGGGGAGAGGAGGCTGAACGTGGCGATCACTAGGGCTAGGGAAAGGGTCTACTTGGTCACATCGCTGGACCCGGAGGACCTGGGCTCCTCCAAGTCGGCCGGAGTTAGGCTCCTCAAGGAATACATGAGGTACGCAAAAGCGATTCACGAGGGCAAGCATCAGCTGGCCAAGGAGGTGCTGGCCTCAGTGGGAAGGTCCGGAGTGGTCAAGCTGGCGGGTCCCGTGGAGAGGAGGCTTGCCGCCGAGCTGGGCTTTGCCTTGGAGGTGGGCACTTCTAGGTTCGGCCTTCCGGCCGCTGTCGGGAAGCTGGGCGTGGAGAGCGACGAGAGCGTCTTCAGGCTTACGGGAAGCCCGCTGGAGGAGCTGGTCCGGGCGAAGATGATAGCCTCGAGGGGCTGGTCCGTGGTTAGGGTGTGGACGAGGGACTTGTGGCTAGACGAGGAGGGAGTAATTGAGAGGCTTAGGCCGCTACGCCCGCTTCAGAGCTGATCTCAGCAGACTCTTGCCCTTCACCTCCACCACTCTCCCGTCTTCCAGCCCCACGAACAGCCTTCCCCTTATGTCGGAGCTGAACGACGTTACCATTACCCCCAGGTCCACTTCCCTCACGCCCGTAGGAGTCACAGCCTTGAAGCCCCTCCTCCAAGGTATTAAGGCAATCCCGGAGATCAGCTTGAAGCGCGACACCGTCTCCACGTCTCCGACCGCAACCGTGGCCAGCCTGTTGCCTTCGACGTCGTAGTACGCTAGGGAAGCTGAGGAGGGAGGGCCGAGCAGCACAGCAAACTGCTTGTGCTCGAAGCTGTAGCGGAAGTCCAGCACGGGCCTCCCAAAGGAGGCCAGCTTCCGCAGCTCCTTGGTGCTGTAGTCCATCTCCCACAAGGCGTGGGCCTCCGCGAAGAAGAGAGCGTTCAGCTCCAAGTCGTCGTCTGCCCCCCTTATGGGCTTCACGGAGTCGTGGCGGACCAGCGTGAAGCCCCTCAGGAAGTCGAAGAGCTCAACTGAGGAGTCGCCGGCGCTGAAGCCCACAGCGCTGTCCGAGGCCAAGTAGTAGTGGTCCTTGTCTGTCTTGAAGGTTCTCCTCTCCCTCCCAACTGCTTGGAAGCCTTCGGAAGTGAGCACGCCCACCGCCTTGCTCCTGTCCCCGGAGAGCTCCTCCGCCTCGGACGAGAAGACAACTTCCTTCGTGTCCTTGTCGTAGACCTCTGCCACCTTAAGGAGGGGCCAGTAGGGGTCGTCGCCCCACAGAATGCCTACGTAGCGCTTGGTGTTGACTACTTTGAGGGGTATCAGTCCTTCCCTCACAAGGAAGGGCTTCCTCATCTTTCCCCGTACCCGGAGGAGCTTCTGCGGCAATGGGAAAGGCCTTTGCGGAAGTCAATTATTTTAACTAGTTTGTGTTCACCTACCCAATTCGCGGCGAGTCCCAGCTAATTGATAGGGGACCGAATGCTTGCCCCACGTCCTCTTAGCATCGCTGGCGAAAACTGAGGTTGGGGTAGCTCACAGCTTCTGGAACTCCAAGACTGCCCTCCCCAGACCCGCGCTCTTCGAATGGCCCAGCTCTATCCCGTCCTCGTGCAAGATCTCTGTGCCGATATCCCATAGCTCCTTGGCAACGGAAATGGGATCTCTGCCAGCACACTCGATGCCGACGGCCTTTACCAGTTTCTGAAGCTGCGGCGTAAACGCGAGTACCGCGTAGCCTTCACCGTCCGCACCTTCTGCTACTTCAATTGTGAAGAGAGCTCCCTCGCTCACTTTGCCCAGCGCCCTATTCATCGCGGTTCTGCTGAGTCTCCTTATCTTCGCCCTTTCGAGCACCACGTCGCTGAAGCGCAAGGCTCCAGCCAAGTGCTGGGATCCGAAGAGCAGACACACGGGGCATGAAATTGAGGCCAGTCTCTCCCACGCCTCCTTCTCGCTGAGCTCTGCGTCTTCCTTAATGTATGACCTTATCCTTTCTACATTTCCAGCATACTTGTCCACCCAAGCACGGGGGCTGTGGCTGGGGATCTGGTCTCCCGACGCTTCGTCGTGGTATTTCAGCACGTCGCAGTCATATAGCGTCTTGGCCAATGCCAAGAAGAACGACCTGAGGGCGCCCTTCAGGCTGGACGCCGGTATTATTGGGTTCCCATACAACACTGAGTAGCCGCCCTTCTCCCACTTGACTACGTCAGATCTCATAATCCTCAGTATACTGTCTTCGGCTTCCGAGATTATGGTAACAGGCTCTTCGAACCTTATTTTTATCTTATATGTCTCTATCACTTTAGCCCACCCCCAGAGTGCGTACTGCTGAGGACTGATTCTTTCAGCTTGCTGAGAAGCCAGCCGTAGTCGACGGCCACACACCAAGGACAATCCAGCGGCTTCTCGAGGACCGAGCCGGGCATCAGTGCATTCACGGAGTACTTCAAGCCGTTCCTCCACAAGGTAAGCTTCCCGATGACCAGTAGACCTTTTGCCCTGTCCCTAACGAACGCCACCGGAACCCTGCTGAGCAAGAAGGTGCCGGGCTGGACGTCTATCTCTTCTGCGGTGACCTTTACTTTTCCGAGGCCTCTGGTCTTTGCTGCACCTATTCTGAGGACGAACTCCCTCTCCGGTAGCTCTCCTATAACCAGTGCCCAGAACTCTTGTCCCTCTGCGAAGACCGTTTGATGAAAGAGCATGCCGGGCCTCGCCGTTCTGAAATATAGAGAGATGGAAACTGAGGTCCTCTCTTCGAACTCCACCTTTGCCTTCCGGCCCTCCAAGAACCTCCCCACAGTTCTCGACGTGACTTCCAGCGGCTCTCCCCTGAGCCTCTTGGTGAGGCCTCCGTACTTGGCCCTTAGGAGCTCTCCCGCCTCCCCCTCAATAGCCCCGGCCAGCTCATCCTCCGGTTCAACCTTCTCTGCCTCTGCCATCAAGTCGCCGAGCAGCTGGGGCAACGGTAGGAAGTATCTGTCACCCCTCTCTACGTCCTTCAGCTTTAAGCTCCCGGGCGGCGCCGGCAGACTTCCCTTGGGGAAGGCGTCGCTGGCCTTGAACAATTTACCGAACCTCCTCCTCAAAGCGCCAGCAATGGTCGAGCCCGGCAAGGTCTTGGAGGACGGAGTGTAGAGGGATCCCCACTGCTCGGTGTCCGCCAGTGCCGGGGTTTCGAGCTTTATGCTGAGCCAGTAGGCCTTCACTCCCTCTTCACCTCCACGAGCTTAACCATACCGTCTCCCAGACCTACGTAGTAGAAATACTTTCGAACTAAATCACGGTTTAGTAACTCTTCAAGAAGTTCTAGATCTCTTTCGCCCCCACATACCCTGCACTCGAACTTGGTCCCCAGAGCAACTCTTTCCCGGAAGAACAGCCTCTTCTCCATTACCGTCCCTAAGGCCTTGTTCAGAGCCACCCCGGGCCTAACCTCCGTCAAGCACGGCCTCTTGCACTCGCAGTCTTCAAAGAACAATCTCCCTTCATTTTTCTCGTCGCCGAAGAGCTCCTCCCACCCCTCAGCTAGCTGGAGCTCCTCTGAGGCATACTGCAGAACCTTCCTCAAGCTACCTTTCAACGATGAGGCTGGTATGTATACCACTCTGTCTGTCTTATTATTGCTTACTACCTTCTTCCTCGCTACGTAAGAATCTGCAAAGAAACCCTTCCCGGGCTCCTCACTCTTGACCGCCATAGCTTGTAGGGCTTCGAACACCAGCTTGAGACATGCCATCTCATCGTCACCCCCTAGTGAGGTGTTTGTAGAATATATCGAAAAGGGCCAAGTTCACTTTGTTGTTCGAGAAGAATGGTTCATCGAGGAGTACTCGTAGCTTATAACCTTCGTCTTCTCTCTTCGTTATATAGTAGAATATCTTCTTTACATCGTCTCCCGTCTTTGAAACGAGCTTTCTCAAATCTTTGAAAGTTCTCTTTAGCTCTTCCAGCTCACCGAGCAAGTTCTTTATTATTTCGTCCATTGTTCGATCGTCGACAGTATCTGGACTTCTACCGAGCAACTCGGCCAGTCTTAACAAGGTCGCCTTTGCAACAAGCGGTTTATCGTACACTTCGCGGTAGAAATCCTCCGCGGCGACTCTCGAAAGCATGCCCGTGGCAAACAGCGCCGCGAAGTAACCGGAGCACTTCTCCTTCCTTGTCATACACTTGTAGGACTTGGGCCTAACGGCATCTTTTACCTTCTCCATGATCTCTTCAGCTGCGTTTCGGAGCTCCCAGATGGGGGCTGTGTATCGTGCTGTGGCTACACCCACAGAGGAAGTTAGAGCCATGCCCAGCTCTGAGGAGAAGGAGTAGGTGAAGGCTGGGGCCAGCACAATCGCTAGAGAAGGGCTTAGGACTGCGTTGAAGTCGTCCCCTCCGGCATAGAGGAAGCCCAGCACGAACTTCTCCTTGTACTCGTCTCTCATGTACTCCAGCAAACGCCGCAAGCTTCTCTTCGTCGCTACGTCTATCCTCAAGCTCTTTTCTTGATAGATAGAAGGGGTTAGGGATGATGACATGAACAGTCCCATGAAGTTTCCATCCGCCGTTACGTAGCTGACGTACTCGCCCTCCTTTATCGTCTCCAGCGGGTCGCCGGAATCGATCTTGCCTATAACTGCATACCTCAAGCCCTTCGGCGCGAACCCGAAAGGTGACGTCAGAGTCCACGTCAGAGCACACTGCAAACAGACCTCTTCGTCGCCAATCTTCGTCACGGCCAGCCTCCTCTGGCACCACTGACACTTCTTCTTGCCCGGAGCCTCAATGAGCTCTAAGTCTGGTTGTAGTTGTTTCTTATTCCTCTCTTTGTTTTTCTTCAATTTTTTGAAGGCCTCTTTCACGGCCCCAATGAATCCGTTATTCAGATTGCCATAGGCGTAAGAGACTCTAAGGGATGGAAGCACTCTTCTGAGGAGTTCATCGTCGAGGAGATCATCTAGTTTCCAATTGTCCGGCACGACAGCTTGAACGCTCCCGCCCCCACTGAAGATGACGTTTTCCGGCTTGACGCCGAACTTACTAATTATTTCATACGGAACAATAACGTGTGTAATCAGCTCAACCAAGTAGCTCAGTCCCGAGAGAGATCTCAACTTCCTAGCATCACTCAAGCTCTTCTGAATGCCGCCGATATCCACCACTAGCAAGTAGATTCCTTCAATACCGCCCGTCTTTTCCTCGCTGTATTTCCTCAATCGAACGTCTGGCATCAAAAGCTTCTCAGATATGAGTTCTGTCGCCGTCCTGACCATTTCTTCATTCTTCTCGATCCATTCATAGCTCTTCCTTCTAGTTTCCCAATCATAGCTTTCAAAGGTTTTTGTAATTGCTTCATAGCCCTCTCCCAACACCTTCCTGAGCTCATCCTCCAGAGCTCTGTAGACTGCCCGTATCCTATCGCTAGAAGATGCGAAACGGTCTGCCTCTTTAATTTTCGGATTTGCATCCTCAGAGTGGTGCTTCTTTACACACTCCAGCAGTATTTGATAGTCCTTTCCGAATACCTCTTTTACGTCTTCTAAGAACTTCTCGGCAACGATCGTATGTCTCTTCGGATTCAGAGCCTTGCCTACGTCGTGGAGGAGGGCACAAGCTCTCTCGAGCTCGTCTCCGCCCTTGGCGACTACTAACGCCGAGGTCATTAATGAGTGGCTCGGGAGCGAGGAAACGTTCAGGCCGGGCCGGGTGTCAGCGGGTATTAGGTACAGCGCGAGCTCTGCGGAGGAGCCCACTGACTCCTTGAACTCTCTGAGCGTTAGGTAGGTCGTAATAGCTCTCGTGGGATGGCCCGTCCACAGGTACTCTGCATACTCTTCCATAAACTTCTTCAGCTTGATCACCGTAGGCCTCTCGCCCAGCAAGTAGAACGTGTAGAACACGTCTTGGGGTGCCGGTATGGCCCTCTCTTCTCCGTTCTTCTTTAAGACTAGAAAGTCCTCGAAAGGAGCGTACTTGAACGCATATACCAGCAAATCGTTGAACAATTCTATTTTATCTTTTTTGATTATGTTCTGTAACCTCTTCGTATATCCAGCAACTTTCTGTAATATATCACTGACTATGTATGAGGTCAGCGGAGTAGGCACGGAGAGGGCGCTTACATGCTCACAGTTAAGGCTTTCTGCGAACTCCCTCGGATAGTCGCCTAGCTTCGAGAGTAATTCCTTTAAGGTGAGACAGCGCAAAGGAATTACGTTGCCCTTAACTACCATACTTTTCACCCAATCTCTTCTTTAAGAATTCTTTTGAGAATGGCACAAAGTGCTTTCTTAAATTTATCATTTAGCTTTGCTAGCAGTTCTGGATCCTCGAGGGCTTTCTTTATTTTTTCATAATCTATACTCTCAAGCTCTCCCTCATAATCACAATACAGTACGATGAAGCCGCCCTCTCCGCACTTAACGAGATTGCCCAACTCGTCGAGGCAGACCTTCAAGCTAACACCCTCCTCAGCCTCTCGAACTCGTCGAAGTCCGGGTTGACGCTGAAGTGCTTTTTGAACGTCTCCTTGTAGCTTTCAACGAGCCTCCGCGGGTCTCGGGGGACCTCGAAGCCCAGCGACTCCACGGACGTCAGCTCGACCGCGAGGTGACCGAAGGTCTTGTAGCCGTCCCCCTCTACGTAAACTTTCTTGTATTTGAACCTTCCTAACATTATCTTTGGCTCTCTCTTGAACAAACCTAAGGAGTATAGGAGTGCTGAAAGGAGCATTTCGTTTGAATTCTCGAGAACCACCGAGCCTTCAAAGACTATTCCCCTTGGGACGACTTCTGCCGCGACCCAAGCTCTTCCCAACCTGAGCCTCTTCAGTACAACGTCACCCTCGCTGAAGAACGTGCTGAAGAAGGTTCTTGAGGGCACCATCTCTTTGCCCCGGTCAATGCCGAAGAGTTTGTCGAGCTCCTCCTCGGGTTTGAAGTAGGACTTACACTCTCTGACTTCTTCGAACCAGACCGCGAGGTGCCTCCAGCTGGCCCTTTCGGACCTAGTAGATCCGCCTTGACAACAGCTGAACTGGAAGTTCGTCCTCCCCCTAAGCCTTCTGTAGTCCTTGGCCTCCAGCCTCAGCTCTTGACAATTATTCCATCCCATTAGAGCCTTCGAAGCCCTCAGCTCTTTCAGCGTTAGGTCCGCCCTGGACCTAACTGCGCCCTTCACGGAGCTACCGAAGAGTGCTGGCTTGTCGTTGAGGCAAGTGAAGGGCAAGTAGTTGGAGGCTTGACGCCTAACGTCATTCAGCGGAAGGCAAGGTACCGTGCCCGTCACGTGAAGGTAGTCGCTAACTACCTTTAGCTTCAAGTTAAGCTTAACGTAGCCCATCATCGTCTATCCCCGTACCTATTTTTCAATTCCTTTGCCATGGATGTCCACATTCTATAGGCATACCCTAAGTCAGAGAGCTTGTCGGCGTCTAGCTCTTTATCATATTCGTCTAAGGGCTTGAGATCCTTTGCCTTCACTTCCAAGTCCTCTATTTTCACAGCCCCAAAACCCCTGCTCTTGAATCCTCCCAGCTTCACGAAGCCGGAGTCTATGAGGTACAGCGAAGCCAAGACCAGAGCTATCATCCAGTTGGGCGCGTTGTTGAGCGTGAGCTCTCCTTCGAAGAGTGAGCCGGGCTCCACGTATTCGACTTCCCTGGGGTTCGTTGCAGTTCCCTTCTTCCTATGAATAGAAGCTTGCTTGATCACGCCCACAGAATAGTATGCCGGAAAGAAGTCGCCCACCAGCACCTTCGACATGAAGCCGGGGACTCCGTAGGTTAAGCAGACGGGACACAGGCCTCGAGCGACCCTCCTTCTCGCCTCATCGATGGGGATCTTCCAGTTCTTTATTTCCTTCATTAGATCGCTAGCTCCTTTGCAGACTGGGTTGCCGCCGCTGTCCTCATGGACGTACTTACCTATTACGGAGGACCAGAGGCTCTCCCCCACGGTCCGCAAGACCCCCTTGAGGGAGGAGCCGGGGATGACGGGGACCTCTTGGCCACCCTTCCACAGCATCCTGACTATTGGAAGATCTGTGATGCCTTCGGTATCTTTGCCTGCCCCTATGCGCAGAGGCTCCAGCGCCCTAATTTTGAACGACACCTCCACATTGCGGAGCGGGGGTACGTGGAACACCCACTCCAAGCTCATTATGCCACCTCAAATTTCCCGTTAGAGAATCCGGTTACCTTCTGCTTCGTGATCTCGCCGTTCTCCACTTTACGGACGAAGCCTCCAACGACTCTACCTTTGACGAAGCCGCCTCCTCTGCTCCTATCGCCGCCTACGTAGAAGCCCTCTTGTATGAGGCGAAAGAGCTCATAGGCATACTGCTGCACTGGGTCCCCTTTATCGTCTGGAAGCACGTTCCGCAGAGTTATGATTCCTTTGAAGGTCGCACCAGGTTCTACGACTTCTACTTCATGTAGCTTGTGTTGGGCGACGCTCATGGTTAGTCTGTCTATGGCTGTCCTCTTAAGGATTGTTGTAGAGAAGCTAATGGGATAGAAGTTCCCGAAGTAGGCCCTCCCGGCTACCCAAGGAGCTCCGAAGATTATCATGAGTGGAGACGTGAAGCACTTCTTGACGTCTTTGTTATTAAATGCTTCCCTTCCGCGGGACTTGGCCTTGCTGAAGGTATCTGCCAGAGAGTCCCCGGTGCAACGTCCGAGGTCCGGGACCTCTAGCGGCAGGTCGCCTCTAGAAATCGCGAGCGACTCGAGGGAGGAGCGCAGAGCTCCCTTGAGGGAGGAGCCGGGGATGACGGGGACCTCTTGGCCGCGGTACGTCAACCTTAGGAGCGGGTTGTCGACGAACTCCTCCGCCTCCTTTCCTGAGCCCAGCTTCAAGTGGGAGTCCTCAAGCTCCAATTCGACCTCAATTCTAGCTAGAGATACGAAGCGGTCCAGCAGGTAGCGCTCCAGACCGCTTTCGCGGAAGAGCTGGAGCACGTCAGCGTCCGTAAGGCCTACCACGTCTCCCACCCTTCTCCTTCTGCGGTTTACACTTCTCTTCGTTAAGCTTGTCCACAATACATTTCAGAGCAGAGACTATCTTCGCATCCAATGTATCGACCTTGTTTTCATCAAATTTATCTATCATTTCAATTACTTCTTTGATATCGTCGCATTTGCTGACGCACTCGGTGTCTATCTCAACTTTGCTACACACCCTCTTGAAATTCAAGAACGCTTTCAGTACGAGGTACCTCCACTTATCTTTTTCTAATCTTTCGAGACCTAAGTTGTCTTTGAGGGCGTTTAGCAACTCTAGCAATGCTTGGTAGTCTTCCGGCGACTCTCTACCTTTCTTTTCCTTCTTTTCCTTTTTGAGGCGAGCAACTTGATATTCTAAATAAGACGCGATGTCAGAGAGAGTGGTGGCCCTAAGGGCGACTGATATGGCGTTTTCTATGTGAGCGGGCGTGGCGCCGCCGATCTTACTAAGGATCTTCAACCCGTAGGCGGCACCCAAGACGGATGCCACCTTCTGATAAGACTCAGACTTTTCTTGCTGAACTACTGACAAACCTTCACCGCTCTCTGGTTGAGAAGGTACCTTAAATAGAAATCCCTATTGCAGAAGAGAACCGTTCAATTCCTTGATAAGATACTCATGGTTTATTTCTCACAACGGGTTGTGGGAAATGAGTTGTGAGAAGCTTGTTCAGAGTGCCCTTCGTGGACCGGAGGAGGGAGATGAGCGCGCTCGAGGGGCTGAGGTCCGACCAGGGATAGTTTACGGGCGGAGGAGAATAGGCAAGACGAGGCTGTTGTTGGAATGGCTCAAGAAGAGGAAGGGGATCTTCTGGGAGGCCTTCGTGGGGAGCTACGAGGAGCTCTCCAAGTCCTTTGCAGAGGCCGTGAGGAAGGAGGCGGGAATTTACGTGCCGCACGACGTGGTGGAGGCTCTAAAGGTCTTGAACGACTTCGATTTTGCAATAGTGCTGGACTAGTTCCAGTACTTGGTAGAGTCCGATCCCTCCCTCACGAGCAAGCTGAAGCAGCTGGCGGATAAGGGCTTGGACTATCCGCTGGTGCTCAGCGGCTCCTCTGTCTCCTTTATAGAGAAGGAGCTGCTGGACTCCTCGAGCCCCCTCTTCGGGAGGAGAGCCTTGCAAATCAAGCTCAAGCCCCTACCGTTTTACTACGCAAGGAAGTTCTGGAAGATGGGCTGGGAGGAGGCGCTGTACGCCTATACCATGATAGGCGGCACGCCGGCTTACTTGGGGTATACATATTCTTCATCCTCCGTGGAAGAGGTAATCAGGAGGGTCTTCACCTACGGTTCTCCGCTCTTGGAGGAAGGCGACCTCCTCTTCCACGAGGAGAGCTTCAAGAGGTCGGAAACTTACAAGAGGATAATGAGGGCCTTAGCGAAGGGCTACAGGAGCCCGTCCAAGCTCGCGAGTGCTTGCGGCTTGGACGCCCGCTCGATCTACTACTATTTGGAGGTGTTGGAAAGACTGGACTTAGTGAGGCTCAGAGCTCCTATGGGCAAGAGGAAGGGAGCGCTGGCCGAAATAATTGACGAGTACTTCCGGTTCTACTACTCCGTAGTAGTCGAGCTCAAGGGAGCGGCGGAGGCAGGAGTTGACGTGTCGGGAGACGTGAAGGAGAGGCTGGAGGAGCTGGTCCCGGAGACCTTCGAGAGGGTCGCGGAGCAGAGCTTGCCCTTGCCCTTGCTTTACTCCCTCAGAATACTGAAAACCAAGCCCGTGGAGGTAGGGAAGTGGTGGCACAAGGGGGAGGAAATAGACTTAATTGTGAGGGACGAGAGATCTGCAACCTTCGTGGAGGTCAAGTGGTCGGAGCTAGGCGAGGAAGAGGTCAGGAGGGTCATTGAGAGGCTGAAGGAAAAGGCAAGAAAAAGCGGACTGATGAAGGAGAAGAACTACTTCTTGGTGGTGTGCAAGAGGTGCGAGGGAGGAGTTGAGCTGTTGAAGGTCTTGGAGGAGGCAGAGAGGAAAGGGCTGGAGCTATAGCTTCATCACTTTCTCCAGCTTCTCTAACATGGGTAGGTAATAGCCGATCTCTACTTCTTTTCCCTCTTTCCTCACGAGGGTCATGTTCTGCTCCATGCCGGCGTGGGCTATGAAGTTCCTGAGGTCGTCTCTAGT
>JAADDE010000031.1 GCA_013154085.1 Thermoproteota archaeon | reverse complement strand
TCCTTCTTGAGCGGGTTGGTGCCTATCAGCACTTCTTGGTGGTCGGTTAAGCCGTCGCCGTCGCTGTCTCTATTGAGCGGGTTGGTGCCGTAGACCTTCACCTCTTGGTAGTCAGTAAGGCCGTCGCCGTCGGTATCCGGGCTGAGGGGGTCAGTGTGATGGAGCACCTCCAAGCCGTCGATCAGCTTGTCCTTGTCGGTGTCATTAAGGAGCGGGTTGGTGCCGTAGACCTTCACCTCTTGGTAGTCGGTGAGTTTGTCCTTGTCGGTGTCGTTGAGTATCGGGCTTGTGCCGAACACTGCCACCTCTTGATAGTCAGTGAGCTTGTCGTCGTCAGTATCCGGAGACAGAGGGTTGGTGTTGTACTCCATGACCTCTTGATAGTCGGTTAGGTTGTCCTTGTCGGTATCGGCAAGGGTGGGACTGGTGTGGTAAACCATGACCTCCTCGTAGTCCGTCAGGCCGTCCTTGTCGGTGTCCGGGGAGAGCGGGTTGGTGAAGTACACCTTCACCTCTTGGTAATCTGTCAAGCCGTCGCCGTCACTGTCCGGCGATAGGGGGTTAGTCTTGTACTGGAGCACCTCCTGGCCGTCGGTGAGCTTGTCTTTGTCGGTGTCGTTGAGTACTGGGTTTGTCTTGTATTCGAAGATCTCTTGATAATCGGTGAGCTTGTCGTTGTCGGTGTCCGGGGACAGAGGGCTGGTATAATAAACGAACAGCTCCTCCTTGTCAGTTAAGCCGTCTCCGTCAGTGTCCGGGGAGAGCGGGTTGGTGCGGTATTCCATGATTTCTTGCCCGTCGGTCAGGCCGTCGCCGTCGGTGTCAGGAGACACCGGGCTCGTGTTGAGCTTAACCTCTTGGGAGTCCGTCAGGCCGTCCTTGTCTGTATCCGGCGATAGGGGGTTGGTGCCGTAGACCTTCACCTCTTGGTAGTCAGTAAGGCCGTCGCCGTCGGTATCCGGGCTGAGGGGATCCGTCTTATACACGGTCACTTCTTGATAGTCCGTAATTCTGTCGCCGTCGGTGTCGGGGTTCTTCGGGTCCGTCTTGTACTCCATTACTTCCTGGTAGTCAGTAAGGCCGTCGCCGTCAGTATCCTTCTTGAGCGGGTTGGTCTTGTACTCGAAGATCTCTTGGTAGTCGCTGAGCTTGTCCTTGTCGGTGTCGTTGCACACCGGGCTGGTGCGGTACTTGCTCAGCTCCACCCCGCTCGGTATGCCGTCGCCGTCCGGGTCGGTCGAGTTGGCGTTCACCGAGAAGTACGCAAAGGCACCGTCGTCGGCGATCGCCTCTAGGAAGGAAATTGCGCTCCTAGGCACCACGTAGAACGTTATCTTCTGGTCGCCCCTTACGGCGAACCTTAGCAAGTTGTCGGATATAAAGGCGATGCCCTCCGTCGGAGCTGCGGACTGCACCACTGCTCCTCCTATCTTAAGGGCCACGTTGACCGCTCTGGCGGCGTTGGAGTACAGCTCGAAGGGTATAGCTGACGCGCGGTAGGCGCTCTTCAGGTAGCTCTCGAGGGTTAGGGTGGCGTTTATGCTCAAGCTGGTCGAGGCGCTGGACGCGCTGCACTTGACAAACGGCAATTCTGAGTCTAAGACCTTCAGGTTGAAGGCTATGGTCTTCTCCTCCACGACCTCGCCCGCCGGGTTGATCAGCTTGACCGTCAGCTTCCCGCACGGGAAGCGGTAGCGGAGCTCCTTCAGAGGAAGCGGCAGGTCCAGCGCGCCCTTGGTGTACGCGGTAGCTACGTAGGCCTTCGTGGAGACCAGTCCGCAGGCGTCTATTTCAACCGTCATCGTTGTGGCGTTTATAGAAATTACCGGCACTGGGATTCTGGGATCCGGGTAGTTCTTGCTGATTGCACAGCTCATAGCGTTGGGCACCACCAGCTTTTGCGCCAAAGCTATGGTAACGACGGCCGCTATCAGGATCAAGGCCCTCCTCACTGCTAGGTACCCTGACCTCCTCTGTTCAAGGAGGAAAAAAGCGTGCTCGTTAGGAGCGGAGGCGCTTCACGACCTCTTCTATTGAGAAGTGACGCATTTCTATACCCTCCCTTGAAATTACTGCCACATCTATACCCTCGCCCGACGCGGTGTCCCTCCTCGTAGCGGCGAAGACCGCTCTCACCGCCAGCTCCACCAGTTCCTCCACGTCCATGTCCGGTCTGTACTCTGCTTCTATCACGCCCACCGCTATGGGGGATCCGGAGCCCGTAACGAGAAAGGTCTCCTCCGCCACGGTGCCGAACCAGTCCAAGCTGTACAGCCTAGGGGCTGTGTCGTAGCCGCCGAGGAGGAGCTGGACGATGTAGGGGAACAGTCTCGAGGAGTGGAGCACGTTTGAGAGGTACGTGGCCGCCGCTCTGACGCTCATCCTCTTTTTAAAGCTCATCTCGTACTCGGCTACCTTAGTCCGGAGCACGTCGGCCAGCACTTGAGCGTCGGCCACGAGGCCCGCGGTGGTCATTGCCATGTAATCGCTTATTTTAACTATCTTCTTTATCCTTTTATGTACTATGAACTTGCCGGCGGTTGCCCTCTTGTCTGCTGCGAGGACCACCGCCTTGTCCGACCTTATCCCTACAGTAGTGGTGCCCTTGAGCGCCTTGACGAGCTTCTCGTCAACGCCCACGCTTCGTACCCGGGGTGGCTCCGGCGCGGAGGAAAAAATTACTTGAGCCTCTGATGGGTCCACGACTTCTTGTTCTGCCAGCTGTACCTCCTCATCCTCTTCGAGCGGCCGTAGCCGCACGCCACGCAGTAGCCCTTGCGGACGTTGTAGGAGTGCCTCCCGCAGCGGCGACAGCGGATGTGGGTCTTCCCCTTGCTCCTCTTGCCGAAGGACGGAGTACCCTTGCTCATCTCGCTACACCTCTACTGGCGATACGAACACCACGCCGTCTCCTCTGATGAGGATCGTTCCTAGGGGGCGGGTCTGATCTCCCTTGATTTCCTCAGCGTCCTCCAGCACGATGTTCAAATGCATGTCGAAGGTCTTCAGCTTCCCCCTAACCTTGCCATCGCGCAGCTTCACGAGCACGAGGCCGCCCACGGCCTCTGCCAGCACCTTGTGGGCGGTGTCTACCATATCCGCGTCCCCGCGGACCCCTCCGGCCAGCCTTTAAAACGAATTCGAGGTATCTAAGCTTTTCATCTTTTTGATTATCGATTTTAAGGTGCCTTCCTCGACGCTCCATAAAGGCTCTGTGGCGTAGAGCTCCCGCCGCGCGAGGCCTTGCCGGTAGAAGATTCCGCCGGCCTCCCTGTCGTCGTCCCATATATCTATCACCAGTCCGACCTTCTTGCCGTCGTACGGCCTCGTTATCCTGCCCACCCTCTGGAGCGTCCTCGTCTGGGACCTCCCTCCGGCTGCCAGCACCAAGGAGCGGAGGGGCGGCAGGTCCAAGCCCTCGTCGGCCAACGTAGTCGCTACGACTACGTCTATGCGCTCCTTCATTACCAGCTTTAGGACAGACTCCCTCTGCTGGCTGCTCTCCTTTCCGGTCAAGACGGCGCACGAGAGGCCCTTTTCCTTAATTTTTCTGCACAGCTCGTGGGCATGCCTTATCTCTTTGACCAGCACCAGCGACGGCTTAGGAAGCGCCTTTACAAGCTCGGCCACGTCCTCATTTCTTCGATCATTATAGAAAACAAAGTTTTTCAGCTTCACGTACCTCTGAGCTCCCTGCAAGCCCTTAAGCGCCTCGAGATCTTCCTCGCCTACCTCCAGCTTTCTCCTTACCATGTATATCTTCACTGGAACCAAGAATCCCTTGTCTATCAGCTCGCTTGAGGTAATCTTCCTAGGAACGACGTCGCCTATCAAAGCATAGATCAGCACGTCGCGTCCGTCGTCCCTCCACGGAGTAGCGGAGAGCCCGAGCCTCAGCGACCACGGGTTTGCCCTAACGGCCTCAGAAACTGTCCTAGCTGGAACGTGCTGGACCTCGTCAACAATAACCAAACCGGCCTTCATGTACTCTTCGAAGAGCTTTTTTGCCCTCTCCTCGCTTAAGTCGACGTAATCCATCCTTATCTCTTCCTCCACTTCATCTCTAATGTCTTTTGCCTTTCCGATCTTCACCAGAGCCCGATACAAGGTCTGCACGGTGCACGCCACCACCGGCTTTTCCACGTCGAAGTTCTCCGAGTCAACTAGGCCCGCGTCGATGCCGTACTTCTTAAACCTCATAACGGCTTGCACGTTCAGCGTTCTGTTGAGGCTCAAGAAGAACACCTTCCTTACGCTTCTGCTCTCTAGGAGGGTCTTGGCCAGCGCAACGGCCATCTCGGTCTTACCGGCGCCCGTGGCCGCTTGTATGGTAGCTGCCCCCTGCAGGCTCATCATCTTCAGTGCTTGAGACACCGCCTCCCTCTGGTAGTCCCTTAGGAAGGGGGCGGCCGGCTCCAGCGGCAACTTGGCATAGAGCTTGCTGACGCCGATGCCCAAGTGTCTAAGGAGCCGCACCAGAAGGCCCCGGTAGACCCTAACGTAGGCCTTCCCGTCCTCGAAGCGTACGTCGTAAAGCCTCACCAGCCTTCCCTCTCTTACCAGATCTCCAGCTTGGTTGACCCAGCGGTACTCGCAGAGGCTCAGCGCGTTTTCCCTCCTCTCCCTCTCTATCTCCGGCGAGTCTATGTCGCACTCTTCATACGGCGCCAAGGTCTCTTGCAACCGTACCGCGTCCTCCTCGCTCAGCTCCAGCACTGCAGAGTTGCCTAAGAACAGCGGATACCCCTCGTCGAAGCGCCTCGACGCCACCAGCGCCGCTGAATCGCGGGCCTTCGACCTAACGCCATCAGCAACCTCGCGGGGCAGTCTGCCGAAGGGCGGGAGGTAGAAGTGGCCTTTGTAGTAAGGAGCGAGTGCTACCAAGTCCTTGAAGAGGTCCTTGTCCTTAAAGGTTTTGAATTTTATGAGTAACGAGTAATCCCTCGAGAGCTCGTTTATTATTGAAAGCCCCTCCAAGAAGGCCGAATCGACGTCTTCTGGAGTGAGCCTAACCTCGGTCTTCCCCTCGTATATGAGGAAGAAGGACGCGCCAATTTCGTTCAGCCTCTCTACGGCGTCCGAAACCAAGCCGTAGTCTCTTAAGGCCGGCCACACCTCCCACGCCTTGGCCTCTGGGTTCCACCGGGCCCCCAAGCTCTTTACCAGTTTCTTGAACGACTCGAAGTCGCTTACGTGCCTCGGCTTAACTATCTGAAGCTTGGCGGAGACCTCTCTCCCCTCCAGCAACTGCTCTGGGTCGCCGTGAACCATAGCCGCCAGCATCCGCCCGTCCCAGAGCATCACTGACGCCGCTACCCTCTCCGGCTCCATCATTCTATCCGCCCCCTAGGTGAGCCGAAGTTCAAAAGCTGTAGAGCAAGGCTTAATAAGGAGCTTAGGCGCGCGTCGCGTGGAGCCGCCGTAGCTCAGCCGGGCAGAGCGCCGGGCCCATATGCCCTAAGGATGCGAGAACCGACCCGCTGGGACACCCGGTGGCCCGGGGTTCAAATCCCCGCGGCGGCACCACCTTATCCCGGCGCAGAGGCTTGGTCAGGGAGCTTATCCTCGCCGTTGTGGCCGACAACGAGGCGCGCGCTCCCTTCTTGGAAACGTGGGGCCTCTCTCTGTACTTAGAGACGCCGGAATGGAGGGCCTACTGGGACGCCGACACCAGCCCCAAGGTCTTGAAGCACAACGCCCGCCTCTTGGGCGTGACGCTCAAGGTGGACTACTTGATATTCAGCCACCGCCACTGGGACCACACCGGAGGCGCCAAGGCGGTTAGGGCCAAGCGCCGCGTCGCGCCGTCCGATCCGAGGTTCCCCTTGCCGGCCGAGAGAGTTGCGGGCCCCGCAAGGCTGGCCGAAGGGCTCTACCTAACGAAAACGCTGCGCGGCGAGGTTCCGGAAAGGGCCCTGGTGGTGGAGGTTGACGGCTACGGCGGAGTGATGCTGGTGGGGTGCAGTCACCCGGGAGTGGAGGAGTTATACAAGAGCGCGCTCGAACTCGGACTCAGGCCGAGGGCGGTAATCGGAGGCTTCCACCTAACGGGCGCTCCAAAGGAGCTCGTCGAGCGGACGCTTGCGGGGCTGTACGAGCTCGGGGCGGAGGAAGTGCATCCAATACACTGCTCCGGCCACTACGCCAAGGCCCTCGCAAAAAGCAACGCTATGACCGGCACGGTCTTGAGCTTCGGAAAAGCATAAAACCCTCCTCCTAGAGGCCCGATGAGGTAAGAAGAAAATCGAGAGGATCATGGAAACTGTTATTATCTCCGATTCTCAAGCGCCCGCGAGAGAGGAGCCATGAAAAGAGTCCCGATGCTGGTCCTCGCGCTCTCAGTAGCGGCGAGCGCGCTTACGCTCTACGGCAGCGGCTCTACCTTCGTGTACCCCTTCGTCTCCGCCGCTGCCTACTACTACCAGGGCGCCAGAGTGACCTACCAAGCCGTGGGCTCCGGGGCTGGGATAGCGAACTTGCTCAACGGCATAACAGACTTCGCGGCGTCTGACGTCCCGATGCCGAAGACAGAGTACGCTAAGCTTCTGTTTGAGAGAACCCAAGTTGTCCACGTGCCTATAGTAGCCGGAGCGGTGGTGGTGGTCTACAACCTGCCGGAGCTGGGGGACAAGCCCCTCCGGCTCGACGGCGAGGTGCTGGCCGGCATATATATGGGCGAGATCGTGTACTGGGACGATCCGAGGATAAAGGCGCTCCAAGAACCGGACGTGGCCTCGCTCTTGCCCCACAAGCCGATAATAGCGGTCCACCGGTCGGACGCCTCAGGCACCACGGCTGTCTTCACCCTCTACTTAGCCAAGAGCTCCGCCAAGTGGGCCAGCGAGGTGGGCTCCCACATGGTCGTCAGCTGGCCCGTGGACAGGGCCGGCAGAGGCGTGGGCGCGCCGAAGAACCAAGGCGTAGCGGCAGCGGTCGCCAAGACTCCTTACAGCATAGGATACGTGGAGTACGCCTATGCGGTGCAAGCACGCTTGCCCATGGCAGAGCTGAAGAACGCGTACGGCAACTTCGTGAGGGCCACGCCGGAGTCGGTGAGCGCAGCTACCAAGGGGGCCATGGAGAAGTGGGTCTGCGTGCTCCACGCTCCCTACGCCTTCGCAGACGCCCTAGTGCTGGCCCCAGGGGAAGACGCTTACCCTATAGTAGCAGCTCCGTACTTGGTCTTCTTTAGAGACTCTCAGAAGCTACAAGCTCTTGTGGGGTTCGTTGAGTTCTTGTTGAGCGACAGAGCTCAAGAGGCTGCCGTAAAGATGGGCTACGCACCGCTCTCGGCGGAACTGAGGCAAGAGTTACTCAAAGAGCTTAAGGAGCTCCTTAGGTACCGTTAGTCGTTTTTCCTGAGGGATGCGTAGGGGTCCTCTATCCTAACCCTTTCGTTGAGGGGCTGGGTCGAAACCTCTATCAGCCTGACGTCCTCTAAGGCGACCAGCTGGTGGACGGTGTAGGGCTCTATTGTGACGGCCTCGCCTTCGTTGACCACCAGCTCGCTGTCCCCGCTCCGCACGAGCAGTTTTCCCTTGTCCACGTAGATAGTTTCCTTTTTCTTCTGGTGGTAGTGAACGCTCGTGGTATAGCCCTTCTTTATCTCCAAAATCTTGCCCCCGTACTCAGGTTCGTCAGCTATCCATATTTCCCTCCCCCAAGGCTTCTCAACTATCTTTGCCTTCTTCACTGCAGACGGACGGAGGACTCTGAGGGTCTCTGACAAGCGCCCACCGCTGAAGGTAGTCGGGAGCTCGCTTAAGTGTGAGCGAGCTTGGAGCGCAAGCGCAACCTTATTTTCAGCTTCGTGAGCAGCTTCCTCCTCTCCCTCGCAGAGCGCATCTCGTGCTCCCTT
>JAADDE010000008.1 GCA_013154085.1 Thermoproteota archaeon | reverse complement strand
CCACAGCTATCCCATAGGCCACCTTGTCCCCTACCCTGATCTCGGGTATTATCACCTTGAAGCCCCTCTTCTTAAGCTCGAGGACGGCCAGGCTCAAAGCCTCTCCCCAGAGGGGAGCGGGGGAGGGCTTTTAGCGTAAGGACGGCCTGACGAGGGTTTTTAAGAAGGGAGGGGGATAACACCCCCATACGCTCCTTTTAAGCTTTGAGTGCGAGCTATAGCTGTAATGGGTACGGCGGATGGATGCGATAGTTAGGTTCAGCAGGCTGTGGGAGGAGGGAGCTAAGGGGGGTAAGAAGTTCTTCATATTCGGCAAGGAGGTCCAAGAGGAACCGCTGAAGAAGAAGGTGTTCAAGGCTCGCTATCTGATAAGGAAGGAGATAGACCGCATAGGCTACACGCTGAACAAGCTCAAGGAGCGCGACGAGAGGCTGTTCAACAAGCTTGTCGACGCAATAGTGAACAACGACGAGCTGAGGGCTAAGGTCCTGGCCAGCGAGATATCGGAGATCAGGAAGATAGTAAAGACGCTAGTGATGACGCAGGTAGCGCTGGAGAGGGTCGAGTACCGCCTCGACCTCTTCTTGACGCTGGGCGACGTGGCCACCACGCTGGCCCCGGTGGTGCCGGTGCTGGACATGCTGAAGAGCCAGCTGCTGAGGGAGGTGCCGGAGCTGGGCATAGAGCTGGGCAAGATACACGAGGAGCTGGAGGGCGTGCTGGACGACATGAGCTTCTACGGAGGCTTCGAGGCGGACGTGGTGCTGGACAGGGAGGCGAGGAAGATACTCGAGGAGGCCAAGACCTACGCGGAGCAGCAGATAAAGACCGAGTTCCCGGCGGTCAGCCTGCCGGACGGCAACAAGATCTAAAGGCTCCCGTACTTCGGGGCCTCCTCCCACTTGCCCCCGTGTTTCAGCGCGACCGTGCTCGATGCGACCGCCTTAACGCCTCCGGCCTCGTAGAGGAATATTTTGTAGTAGTCGAGCTCCTCCTTCCTGCACGCCTTGCACTCCCACGCGTAGCCCGCGTTGCCGTAGGCGTCGGCGAAGAATATCGCCGCGCCCCCTCCTTCCGGCAAGAACTCCTCGAGCCAGCCCTTCACCCTCATCGCCGTCACCAGCGGGTCGTCGCTGTAGCTCTCCAGCACGGCCCAAGCCACCGCGGCCGTGTCCGCTAAGTTGCCGGAGTTCATCATTCTCTTGATGGGTCTAGGAGCGTCGAGGGTGGACGGATCTATGGTACCGTTGTACCCGACCCACAGCACGTTCAGCAACCCCACGGGCTGGACGTTCTGGGGGTGGGCCTCCGTTCCCTTTATGCTGGTCTTCCTTACGTGGGCAAGATTGACATAGCCAAAGTTTTTCTTAAAGAAGTCTATACCTTCCTCGTCCTCCCAGATAGCCTTAATGCTCCTCCTCTCGATAACCTTCTCGTCCTCTATCGCGACGAAGCCCCAGCCGTCGGGGTGGTTGGGCTCCTTGCCCTTCCACCTCTTGGCCCCATAAGGGTCATCTCTAGCGGCCTCTACCAGTGCGTTCACGAGATCCTCGGAGAAGCCCTTCATGAGCAGCATCCTACACAAGGCCATCACCCCGTGGTCAGCAGCGCTGTGAGACCGGTCTCGTTCAAGAACTGGACGAATGAAGTGTACCGGAAGTACAAGTACAGCCCAGCTAGCATGGAGACCAAGCTCATGAGCGCCAGCAGGCCGTAGAATATCAGTTGATCCGTGGTGAGCTCGATACCGAAGATCACGATTCCCCTCCTCAAGCGACTTCCCCAGAGGACACGGGGCAACATGCTAAATTAGTGCTCTTCTGAGACCTTCTTGGAGGTAGTCAATGAAGGCCCTCATCTTGGCCGGGGGCTACGGGAAAAGGCTGAAGCCGCTGACCGACGAAATACCCAAGCCCCTGATAGAGGTGGCCGGCAAGCCCATATTGGGCTGGCAGATAGAGCTGTACAAGAAGCACGGAATAAACGAGATAGTTCTTGCTGTGGGCCACCTCAAGGAAAAAATTATGGAGAAGGTCGGCTCCGGGAGCAAGTACGGCGTAAAGGCCGTGTATGTGGTGGAGGACAAGCCCCTGGGCACTGGCGGCGCTATAAAGAACGCCGAGGTCGTGCTGAGGAGCGAGCCCATGTTCGTAGCTTCCAACGGGGACATAATAACAAACCTCGACGTATCTAAGCTGTGCAAGGCATTGGAGGGGAGCGGGGCGGTGGCCGCCATGTCCTTGGTCCCGCTCCCGTCTCCGTACGGGGTGGTCATAGCCGATGAGAGCGGCCGGGTGAGGGAGTTTAAGGAGAAGCCGAAGATCCCGGATTACTGGATAAACGCCGGGATCTACTGCATGAAGCCGGAGATCTTCGAGTACCTCCCCGAGAGCGGTGACGTAGAGAAGACCGCCTTCCCCCAGCTGGCCAAAGAGGGGAAGCTCATAGCGGTCAAATACCCCGAGGCCTTCTGGAAGAGCATAGACAACTTCAAGGATCTGGAGGAAGCGAGCAAGGTGCTCTCGGAGCTCAACTTGTTCTAAAGGGGCGGGCGGAACCCCCTACGGGGGATGGTAGGTTGGACCGGGCGTCGCTCCTAGCCACGCTCACTGCCCTCTTGGCCGGCTTGTTGGGGGCTCTGGCCTCCTTCGGCGTCTACTCCCTCTTCACGGGCTTTCAGTTCTACGTGTCGTTCGTAGCCGGCGCGACGGTTGCTGTGAGCCTGCTGGGAGCACTCATTGCCTACGCGTTATCCGTTTTATCGGCCTCTCCGTAGCTCGTGGAGGAGCGGGAGCGATGGACGTAGGGTGCGCTTTCGCTACTGTGTCTGCAGTGGTCTCTATAGTGGTGTCGCTCGTTACTCTCTTTTCCCTAGCGCTGATCAACGTGACGGGCGTGGCCAACCCGCTGGTGATACTCGGAGGAGGGGTGCTGGCCGCGCTGGCGTCGTACTTTCTGAGCTTCGCGCTCTACGGAGTGCTGTGCGGGTGAGCGGGTCTTGCATCCCAGCCCTCCTCACCGCTCGGGGCGGCAGTCGAGCAGTCATCCCCTCTTCCTCAAGAGGTTGCTCCACTATATCTACGGCGCCGAGCCCTTGTGCGACCTCTCCGGAGTGAGGATCAAGTACTCGAGGACGGGCAAGCCGCGCTACGCGTTCCTAGGGGAGGAGAGGCTCTTCACCATAAAGCCGAGCGACATGTCGCTGTCGCTCTCCCCCGCGGGGGCGAGGTTGCTGGACTCGTGCCTGCCGGGGAAGGTCGGGAGGGTATGGACGTCCGAGGAGCCTCAGAAGAGCGTCTTTGCGAAGCACGTGATTGAAGCTGACCCGAGCATTAGGAGGGGCGTTGACGTCTTGGTGTACTACTCTGGCAGGCTGATCGCATTCGGCAAGGCCCTCATGAGCGGGAGGGAGATGAACACGCTTAACCTTGGCGAGGCGGTGAGGGTCAGGGGAAGGCTGGAGTGAAGAGGGTCCGATACGTACCAATAGAGGGAGCCCCTCAGGACTTCGAGGGCTCCATAATGGTCACCGGCTTCATGGGCTTCGGCCTCGTAGGCTTCATAGCCACGGACTTCTTAGTCAACAAGCTCGAGCCTCAGAAGGTTGGCTACTTCGTGACCAAGTACCTGCCGGAGCAGATCTCCTACTCGGAGAAGAACGGGATAGAACTGCCCTTCGAGCTCTACTTCAAAGAGGTGGACGGCAAGAAGCTCTTAATACTCATGAACCGCTGGACGCCCGTGAGCGTGGAGCGCTTCGCCTACGCTGACTTCGTAATCAAGTGGGCTAAGAAGAGGGGCGTGGAGGCCCTCTACACCTTCGGCGGCCTGGACAACAACTACCGCGAGGATCCTAAGGAGAGGCTCAGGTGGGTGAAGACCAGCTACTACAAGGGCCCCCTCCCGGAGGCCAAGCCAATGACTGGAGGCTTGAAGGTCGTAGGCCCCTTGGCCCTCATCCTAGCGGCCGCCGAGACCCGCGGCTTCCCGGCGCTGGCCCTCCTACCCTTCTGCGAGTCCATGAGGCAGGACCCGAGGGCCTCTGCGGTAGGCTTGGAGGAGTTCGCCAAGCTCGTGGGCTTGAAGCTGGACGTCAGGGAGCTCGTGGAGAGGGCCGAAAGCATAGAGAAGGAGCTGGACAAGCTGAGGAAGATGATGGAAGTGGGGAGCGGGAGGGAGTCCCACTACATGTAGCGCTTAAGCTTTTTCTCCAAATCCGGAGGAGGCGGGTCGGGGCACTCGAGCTGTGAGAATGGATACGCCCCCTCTATGCCCTCCGGCACCCTCAGCCCGCACGCCGCCTTTGCTTCCCCCTCCCCTACCCTCCTCGCCCTCTCCAGAGCCTCCGAGAGGAAGTGGTACGAGGGCGAGAGCGAGTCTGCCACGAAGAGGGCTCTGGGGTAGGAATAGTCGGGGCACTGAAGTTGCAGCTCCTTCAGCTCGGCTATCCCGCTCTGCTCCAGCCTGCACACGAAGTCCGCATACTGAAAGAACCTCCCTATAGGTATGAGGGCCTTCGCCATGGCGACTACCTCCCCAAGCTCGTCCGGCCCGAAGACCACGTCGCAGCCTCTCAGTATCTTCAAGGCGGCTTCGCACCGCGTGCGGGCCTCGCAGCAGTTCAGCTCTCCGCAGAGGCCTCTGAGGTTCAAGGCCGGCGTCTCCGCGCCCAAGTCCTTGAGGACTATCACCCGCCCGCCGCACTGGCCGGCCTTGTAGGATGCCCTCAAGGCCCTTCCTCCTTTATAATGCAGATGTAGTACTTCTTCCCGTCCTCAAACTTCTCGTCCGTCTCAGCCACCACGACGAAGCCCCCGATGGAGAACAGCTTCTTGCTTCCGTCATCCCTCACCAGCACGCCCCTTCCGCAGAAGTCCCTGCCGAACGCGTACTGGGGGGCCTCCTCGCTTATGAGGAACTTGACCTTATCTCCCTGCGCAAAGGTTATTAGGTCTTCGTGGAGGAGCATCTCCACACTCCTCCCGTTGCACTCTATCGTAACTATGTTGGTATATGGTATCTTTCCCTTCTTTATTTCCTTAACCCTCCCAAGGCACTCCATGATCCGGCCCGCCCGCTCAGCGAAAAAGGGCTTAATTTCTAGGACGCGAGCGAAGGTACGCGGCCGTGTGGAAGAGAATAGCGCTCGGGCTGATATTAACTCTAATCATATTGTGGCTGTACATAAAGCTTGCTGGGGTGGACGTCAACGCGTTCTGGAGGGTCCCCCCGGAGGCCGTGGCCGCAGCCGCTGCACTTCTGTTCCTCTCTGACTTAGTCAGGGCATTTAGATTGAAGCTCATTGCAAAGAGCGTGGGGGCGGAGCTGAGCGCAAGGGAGGCCTACTTGATATGGGAGGCTTCAAGGCTTCTGGCGGTGCTCACGCCGGGCTTCTACGGGGGAGAGGTGCTCAGAATAGGGCTGATAGCTAGGAAGTACAAGGTGGAAAAGGCCGTCGCGATAAACGTTCTGGAGACCACCTCGGAGGCCGTCGCTATAGGGGTCAACGCGGCCGCCGCCTTCTCCTTGCTCCTAATAGGTAACTTCGGCGTGCGCTTGGACCCCTTGATCTTTCCCGTACTGCTGGGGGTGGCGCAAGCGCTCCTCGCGACGCTGGTGCCTGCCCTAAGGTGTCCCGGGGTGCTCAAGGGCAGGGCCTTGGAGGCGTGCAGGAGGGTGCAGGAAGCCATATCCTTAGCGGGCTACGGGGCCTTCGCGGTGGCAGTGCTGGCCTCCACGGTCGGGGTGGTGCTATACGTTATGTCGTTCGGCGTGATAGCCTCTGCCCTCGACCGCTTGGGAACCGTAGGCACGCTCGTCCTCGCCTCCTCGCTTCCCCTAACCATAATCCCGCTGACGCCCGGAGGGATAGGCCTTCCGGAGAGCGCGTGCACGCTCGCGTACCCGAAGCTGGCCAACAGCTTAGCCTTGTGGAGGATTGTGACAATAACGACTACGGTGGCCGTCTCGACGGCTTCGATCAGCCTCTTGGGCTTGGGGAAGCCTTCAGCACCTTCACTTCTCCCTCGGGGGCCACAAGCACGTGGTACTCGTCCCTTCCCCCGAGGGGCTCCCAGTGCACCATGACTACGGTGCCGCTGGACCCGCTCCTGAGCCTCCTCACCTCACCCTTGCCGGTGAGGCCGTAGGCGTAGGTGCCGCCCCTCTCTAAGCTCTCCCCCTCCTTGACCGCTATTCCGACCTTCACGTGGGACGCCCTGAGAAGCTTTATCGGCGTCCCCCTTTTCACCAAGATAGCCTTGTTCTCGTTGGGAATGTGGACTAAGAAGGTAACCTTCGCCCTCTCTTCTATCCTGTCAACCAGCTCGTCCAGCGGTATCTCGTAGGGCACCTTGCCTAGGGCGCCGGGAACCCTTTCTTTCACGAACCTCACTTCCCCGCCCTCTACCACGGCGTACTCCTCGCCCTCCTTCCCTTCCACGAACAGTCTGGGGAAGCGGTAGGGGTCCATCAGTACTCCCTCTTGACGGCGAAGTCCGCCAGCTCCTTAAGAGTTGCGAGGGCCTCTTCGTCGGCTGTGGGCAGGGAGCCCAGTATCTCGTATGCCCTCCTTTCGTACTCCTCCGCGAGCTTGTATGCGTAGTCGAGGGCCCCCGACTTCTTTATCAGCTCGGCCGCCCTCTCGAGCTCTTCGTAGGTCGCATCCCTCTTGCCCAAAACCCTCTTCAGCTCCTCCGCCTCGTCGGCCGGCAGGTTCCTCAGCGCGTAGATGACTAAGATGGTCTTCTTGCCCTCCCTCAGATCGTTGTACTTCGGCTTGCCGGTGACCTTCTCGTCGCCCACCAGCGAGAGCACGTCGTCCTTTATTTGGAATGCCTTGCCCAATATCAAGCCGAACTCCTTGAGGAGGTCCTTCAGCTCCGGCCTCCCGGCGGCGAGCGCGCCCAGAGCGGCCGAGGTCCCGAAGAGCGCCCCCGTCTTCTTCTCTATCATCTTTAGGTACTCCTCCTCGGTAACGTCCCAGCGCTCCTCGAACATCATGTCCATAGCTTGGCCCTCTGCGACCGTGACGGCGGCCCAAGTGAGCTCCTCCGCCATTTGCTTGACTATGTCAGAACCTTGGGGAGAGCGGAGCAGTGCTTCGTACGCCTTGGCGTAGAGCAGGTCGCCAGCTATTATCGCCATGGGCTCGCCGTAGACGACGTGTACGGTGGGAACTCCCCTCCTCATTTCGTCCCTATCCATAATATCATCGTGCACCAAGGTGAAGTTGTGGAGGAGCTCCACGGAGGCGGCGGCGGGCAGAGCGGCCTCCGTGGTCCCGCCCAGAGCCTTCGCGACGAGGAGCACCAGCGCCGGCCTGAGCCTCTTGCCTCCCTTGCTGGGCAAGTGCCTCGCGGCCTCGTAGAGCCTCTCCGGCTCCCCTCTCAGCACCTCTAACATGAACTGATCTATCTTGGGCCTCACGCTCTCCAGGAAGTCCTTGAGCCTCTCCACCGGAGCGTCCCGGGAGGAATGGATGGGGAAAGTTTAAGGGGTCAACCGGTCCGTGAAGCCGTCATCCCTCCTCGGTCTTATCGCTAAAAGCCGTTCATCCCCCGAAGAACTCGTCTGCCAGGAGCTCCTTCTTCTCCCCTTCCTTCTTTTCCTTCTTCCTCTCCCCTTCCTCTCCCTCCTTCTTCTCTTCCTCCTCTTCGGCTAAGAGGAGCATCTCGTTCTCCGATAAGGCCGGCTCCTTCTCCTCAAACGCGCCTATTTCGCCGAAGAACTGCTCTTCGGAGAGCTCCGGCGGCGCCTCGGCCGTCACCTCAACCTCCTTCGTCTCCTTCTTAAGCAGTTCCTTAGCTATCGCTTTTATCCTCTCCACCAAATAGGGCTCAGTCAAGTCTAGGACTATTACGTTCTTCATCTGCACGAGCATTGAAGCCTCGAAGGCGTTGGAGGGGAGAATTATGATGTACCGGTCGACGCCGGTGTCCAAAGCCTTGGGCACCCTGGAAGTAATTGCGAGGGACGGGTCCTTCTCCTCCGCGAAGTCTATGGCGAGCACCCTTCCTTGGGGAGTCCTCGCCAGAATGTCGAAGGTGTGGTCTATGCCGCTCCGGCCCTTCTCCTTGCCGGGGGCCTCTACTTGCAAGCCGAGCTCCTCAAGAGCCTCAATTATATCCTGCTTGTGCAGGGCGCCGGAGGTGACGACCTTCTGCCCGAGGGGGGTTAGGGAGTACTCGTAGACGGGCTCGTACACCGTGTTGAGGTAGTCGAACTGGTGGGAGCAGTTGCGGCAGTAGAACACTATCATGGGCTTGTTGCTCTTCCTCTTGCAGTTGAGGCACTCGAACACCTTACCGATCACGACGTAGTCGAGGCCTTCCTTCCTCAAGGGCCTCTTACACTTCGGACATATCAGCTGGCCCGTGTTGGGATCTCTGAACTTGGACTCGGTGTCTATGTAGCCACAGAGGGTGTGCTGGATGATGTAGGTTGGCTCTATGTTGAAGCTCTTACACCAAGGGCAGAGGAGCCTCGAGGAGACGTGGATGGAGCCGCATCTTGGACAGTGGACCAGCCTGTCGGCCACGGAGCGGTCGACGAGCTTGAGCTTTATGAGCTTCTCTATGACAGACCTCCAGTTGGGGAGGTCCTCGAAGGGAGGGTACCTAATTCCCGTCTCCAAGCCTATTCTCGGCTTAACCGTTCCCATTTTGAATATCGTTATGAGGATCTTCCTTGCTATAGGATCTCTTGTCAGCTCCTCCTCCACTTCCCTAGGTATCCCCAAGCTTGCTGAGAGCGACACTAAAGCTCCCGAGGGCTTTCTCGCGGTCGTCACCTTTATATGTAGCCTCTCTCAAGTGCCTCCGCTGCGGCCGCGAGGACGTAGGCCGGGTCGCAGTCGCTGTGATCCCCTAAAGTTATGGTGCACGGGCCGACCTTCGCCCTCACCTTGTTGCCCACCTTACTCAAGTATATCCTCTCGCTCATCAGTATTCCCCTAGCTCTTTCTATGTCATCCTTGGTGAAAGAGGTGCCCAGAAGCTCGGCCAGCCTCTCCGCCACCGCGTCCAGCCTCTGAACCTTCTCCCTTGCCAGCAACGCCGAGCCCCACTCCTCAACCAAGTTCAAGTCCCCTCCGCCATAATCCAGCACCTTCTCTCTCACTCTTATGAATGCTGGCTTGGGAACGGCTGGACCCACCACAACGGCCTCGCCGGGCCTCAGCGAGGGAAGGTCGGAGGCCAGCCTGGCCCCCAGCTCCTCGGAGGAGTTAGTCACCGCCTCTTGGTCTTTAGGGTTTATGAGCCTCATTATGATCTGGCTCTGGCACTGGCTCAGCACCGTCTGGTCCACGCGGCTGGGCCTCTGGGTTATTACTGTCAAGAACACGCCGAACTTCCTCCCCTCGGAGGCGATTCTCCTAAGAACTCCGGTGGTCCATACGCTCTCCTCGCTGGGGGGAGGTGCAAAGCGGTGGGCCTCCTCCACCACCACCATTACGGGAAAGGGGTAGCTCTCCCCCGGCACCCCCCTCACGTGCCTCACTCTGGCCTCGAACAGCCTCTTCAGCACGTTGTACACCAAATGCACCTGGACCTCCCTCTTTATCCCGCTGAGGTTGAAGACCGTGGCGGTGGCGGGCCTCAAGAAGGAGGTGAGGGGAGCCGGGCGGGTGGCGTAGACGCCCAGCCTCTGGAGCTCGGCCACGTACTTGATTAGGTCGTACACCGGGTCCGGCCCCCTCCTCACCACGCTCCAGAGCTTCTTGGCCTCCCTCTCGCCGGCGGGAACGCCCTTGGACTTGAGGAGGGAGAGGAACTGGTTCCAAGACCTAGCGACCTCGGAGGCCTCGGCGATTGCGTTGAGGAAGTTTATCATCGTTTCCAGGCTGAACACTTCTCTGTCCCCAGTCTCCTTGAACACCTCTTGGGATATCTGGCGCACCGCCTCCAGCACCGCCCTTATCCTCACAGCGTTCTTCGGTATTCCCATCACGAAGGCCAGCTCGTCCGTGTCGACGGTGGCGAGGTCTATTGAGTAGAGCACGTCGCCCTCCTGATCTGCGTGTGCCTTGAGGACCAGCGCCTCGCCGCCGACCTCCGAGGCCCTCTCCTTTATGGGCACGTACTCGCCGTGCGGGTCCAGTATGAGCACGGTGGCCCCCTTCTTCAAGAGCTCCTCGATAACAACTACGCTGGTCCACGTCTTGCCGGAGCCGGTGGCGGCTATTATCGCTAGGTGCCTCACTAAGGCGTTGAGGTCCAAGGAAACGGCCACGCCGGGCCTGTTCCTCAAGGAACCTATCCGGAGGGCCCTCTCCTCCGGAACCCCGTAGAGCTCCGAGACGTCCCCGTCGTCCGCGAGGTAGATCCAGTCCCCCACCCGGGGGACCCCCTCGTCCAAGCTCCTAACCCTCGCGAGGGTGACCGAGGTTTGGCCGTCCAAGGGCATCTTCGAGGCGACGTCCCAAGGGACGTCGGACGGGAGGAAGGGCTTCGCCTTGACCCATTCCACGTAGCCCATTATCTTTTTGTCTCCGCTTTTGAAGTACACGAACTCGAACTTGCTCAGCTTGACCGAGCTGTCCACCACTGCGGTGTAGCTGTCCAAGCCGTCGACCTCCACTACTCTGCCTATCGGCTCCATCGTCCCCGCTCTCAGCAGTGGGGCTCGAGGGGTATATGGGAGGAGGGAGGGGGCGAAAGTGGCGGGGAGGCTTGAGGGTCAAGTTCTTGGGCACGGGCCCGGCCAGCGGCTGGCCCGCCTACGGATACCCAAAGGACAAGAGGAGGAGGCCCAGCACGTACTTGGTGGAGTGCGGAGAGACGAGGGTGTTTCTGGACGCCGGCTCTTGGGAGGCCGTGGCCGAGGGAGCCGGGGAGCGGGTGAGCGCTGTCTTGCTGAGCCACGCCCATGTTGACCACTGGGCGGGACTGAACTTCCTCCGCTGGGGCCCCGAGCTTCCAGTATTCTCTTCTAAGGAGACGTTTGAGCATCCCTACTTCAAGGAGATAAGCGACCGGCCCTTCTCGCTGGCGCTCACGCCGGTGGAGCACTTCAAGAGGTTCGAGGTCGGGGAGATCGCGGTAACCCCCTTCCCGCTCAACCACGTGATACCGGCTACGGGATTCTTGGTCGAGTGCGGGACCGGCCTAGCGTACGCGCTGGACACGCGCTGGCTGCCGGAGAAGAGCTTGAGGTTCCTCAAGGGAAAGGCGGACTACTTGATAGTCGACGCGGCCCTTCCGAAGGGGGGTCAGGGAGGCCACAACAGCTACGACATGGCGCTCGAGCTGGGACTGGAGATCGGGGTTAAGGAGGTGTTCGCGGTTCACTTGCTGCCCTCCGTCACGGAGGAGGAGGTCCTCGAGGAGGCGGAGAGGCTGGGCCTCGAGGCCTCTGTGCCGGACGACGGCGAGGTGCGGGAGCTCTGAATCCTCTGCAGAACCATTTCCCTCAGCCTCTGCAGAAGTTTCCTCTTGTCCTCCATTAGAACTACGTCGCTGAATGCGTTGGCAACTATTACGTGCGCGAAGGGAGTCGGCACGTCCAAGGGCCCTATTACCTTCAGCTCCACCTCTCCCTCGTGGATCCTCCTAACGGTCTCCTCGGCCGCTTGAACGTTCATGTAGTCCTCCAATATTTCTCTAAGAGTCTCCTTGTACACCGGAAAGTCCTCGAGCTCCTCAACGACCTTTATCAGCTGCTGGGCGGAGAGCTGGAGCCTCTCCGGACTCCTCTCCCACCCCTTGTACCTCTTCAAGATCATGAAGCTCCTCTGCGCGCAGTGGCGGAACCTCCTCTTGAAGAGCTCCGTCCTCTTAACGGCCTCTTCTACGTACCTCCTCAAGTTCTCCGGCGTTACCGAGCCCACAACTTCCAGCGGGTCCACCGAGGGGTGGCCGGGAACGGTGAGCATGAACCCGTAGTCCGTTACGGTTACGCTGACGTTCGTTCCTACTATTTCCCCGAGCTTGTACGCGTAGGCCCGCGAGAGCGCGTCTATGCCCCTCCTCCCTATGAGGAAGTGGAATATGAAGTTCCTTCTGTCGTCCTCATCCCAAATTTCTATCAAGTAGAGGGAGTCTCCGGGGACGGCGCCGGCGTAGGCCAGTTGCTCTTCTACGTAGTCCTTCAAGCTTCTAGCGGCCCAAGGCTCCAAGTCGTATTCTACAGCAACCTCCTCGGCGCTCATGTGCACGAGCCTCTCGCGGAACCTGGCCACCTCTCTGGCCGAGTCGTATGCCAAGGGGAGCATCTCGCTGAACCAAGCCGGCACCGTGGGCCTCTCGCTGGGGGCGGGCTCCACGTATATGGTCATGCCTTTCGAGTAGAGGAAGCGGTAGGTCTTGCCGGAAAGCACGAAGACGTCTCCCGGAACCAGGCTCTGGGCGAAGAGCTCCTCGACGTGGCCCAGGGGAGAGCCGGTCTTGGCGTTTACTACCCTTACCTTGCTCTCGTCCGGAATCGTGCCGGAGTTCATCAAGTATATCATCCTGCTGGTTCTCTTTCTCCTCAGCACGTTCCTCTCCTTGTCCCAGAAGAGCTTCGGATAGACCCTCTCGTCCTCGAGCCCGTACTCGCCCGCCAAGTACCTAACCACGGCCTCGAAGTCCCTTTCGTCCAGCTCCCAGTACGGGTAGGCCCTCTTGGTGGCCTCCAGCGCGAGGTCGTACGGCACCTCCCCCAGCTCCAGCGTGAGGGCCACTAAGTGCTGGGCCAGCACGTCCAGGGCGTTCCTCGGTATCCTCACGCGGTCTATCTTCCTCTCCATGGCTAGCTTGGCTAAGACCGCGTTCTCCAGCAGGTCGTCCCGGTCCACTACGATTATCCTTCCTTTGGAGACAGCGTCTATCCTGTGCCCGGCCCTCCCGACCCTCTGAAGCAACCGGCTCACGCTCTTGGGGCTGGAGAGCAGTATTACTAGGTCAACGTGGCCTATGTCGATGCCCATCTCAAGGGAGGTTGAGGTAACCACGACTTTCAGCTCGCCCCTCTTCAACTTCTCCTCAACTTCCAAGCGGACCTCGCGGGAGAGCGACGAGTGGTGCGCGGCCACCTTGTCGGCCAGGCCTTCCTTCTCCAAGTACTGCTTCAGCTTGAAGGCGACCTTTTCGGTGGAGTGCCGTGTGTTTGTGAATATCAGTACTGCCCTATGCTCCCTTATCAGCTCCACCATCTTGTAGTATATCGCCTCGTTGAGCTCTTCTGCGGAAGCGTTTACTATGTCCTCGACGGGACATAACACCTTTATGTCCGTAGGCTTGGCGAACCTTGCGTCGACGATCCAGACCTCCCTCCCCTTCCCTCCCAAGAAGCTGGCCACGGTCTCCAGCGGGTGGATGGTCGCGCTGAGGCCGATCCTCTGAAACTCTCCGGCCAGAAGGGCCAGCCTCTCCAGCGTTAGGGTTAGGTGCGTGCCCCTCTTGCTGGAGGCCATCTCGTGGATCTCGTCCACTATTACCCATTTCACGTCTTTGAGCTTCTCGCGGAACTTCGGAGACGCCAGAGCGAGCGCCAAGCTCTCCGGAGTCGTGATGAGAATGTGCGGAGGCCTCCTCAGCTGTCTCTGCTTCTCCGAAGGGGGCGTGTCGGAGGTCCTTATCGCAACCCTTATCTCTTGAGTTCCCTCGGGCACGAGCTGGTAGATCTCGCCCAGCGGCTCCAGCAAGTTCCTCCGCATGTCGTTGCCGAGCGCTCTGAGAGGCGAGACGTACACCGCGTAAACCTTGTCCTCCAGCGATCCTTCAAGCGCCAGCCTCAGAAGGTTGTCTATTATTCCTAGAAACGCGGCCAGCGTCTTACCAGTTCCCGTGGGGGAGGAGATGAGGACGTTCCTGCCTTCCTTGATCAGCTTTATGGCCCCCCTCTGGGGCGGGCTCAGCTTGCCGTACTTCCCCTTGAACCACTCCCTCACGATGGGGTGAAGGAGCTCCAGAACCTCCTCCGACTCCGGGAGCCTCTCTAGGACCGGGTGCAAGCCACTGCCCGGGCCACATCAAGGTACCAAAAATTAAGCTTAGCCGGAGCAGCCCACCGCCAAGTAGACCTTGCCCTCCACGAACTGCTGGGGCGAGGCCAAGCCCCCTACGGTCGGGTTGACTATTGCCGTATAGCAGAGCCTCTGGTTCTCTATGCTACCAACCATGAACAGCGACGAGACGTTCTGCGGCACATTGCGCACTTGGAACTCGAGCTTGCCGGCGTTGGTGGTTATGCTCACGTACGCGTTCGTGTAGTTGCCCAGCCCGAAGACCCTCTTGTTCTCCGGCGCGAAGGACATGCCGTTGAACACCGCCAGGGAGGTGCTGAGCTTGCCCACGGGCACCTCTTGCATCTCTCCGTGGACGTTGTAGATCTCCATAGTGTACCTCGTGTCGCCCTCCTGCGTTCTGGTGATGACCAAGAACAGCGCGTCTCCAACGTAGCCCTTCCCCATGTAATCTCCAGCGTTGATGAAGTTGTAGAGGCCCGGCAACGGGAACTCCTTGGTGGTGTTGTCAATAATGTCTTGCAGCTTTAGAGTGAACGTGCCGTCGGGGTTGGGCGTCACGTACATGAAGAACGGCTTGCTCTTGTAGCTCTCTACCTCAAAGAATATCGGCACGAAGGTGGTTATCTGCATGTTCATTAAGTTGAGCGCGCCGCTGGCCTCTGCCTCCCTGCCCTTGTACTCGTAGTAGAGCAGAGGCGCGTTCTGGCTCCTCTTCGTCCAGAGCACTAGACACCCGCGGCCGTCGAGCATGTCCGGAAGCGGGCTGACCGCAGTAACATTGACTCCCAAGTCGAACGTGTAGTTGGCTAATGATTCGCCCTTCAATATGTCGTAGAGGGTGCAGTAGGCGGTGGTGTAGTTCCCCCTGTTCACCTTGACCACCCAAGCGTAGACGCTGTCCTTCAGCACGAATATGCCGACGTTGGAATCGGCGACGAAGTCGTAGCGGCCCAGCTCCTCTGCCTCGCTCCCGTAGATGGCGTAGAGGGCGCCGTCAATTCCTAGCAGTAGCTTGCCCTTGTAGGTGGCGTACTCCCCCTTCCTCATGTCGAACACCGGGACGACGGTCGTTCCATTCACCTTGTAGGTCCCAACCAGCTCATTTCCTTGGTACGTCCAGATCTCGTTAGTGTTGTTGAGGGTCGTTACGGAAATGAACACTATTCCGTTGGGGTCGGGGTAGGTGAGGGGTATGGCCGACCTGATTCCCCTCAGCTCGAAGAAGTCCAGCACGTAGCCTTCTTTGGGCGCGGCCTTCATCTCTGCGACCTTCACTTGCTTCGGCGCGCCCATCGTCGTGAGCGCTATGGCCGCCACCGCTATTACTGCTATTGCCACGGACGCGGCGATGATCAGCTTGGTCTTGTCGAGTTTTAACTTAGAAGCCTTCTCCTCAGCCAAGGCCCTTCTCCGCTGAGGGCTCCGGGGGGATCTAATTTATCACACCGGTCACCCGGGCCAAGTTCTCGGCGGCCTCGCGGGTGAGGCCGTCCGAGCCCAAGATCGTGTACCTCTCCGGCCTTATCTTGGGCGCCAGCATGAGCGCTTCTACGACCTTATCGTCGCTGACGCCGAGCTCCTCTGCTGTGGTCGGCAAGTTCAAGGTCTTCAGCACCTTCCTTACCTTCCTCCACAGCTTGGTCCCGTGGAGGTAGAGCATCATTATGGTCCCGACGCCCACCTGCTCGCCGTGCAGCGCCGGCCTGTTGGCGATTATGTCGAGGGCGTGAGAGAACAAGTGCTCGCTGCCGCTGGCGGGCCTCGAGGAGCCGGCTATGCACATGGCCACGCCGGAGGAGATCAGGGCTTCGACTAGAATCCTCAGCCCCTCCTCCATAAGCCCCTTTAAGAGGGAGACGTACTTGAGCACGTGCCGGGCGCTCATGAGGGCCAGAGAAGCGGCGTAGGAGCCGTAGTACTCCCCTTTGAGCACGTGCGCCAGCCTCCAGTCCCTCACGGCCGAGAACTTGGCGAGGACGTCCCCTATTCCGGCCCGGTTCAGCCTCTCCGGCGCTCTGGCAATGACCTCCGTGTCCGCCACCACCGCTATCGGGGTCTTGGTTCTCATGCTCGTGGGGCCGTTCAGGCCGCGCAGGCTGGAGAAGGGCGACGCTATGCCGTCGTGGCTGGTTGTGCTTGGCAGGCTGACCACGTCCCTGTTCAGCTTTAGGGCCACGTACTTAGCTATGTCTATCGACTTCCCTCCGCCAAACCCTACAATCACAGAGGGCTCAAAGTTTATCTTCCTCATAACGTTCTGGGCCTCCTCAACGGTGGGCTCGCGCACGGTCACGTACTCGACCCGGTAGCCCCCGCTTTCCAAGACTCCCTGGACCTCGTCCCCCCACTCCGACCAGACGTTGGGGCCGGTCACGACCAGCACCTTCCCGTCGTACCCAAGCGACTTCAGTATCTTCGCCAGCTCGGTGCGCGTCCCCTTGCCGACCACCACTCTCTTCATTAGGTCTATTTCGTGCCTCTCCAGCAACCCCCGCTTCTACCGTGTCTTCAGAACTCAAGAGAAGGGGTTATATGAGGGTCCTTAGGACCACGTTATTAAGGCCCTTGGCGCTCCGGGCCGGGGAGCCACGTGAGCGACGCTAAGTTCTACAAGATCACCGGCTACATGCTGATATCCCACGACAAGAACCCGCGCTGGCAGAAGTTCGAGATAGTAAGGAGGGGCTTCAAGCCGGAGGACGTGGTGGAAAGGACTTTGTCCGAGCTGGGGAGCAGGCACAAGCTCAAGAGGTACCACATAAGGGTGGAGAAGGTGGAGGAGGTGCCCGAAGAGCAGATCGAGGACCTCTACTACCTCCACCTCGCCCACTTGAACGAGTGGGAGGCCTACGACGCTCATAAGGTGTGGAGGAAGTACAAGCTCGGCTGGGGTGCTTTCAAGTGAGTCAGCCTCAAATTCCCAAAGAAAAGCTCGCGGAGCTCCAAGCCCTCCAAGTTCAGTACGAGCAGCTCAAGGCCCTCCAGACCGCCCTCGCGGTTGAGCTTGAGAGGGTGAGGAGGGAGCTCCAGGACGCCGAGGTCGCGGAGAAGGAGCTCGCGGAGCTGAAGGAGGAAAAGGAGAGCTTGATACCGATGGGACCGGTCTTCGTGAAGGCGACGCTGAAAACAAAGGTGCTGTACCCGCTGGGCGCTAACGTGTTCTTGGCCACCTCTCCCGAGGACGCGGTGAAGAGGCTGGAGGAGAGGAAGAAGGCACTCCAAGAGGAGGGCAAGGTGCTTGAGGCCGAGCTGGGCAAGGTGTCGCAGGCGCTGGCTTCAATAGAAGCCAAGGTCGCCGAGCTCTACCGGGGACTGAACGTTGCTGGGCAGGCTCAAGAAGGCGCTAAAGAACTTGGTGAACGAAGTAGTTAAGTCCGGCACCAAGGAAGCGCCACCAGAGGTTTCTGAGGAGGCCCCGCCCGAGGTTTCTCCTCCCCCAAAGGAGTACCCTCCCAAGGAGAAGAAGGGCCTCCTCGCGAGGGTCAAGGAGGCTGTAGCCTACAAGGAGATAGACGTTAAGAAGCTCGAGCCCATTTTAGAGGAGTACGTCCTCCTCCTCAGCGAGCTCGACGTGGCTTATGAAGTTGCAGAGGAGCTGATGGAGCAGTTCAAGAAGAAGCTCGCCGGTGTGAAGATAAGGAGGGGGATGGACGAGAGGGAAGTGGTGGAGAAGGCCCTCAGAGAGGCCATTCTGAGCTTGATAAGCATTCCCAGCTTCGACTTGGTGGAAGAGGCGAAGAAGGCGAGGGCGGAGGGCAGGGTGCTGAAGGTAATGTTTATGGGAGTAAACGGGGTCGGGAAGACCACCACGATAGCTAAGGTTGCCTACATGCTCAAGAAGGAAGGCCTCACCCCGGTCCTCGCGGCCGCCGACACCTTTAGGGCCGGGGCAGTCGAGCAGCTGAAGACCCACGCACAGAGGCTCGGAGTGCCAATAATCACCAAGCCCTACGGCAGCGATCCCGCATCTGTCGCCTACGATGCCATAGAATATGCCAAGGCCAGGGGGTTCAGCGTGGTGCTGATAGACACGGCCGGGAGGATGCACGTCGATGCGGACTTGATGAACGAGCTGAGGAAGGTAGCGAGGGTCGCTGAGCCCGACTACAAGATCTTGGTCTTGGATGCCCTCACGGGCAACGATGCTGTGGAGCAAGCGAAGTTCTTCGATGAGGCCGTAGGGGTTGATGCAGTCATACTGACAAAGGTCGACGCCGACGCTAAGGGAGGAGCCGTGCTGAGCGTGGCCTCGACGATAAAGAAGCCCGTTCTCTATCTGGGCGTGGGACAGAACTATGAGGACTTGATAAAGTTCGACCCTAAGTGGTTCGTGGAGAGGCTGCTGGGTGAGGAGAAGTGATAGGCAAGTACTGGGAGAAGCTCACTAGATTAATCGAGGACTGGAAGCTGATTCTGGCCCTTGCCAGCAAGCCGAGTCCGGACGAATTCAACGCGGTGATGAAGGTTGTCGGAATTGCCGCCCTGATAATCGGAGCTATAGCCTACGTGATCAGGCTGGTGGTAATTCTGACGCTGTACGGGTGAGAGGGGTGGCGTTCTTCCCGGTAAGGACCGTGAGCGGGAAGGAGCTTGAGGTGGCGTTGCTCGTAGAGGAAAGGGCGAAGGCGCTCAACTTGGACGTGCGCTCCGTCATAGTGCCGCCGAGGATAAAGGGCTTCATAATAGTGGAGAGCCCGGCCCACTACGTAGTGGCTGAGGCCGTGAGGGGGATAAAGTACGTCCGGGGAGGCCCGGGGAAGAAGATGAAGCTCGAGGAGGTTCTGAAGCTGGTGAAGCCGGTGCCGATCATAGAGACCATAAACGAAGGCGACATAGTGGAGCTGGTGGCCGGCGTCTTCAAGGGCGTCAAGGCTCGGGTTGAGGCGAAGATACCCGAGAAGAATGAGGTAGTTCTAAGCATAATTGAGGCCGCCTATCCGTTGCAAATAACAGTCCCCGCCGACTACGTGCGGCCGGTGCGGAGGTGAAGCGAAGTGCCCAAGAAGGTATTGACGTTCAGCGTGGAGGGCGGCAACGCCAAGCCCGCTCCCCCGATCAGCACGGCCCTCGAGTCCGTGGGGCTGGACCCGAAGGAGGTCGTGGAGAAGATAAACGAGCTCACGAAGAGGTACAAGGGGTTTACGGTAACTGTTAAGGTGATAGTAGATCCGGACACCAAGGAGTACGAGATAGAAATAGAGCCGCCGAACATAACGGAGCTCCTGCTGAGGCTGGCCGGAGCAAAGAAGCCCTCCGGCGACCCGATACACCAGAAGGTCGGCGACCTCCCATTTGAGAAAGTGATCGAGGCGGCGTTGCTGAAGGCGCCGGAGCTGACGGCCAAAACCTTGAAGGGTGCGGTGAAGACCATACTGGGCACGGCCAGAGCCATAGGCCTCACGGTGGACAAGAAGGACCCGAAGGAGGTAACGAAGATGGTCGAAGAGGGCCTCTACGATGAGGCAATAAAGAAGTACGAGCCCGAGTGGGAGGCAGTCAGTTAAAACCCCTTTTACAAGTGAGCGGGGGTCCGAAGTTGTTAGTGGACGAGAAGCTCCTCGAGAACAGCATTAAGGAGGCAATTGAGTGGGCGCGCAAGAGGAACTTCAAGGAATCTGTGGACATGGTAGTGGTCCTCAAGGACATAAACTTGAAGGGTCCGGAGGGGAGGATAAGGGAGATAGTGGAGCTCCCCCACCCTCCGAAGAAGGAGGTCAAGATCTGCGTCGTGGCAGACGGCGACCTAGCGCTTCAGGCCAAGAGGCTCGGCCTGACCGTGGTCACCCGGGCAGAGCTCCAGCAGATGGACAAGAAGGCCGCGAAGAAGCTCGCGAAGAGGTGCGACTGGGTGCTCGTTCAGACCGACCTAATGGGCCTCGCGGGCAAGGTCTTGGGTCCGGCACTGGGCCCCAGAGGCAAGGCGCCCATACCGCTCCCGCCGAACGCGCCGCTGGAGGCCTTCGTGAAGAAGTACAGCAAGTCAGTAAACTTGAGGGTGAGGAAGCAGCCCCAAGTGATGTGTAGCATAGGCACGGAGGACATGGACGCTAAGGAGCTGGCTGAGAACGCGCTTGCCGTGATAGGCGCGCTGGAGAGGAAGCTCCCCAACCCCCAGAATCAGATAGCTAAGGTAATAGTGAAGACCACTATGGGACCCCCGGTAATAGTGGTCAGTAGGAGGTGAGTCAGATGAGCGCCATAACCGCTCACATATCCACCTACCACAGGGAGAAGTACCCCGAGTGGAAGGTAAGGCTCGTCAACGAAGTTAAGGAGAAGCTGAAGGAGAACGACGTCGTGCTGGTGCTGGACCTCGTGGAGATCCCGGCAAACCTGGTCCACAAGTTCCGCAAGAAGTTCCGCAAGGAGCTTCCATACATGAAGGTAATAAAGAACAACCTCGTAAGGAAGGCATTCGAGCAGAGCAACATAAAGATGCCCGAAGAGATGGATAAGGAGCTGGTAGGCTCCAACATGTTCATATTCACCAATGAGAACCCCTTCGAGCTCGCGCTGAAGATATCTAAGTTCAGCATGCCCGCCCCGGCGAAGCCGGGTGACATAGCCCAGAGCGAGATAGTGGTGCCCGCGGGAGACACGGGCCTAACGCCGGGCCCCATACTTTCAACCTTCGGCAAGCTTAAGATAAAGACCATGGTGAAGGGCGGAACTATCCACATTGCCAAGGATACCGTAGTGGCGAAGCCCGGAGACGTGATATCGCCGGAGCTGGCCAGCCTGCTCCAGAAGCTGGGAATAACGCCTATGGAGCTGAGGATGAAGGTAAAGGGGGCCTACGTCAAGAGCCTCAACAAGTGGATACCCGCGGAGGAGCTGGTGCTGGACCTCAAGAGGTACGAAGAGGAGATACAAGAGGCCTACCGCAACGCGCTGGCCCTGGGAGTCGCGATAGCGTACCCGGTGCCGGACGTGCTGAAGCTCAGCGTCGCAAAGGCCTACCAGGACGCGCTGAAGGTGGCTGTGGAGGCCGGCTGGCTGAGCAAGGAGACCGCGCCCTACTTGCTGAGCAAGGCCTACGCCCAAGCGCTGGCCTTGGTAGGGGCTCTGGGAGAGGAGGTGAAGGAGCAGCTGGGCATAGAGGTGGAGGCCCCGGCCGCTCCAGCTCCGACGGAGGAGAGGAAGGAGGAGAAGCCGGAAGAGGAGGAAGAAGAGGAAGAGAAGAAGGAGGTCTCCGAGGAGGACCTCAGCGCCGGCCTCGGGGCCCTCTTCGGCTAATCCACAAGCCTCTTTCTGGCCAAGTACTCCCTCACCTTGTCTGAGAAGAACACCTCTCCGTTCACCACGGGGTACGCGTAGGGGAGCTCCTCCACCACGCTCATGCCCGGCATGGCTTCTACCTCTATTTCCAAGCCTACTACCTTCTCTATCTCGCTCAGCTTCTTCCCTCGAGAGATCAGCCACGCAACGGCGGCTGCCCCGTCTATGGAGAACTGCTCCTTCCCTATGTTCCTCACCAAAACTCCCTTGGGGAGGAGCCTGCTCGTCAGGAGCTCCCAAGTCCTTCCCTTTGGAGGGTGGGAGCCCAAGATGCCCCCTATTATTACGGTCCCCCTCGCCTCCTCCGGCTCGAGCTCCTTCTCCCCCTTGGGGTCGAGTACTACCCAAGGCTTCGGCAAGCTCTCTATTATCTCGCTCACGCTCCTCTCCTCGTACCTTATGCCCCTCCTCTCCAGCTCCTCCTTCATTTTCTCGTCCTTAACGTTGGTTATCAGAAGCTCCCCGCCCAGCAGCTCGTGGGCGTGCTCGTACTCGTAGATGACCCACTCCCCGAACTCCTCCAAGTTCTCTATCACTATCACGCGGGCTTCCCTTGCTTTAGGGGGTCCCGGGGCGTAAAAGCGGGGGGAATCAGTGGACTTCCCGCTGGAGGTTATCACAGAGGGCAAGGTGAAGCTAGCCGTCCCGAAGATGAGCGAGTACTTGAGGCCCGACGGGGTCTACGAGCCCGCGCACGCGCCGGTGTTCTACAACCCCAGCGCGAAGTTCAACAGGGACGTCGCCGTTGCGTTCGGAAGGGCTCTGAAGGAGGAGCTCGGAAGGCTGGACGTGCTGGAGCCCCTTGCGGGCAGCGGGGTTAGGAGCTTGAGGTACGCGGTGGAGTCCGGGGCAACCAAGGTTCTCGCGGTGGACGCCAATCCCTTGGCAGTGGAGCTCATAAAGTACAACATAAAGCTCAACAAGCTTGAAGACAGAGTAAAGGTGCTCCTCTCCGAGGCGAACGCGGTGCTCCACTCGAGGGAGCTGAGGGACGGCTACTACGACCTCGTCGACGTGGACCCCTTCGGCTCGCCCATGCCCTTCGCGGACGGCGCGGTGAGGGCGACTAGGAGGAGGGGCTTGGTTGCCGTAACTGCCACCGACACGGCTCCCCTAACCGGAGCCAGGCCGCAGTCCGCTCTGAGGAAGTACGGGGCTTTGATAAGGAGAACGCCATTCTCCAAAGAAGTCGCAGTGAGAGTGCTGGTGGGAGCGATGGTGAGGGTCGCCGCCGTCAGGGAAGTAGCCTTGAGGCCCGAGGCCGCGTTCTTCAAGGACTACTACGTGAGGGCCGAGCTGAGGCTCGACCGGGGGGCCGGGAGGGCCGACGAGGCCTTGAGCAACTTGGGCTACCTGTTCTACAACGAAGAAAGCTATGAGGTTAGGGTCGTCAAGGGCTACCCCGTCCCGGAGGAGAGGCCCCAAGGGCTCGCGATAGGCCCGCTCTGGCTGGGCCCGCTGACCGGGCCTCTGGCGAGGAAGGCCTTGGAGCTGGCGGAGGGAGAGGTGAGGGAGTTCCTAAGGAGGCTGGTCGAAGAAGACTCCGTGGGCACGCCCTATTCTTACAAAATAGAGAAGGTTGCGAGCCTGCTCAAGATAAACATGCCCAGTCCGAGGCTGGTCGTGGAGAGGCTTAAGGAGTTGGGCTACAAGGCGTTGCTGACCCACTACGACCACACCTCCGTAAAGACCGACGCGCCGCGGGAGGAGGTCTTTAAAGCGGTGGAGGAGCTGGGATCGCGCCCCCAGAGGGGAGGTCCAGCGCCTTGAGCGCTAGGCTGCAGATCTCCGTGAAGAAGCTCCTCTCCGAGGGTTGCGCCGAGCTGCCCGTTGCCGTAAGGGCGGAGCTGCTGACCTTGGAGAGCTGCTACGCGGACGGAGAGAGGGTCTGTTGCCAGAGCCCGGACGAGGTGGCTCTGTGGGCGGTCTTAAGGGGCCTGATGAGCGAGTACGAGGCTTCGACCTACTTGAACTGGAAGGCGTTCGAATCCTTCGTAGCCAGGGCGCTTGAGGAAGCGGGCTTCGCAACGCTCAAGAACGTGAGGGTGAAGACAAAATACAGAACGGTGGAGTTCGACGTAGTAGGCCACGACGGACGTAGGGTCGTGGTGGTGGAGTGCAAGAGGTGGAAGCGCTCCGGCGCGTACCTCAGCGTGGCGGAGGAGCACGCTTGGAAGGTTAGGGCCGCCTCTGAGTGGCTCTCGAGGTTTGGGAAGGTCGCCTTGCCCGTAGTGGTCGTTCTGAAGGGCAGAGCGGTCGCCGAGGGGGCCTTGGTAGTTCCCATAAAACTGTTCAAGGGATTCTTGGAGGAGCTGGACGTGGCCTTTGCTGAGGCTGGAATCGAGCTCAGCAAGTCACGTTGAAGGTCTTGAGGTGCGCTATTAGGGGCTCTCCCTTCTTCATGACCTCCCTGGCCACTTCCTTGAAGGCGGTCCTTACGTAGTATGCGTTGTCCAGAACGTAGTCGTAGTCGCCGTACCTGCCGGCCACCTCGACCTTGTCCCTCCTCATCTTGAACTCGCTGTTGCCCAACACAGCCTCCTTCTTTATCTCCTTGTCTTCCTTCGTCCTCGTGGCTATTCTGACGGCCTCTGGGGATATGGCTATGGTGAGGGACGGGTTCACCCTCTTCAGCACGACGCTGTCCCCCTCTACTTGGACGAACCAGTTCGTGTCCTTCACGCGGATCATTCCTTTACCTCCCACGACGGCGCTGGTGTCCTTCGCGTTGGAGAGGCACTCGACCACGCTCTTTATCCTCTCAAGCACGTCTATCATGTAGGTATACACGTTGGCCAAGTTTATGGCCTTGGCTCCCACGTAGGGTATTCTGTCCCTCACCCTCTCCAGCCCGGCTATCTTGGCGTCCAGCGAGGCCTTTGCTTGCTCTAGACCCTCCCACACGTCCACGTCGCTTCCCAGCGCGGCCCGGAGGGGGAAATATAAACCGCTTCCGCCTAGAGCAACACCTTGGAGAGCGGCTCCTCACGGCCCTCCAGCAACAGCACCGGCAGTTCGCCGTAGAGCTTGACGAAGGGCGGATCGTAGTACATTCCCACGGCCCTCAGCTCCACAGGGCTCTTGACCAGCTCCTCGCACACCCTCTCGTCCCCCCTGCAGTACGGGACGAACGCCCTCGCGCCCGGAAAGCCCACCACGAAGAGGACCACCTTCCTCCCCGGTGCGCGGGGGAGCTCCCTCAAGTGCCGGAGCCCTCTGTCCGTAGGGCAGTCCGGCCACATGCCGAAGCCCCTCCACGAGGCCAAGTCCGCGCTCTTGCTCTCGACCAGCACCCTCTCCCCGCACTCCAGCTCGAAGTCGAAGACCGACCTCCCGGCCCTCGGGCGCCTCTTGACCCTGCACCCCCTCGCCCAGCTTATGTAGCCGAGCTCGAAGGCCCTCTCCAGGGCCCTCTCCTGCAAGTTCGTATCAACTACTGCCAGCCCGCCCAGGGTCTTTGCGGCGATCAGCTTGAACCTCAGCTTTCCGCCCTCCTTCTCGGCACAGTAGGCCAAGTTTCCCTCCCAGAGGAGGTCTTCGAGCCTCCCCGTGTTGGTGTTGTGCACCTTGACTACCTCGCCGGCCAGCGAGGCCTCCACGACGAAGCGGTTTAGCTTCTTCACTATCCTACAAGGAAACGCCTCTGCTTTCAGCAACGCCCTTTCCGGCAACAGCGGAATCATCGCTCAGCCCCAGCGCCTTTAGGAGCTCCTCTATACCCTGCCCCGTCTTCGCGGAGGCGAGTATCACCGGGGCCCTCGGGTTGAGGGACTTCGCGTCCCTTACCATCTTCTCCACGTTCACCCCCAGCGCATCTGCCATGTCTACCTTCGATATCACTATCACGTCTGCCGCCCTTGTGCTCATGGGATGCTTGATGAACTTGTCCTCTCCTTCGGCGACGGATACTACCATCACCCTCTTGTGGGCTCCCAAGGGGAAGTTGAAGGGACATATGAGGTTGCCCACGTTCTCTATAAACATAACGTCGTACTTGCTGAGGTCTATGTCCTTCAAGGCCTCCATTATGTGGTCCGGCTCGAGGTGGCATATGCCGCCGGTGTTTATCTCAACGCTGTCCACCCCGTGCTTGGCGACCCTCTCGGCGTCCAGCGTGGAAGCGACGTCTCCCCCCAAGTAGAGGATCTTGTACTTGTCCTTTATTCTGTCTATCAGCGCCTCGATCAGAGCCGTCTTGCCCGAGCCGGGGCTCCCCAAGAACTCGAACACCCTGACCCCGTGCTCGTCGTAGAGCCTCCTCAGCTGCTGGGCCTTGTCGAGGTACCTCTGCTTAATGTTAGCATTTATCTTCACCAAGCGGGGCACGCTTCCGCCCGTTCTGTGCACGAGGTAGGGGTTATTTGACGCACGTCGCGTCCGGCCGAGCGCTTTAGCTCACGGCGAGCGCCGGCAGGGCCCGACTTGACCTAGCAGAAAGCGCTGGAGCATCTGAAAGCTTCCGTGAAAGAGGAGTCGTGCAGTCTGGTGGAACTGATTGTTTAAGCAATAGAAAGGATCGAGGAAGAACTCAAACACCCCAAAGCATTGGTCGAAATTTTAAGGAGGTGATCTATATTTTGTAGCGCAGAACAGCTTACGTCGGGTGCGACTTGGTGCTGTGGAACAGGGTCACGAAGGAAGAAAAGTTGATGAAGGAGCTGTTGAGAAGCGTTGAACAGCTGGACAAGCTGATAGAGAGGCTGGTGGGTGAGAGAGAGTGTAGGGACTAGGCCTCCGCCCAACATATTTTTTCGTATCCCTTTATTCTGTCCCCCTTCCGGCACCATATGTTCAGTATTCTCCCGTCATCCGTCACCTCATAGTCGCAAGAGGTATGCGCCAGCGTGAAGCGGTAGCCCGGCGGCAGGTACCAAAAGGCCTCGTAGTCGTATTCGGCCACCCAAGGCTCGAAGGAGTTCTCGAAGCAGTTCTCCCCTTCCTTATGGGGACCTTCGAACTCTACGAAGAATGAGTAGTAGGGCAGCTCGGCGAAGCCGAGGAACTCCAAGACGGCCCACACGACGCGGGCCTCTGCCCTCTCCCCGTTTATCCTTATCTCCTCCTTGGAGAGCTCCTCTTGAAAGGCGTCCCAAGCCCTCTCCACTTCCCTCTGGTACTCGAAGGGGCGGTGAACGAGCTCGGAGAGCCTTCCCTCCTCGTCGTAATAGTAGTAGTTCACCACCTCGTGCACGCGCCAGCGCTCTCCCATAGGGATTAAGAAGTAGTACCCCTGAGCGTGGACCGGCCTCAACGCCTACCCCTCGCCCGGCACAAGTTGACCAGCATTAGGGCGTAGGACGGGTTCTCGCTGAGCATCTGAGCGAACGTCTTGTTGAACTTGGCCAGCCCCAGCTCGCTGAGCAGCACCCTCTCGTCCTTTCTCTCCACGAGCTTCTCCCTCTCCATTTCTTGGAGGAGCTCCAGCACGGAGCCTTCGAACTCCAGCTCGCTCATAACCGCGAATAGGTCCTCCAGCGGGACTTCCTTGCTCTCCCTCCCCAAGAGATAAAGCACTGCCTCCAGCAACTCCCTTGATGACGCCATTTCTGCCCGATAAGGGTAAGGACCGGGACCCTTTAAGCAAGCAAAGGGCTTGGGTTGAAGAGGTATAAGGAGATAAGCGTAGATAAGAAGTTCAGATTCAAGTGCACGAGGAAGGCCTACTGTTGCAGAGGAGGGCCCAACGTCTCCCTAACGGTTCACGATCTAATAAGAATAGCTAAGTACTTGAAAAAGGACTGGAGGGAGCTGATACCGACGTACGTCAAGGTCATCGTTGCGGACTTCGTGCCGTTTTTGGTGCTCCGGGGAATTAAGGACGAGTGCGTCTTCCTCCGGAAGGGGAAGGAAGGCTACGAGTGCGAGGTCTACCCCGTGCGCCCGTACCGGTGCAGGCTGTACCCCATAGTCCCTAAGGCGATAGGCTCCGACAGCGTTTACTTGGACTTGAAGTGCCCCGGCCTCTGGGAGGGGCCGGAGAAGGAAGTACCCAAGGAGACGCTTGAGAGGTACTACAAAGAGGTCAAGGAGCACTATGAAATACTCATGAAGTATATTTTGAAGGGCCTCGAGCCGGAGGAGGCGCTGGAGAGGGCCGTGGAGGAGCTTTGGAGCGAGGTGGAGCCCGTGGAGGACCCCGGACTCCTGCCGTAAGAGCGAAAAGGAATCCGAAGAGAAGGTGCTGAGGCATCCCCGCCTTGGGAAGGATAGACTTCGCAGAGCTGCTGGGCAACATTATGAAGGAGGACAACTTGCTGCTGAGCTCCGACATAAGGGAGCGGTCGGAGGAGATAATGGAAGAGCTCAAGCGGTCGCAGACGGACCAGCTGATGCTGAGGGATGCGATAAACAGCATACTCAAGGACGCCTTCTCGGTGCTTATAAAATACTTGCGGGACAACGACGCCAAGAGGTTCGAACCAATAATAAAAGTTGAGGAGCCCAACGTTGAAATCTCGCTCTCAAGCCTCGGCATGCCCAAGGAGGACTTTCCCAAGCCTTTGAAAATATTCGTATACGCCATGCTGGACCTCTCGGACATGTGCTGGGTGTCCCGCCCGACCCTTCTTAACGTAGAGGACAAGGAGTGGCAGGCGAGGGCGTTCCGTTGCATAAAGTTCACGGGCTCCAGCTACGTAATGGTCCACAGCTTGTACGACATCTACTTCGATGAAGGCCAGAGCATCAGGACAGTCTACGAGATGGCCCTACTCCGAATACCCAAGTTTGTGGACTTCTACAACGCGTTGCTCCTCACGCTCTCCAGGGGAGAGAGGGGGGAGGTGCTCGACGTCTTGAGGACCGTCGACGAGCTTCTCAACGCGATCCACAGTGCAGAGAAGATAATAGGAGAGAAGGAACCCTTCATCGGCGCGATTTCCGACCACAGCTACTTTCAGTGAAATTTTATTAACTGCTCTGGTGACGCCGCCCCGGAGTGGGGCCGTCGTCTAGCTTGGTAGGATGCCAGCCTGGGGAGGGAATCCCCGCGTCCCCCGGAGCGCTGGTGGTCCCGGGTTCAAATCCCGGCGGCCCCACCACGCAGGGGACCTCCCGTGGAGGCGGGAAAGCGGGACCCCAAGGGCTTCTTCGTGATCCTAGCCTTGCCCGAAGCGGAGGGGCTGGTGCCGCCGGGGTGCGAGCTGGAGAGGGTCGGGGACGTGCTGATAATAAAAACTAAGTCCAGATCGCTGGCGAATAGGGTTATTAGAACGCTCAAGAGGAAGGGCTTGCTGAGGGAGCCCGAGTGAGGATCGTCTACTATCCCGGCGACCCTGCCGCCAAGGGGGCGGCGGAGGTCTTGGAAAGGGAGTACGGAATAAAGGCGCTGGAGCTTCCGAAGGATGCCCCCTTCTGCGACATGAGCTCTGTGGACTCGGATGTGGTTGTGGTGCTGTCGAGGCATTCAAGCGAGAAGAGGGTGAAGGCCTTCACGGTCCACCACACCGGCAACTTCGGCGAGGCCAAGCTCGGCGGGGAGCCCCGGAAGCTGGCCCTCGCCCATCCGCCGCTCTCCTGCTCCATACTCAAGGCTCTTTCCTCGCGCGCGAGGGAGGGCTACGAGGTCACGTACGAGGCCACCCACCACGGACCCACGCCGGACAAGGCCGTCGTCTTTGTGGAGATAGGCTCCAGCGAAGAGGAGTGGAGGGATCCGAAGAACCACGAGGTGCTGGCCGGGGCGGTGGCCTCGTGGAGGGACTTCCAGTGCTCCGGCGAGCCGGCGGTGTGGATAGGAGGCCCGCACTACGCGGGGAGGGCCTCCAAGAGGTGCTTGGAGGGGGAGGCGTGCTTCGGGCACATAG